>JBCCMP010000018.1:0-24963 GCA_039026295.1 Pseudomonadota bacterium | reverse complement strand
AGAGAACCTCGCGATCTTTGAGGCAGGGTTCTATCTGACCGCGGCCGGGCAAAAGGTGGACCTGACGGTTGCGCTTTTGACCGCCGAGGCCGGGACAGAGGTGATCGGGCCAGAAGCACGGCCGTGGACGCCGTCAGGGGACGGTATCGGCAGCATCACAGTTGCCGACGAGGACACGCTTGGCGGCGCAGCGCGGCTTCGAGGAGAGGGCCGCGATGACATCGCCGTCCTGAACTTCGCCTCCGCCCGTTCGCCGGGCGGGGGATTCCTCCGCGGCGGCAATGCGCAGGAGGAGTCGCTGTGCCGGGCAACGACGCTCTATGCCGCGCTGGCCCGGCAGTCAGACTTTTACGCCGACAACCGGGCCTGGCCGAGCGAGATCTATGCAGACAGGCTGCTCTACACGCCAAACGTCGCTGTTATCCGCGATCCTTACGGCTATCTCCGGCCGGACCCGCCAAGTCTCGCGGTGATCACGGCCCCTGCCCCGAACGCAAAGGCGATTTCCGCGCGCCCGGACGCTAAAGCACTGTCAGCCGAGGTCGATGCCGCCTTGGAGCGCAGGGCTGAAATGATCCTGCGGACCGCCGCCCGGTACGGCCACCGCGCGCTGGTCCTCGGTGCCTGGGGCTGCGGCGTCTTCGGCAACCCGCCCGCACGTGTGGCAGAGATTTTTCAAACGGCACTGACCGGCACCTTCAAGGGCGCGTTCGATCGCGTCCACTTCGCGGTCCTGGGAGACGCCGACAATCTTTCCGCGTTCGAGGCCGGGTTCACCATCAGCCGCTAACGAAAAGCCCCGGCACCGGGCCGGGGCTGTCCATGCATCAAAAGACGGGCAGAGATCTGCCCAAGGCCGTCACCCCATCGCGATGACGGCACGCTTCGTCATGACGTGGATGATGTGCGCACGGTATTCCGGCGTGCCGTGGATGTCGCCCAGCATGCCATCGGCGGGCGGCGCGGGCGGCACCGCATCGGCCGAGAAGTTTGCCGACAGGGCCGCTTCCGCATCGGTCCAGCGGAAAACGCCGTCCTCGGACGCGCCGGTGACGGCGACACGCACGCCCTCATTGGTCTGCGCCACGCAGACACCGACCAGCGCAAAGCGCGAGGCCGGCTGCACAAACTTCTGGTAGTTGGCATTGAAGACGCGGCCGGGCTCGCTGACGCCGGTCGGGAACATCACTTCGGTGATGATCTCGCCCTCTTCCAGAGCCGTCGTGAACATGCCCTGAAAGTAATCGTCCGCCGCGATCGACCGGGTGTTTGTCGTGATCGTCGCGCCGGTGGCCAGCACGACCGCCGGGTAACAGGCCGCAGGATCGTTGTTGGCCAGCGAGCCGCCGATCGTGCCGCGATTGCGGACGGCGGGATCACCAATATGAGCGGCAACATCCGCCAGCCAGCCCGGCACCACGCTGTCGCGGGCCACCGCCGCATGACGGGTGCCGCCGCCGATGAAGATGTCACCGTCCCGCTCCACCCGGATGCTGTCCTGCAGACAGCCGGTCAGGTCGACCACCGTCTCGTGCTGGGCGAGCCGCGCCTTCATGGTGGGCAGAAGGCTCTGCCCCCCGGACATCGCTGTGGCTTCTTCTGATTGCAGGGCTGCGACCGCATCCGCGACCGACCCCGGTTTGACGTATTCGAAATCGTACATCTTGTTCTCTCCTTGCTGAGAGCGGGGCGGAACTGATCCGCCCCACGGGGTCAGGCGTTGATGGCTTTCCAGACGTTCTCGGGCGAGACCGGCATCTGTATGTCCTTGCCGATCGCGTCGATCACCGCGTTGACCAGTGCGGGCGGCGAGCCGATGGCCCCGGCCTCGCCGCAGCCCTTGATGCCCAGCGGATTGCCCGGACAGAACGTCTCGTGCGTTGACACCTGGAAGCTGGGCAGATCATCGGCGCGCGGCATGGTGTAGTCCATGAAGGTGCCCGATTGCAGCTGCCCGTCCTCGTCGTAGACGATGTTCTCCAGCATGGCTTGACCTACCCCCTGCGCGATGCCGCCGTGGACCTGTCCACCGACGATCAGCGGGTTGATCACCTGGCCGAAATCGTCCGCGGCAACGAAGCTTTCAATGTTCACGACACCGGTGTCGGGATCAACCTCGACCTCGCAGATATAGGTTCCGGCCGGGAAGGTGAAGTTGGTCGGATCGTAGAAGGCCCCTTCCTTCAGGCCCGGCTCCATGCCTTCTGGCAGGTTGTGGGCGGTGTAGGCGGACAGGCCGACCTCATGCCAGAGCATCTGCTTGTCGGTGCCCTGAACCTTTACCGCTCCGCCTTCGATGACAAGATCATCTTCCGAGGCTTCCAGGACGTGGGCCGCGATCTTCTTGACCTTGGCCTCGACCTTGTCCAGCGCCTTGACGATGGCCGACATGCCGACCGCCCCCGACCGCGACCCATAGGTGCCCATGCCGAACTGCACGGTATCGGTGTCGCCGTGGACGATCTTGATCTGGTCCAGCGGCAGGTCGAAACGGTCACTGACGATCTGCGCAAAGGTCGTCTCGTGCCCCTGCCCGTGGCTGTGCGAGCCGGTCAGGATCTCGATCGAGCCGACCGGGTTCACGCGAACCTCGGCCGATTCCCACAAACCGACGCCCGCGCCCAGCGAACCGACCGCTGCCGAAGGTGCTATCCCGCAAGCCTCGATGTAGCAGCTGTATCCGATGCCCCGTTTCTTGCCTTCGGCCTCGGACGCCGCCCTGCGCGCGGCAAAGCCTGCCACATCGGCAGCGGTTTCGGCAGCGTCCATCGTCGCGTTGAAGTCGCCCGTGTCGTAGGCCATGATCACCGGCGTCTGGTAGGGGAACTGCTGGATGAAATTGGTCCGCCGCAGCTCTGCCGGGCTGACGCCAAGCTCGCCCGCCGCCTTTTCCATCATCCGCTCGATCAGATAGCAGGCCTCGGGCCGGCCGGCCCCGCGATAGGCGTCCACCGGGGCGGTGTTCGTATAGTAGGTCTGAACATTGCAGTGAATGTTCGGGATCACGTACTGGCCGCTGAGCAGCGTCGCATAGAGATATGTCGGCACCGATGACGAGAAGAGCGACATGTACGCGCCAAGGTTCGCCTTGGTATCGACCTTGAAACCCACGATCTTGTTGTCGGCGTCAAAGCCCATCTTCGCGGTCGAGACGTGGTCCCGTCCATGGGCGTCGGTCAGAAAAGCTTCCGAGCGGTCGGCTGTCCATTTCACGGGCACCCCGGCCTTGCGTGCGGCCCAGAGGCAGACGATCTCCTCCGGGTATATGTAGATCTTAGAGCCGAAGCCGCCGCCGACATCCGGGGCGATGACCCGCAGCTTGTGCTCGGGCGCGATCTGATAGAACGCCGACAGCAC
Source organism: Pseudomonadota bacterium (assembly GCA_039026295.1). Lineage (GTDB taxonomy): Bacteria > Pseudomonadota > Alphaproteobacteria > Rhodobacterales > Rhodobacteraceae > Thermohalobaculum. Next base: position 21,606 of record JBCCMP010000018.1, on the reverse strand, counting down.
CAGCCGCGCAACATGCGGGTTCTGCGAGGTGGTGTGCAGGGTCAGATGATCCGTTCCGGCATCGTATTGGGCCATCGCGGCGCGAGGTTCCATGGCAACCGGCGCAAGGCGGTTGTTGGTGATCTCCATCTCCACCACGCGGGCCGCACCGGCAAGCGCGGCATCGGTGGCTGCCTGGTCGCCGATTTCCCAGTCGTAGATCTGGTTTCCCTCGGCCTCCGGGTGGATCTGCGGCGCCCCCGGGGCAATGGCCCCTGCGACGTCGGTGACGACCGGAAGTTCGCTGTAGCTCACTTCGACCTTGCCGGCTGCGTCCTTGGCGTTCTCCAACGTGTCGGCAATGACCACGACGACTGCATCGCCGACATAGCGCACGGTATTGGTGGCCAGTGCAGACCAGGCTCCCATCTTCATCGGGGTGCCGTCCTTCGAGGTGATGCCCCACCCGCAGATCAGGTTGCCGACCCCGTCGCCGGTCAGCTGGTGCCCGTCATAAACCGCGACCACGCCTTCGGATGCTTCGGCGGCGGACTTGTCGATGCCGGTGACCGTTGCGTGGGCATGCGGCGAACGCACGAAGTAGGCGTAGTGCAGGCCGAGGCATTTGAAGTCATCGGTGTACCGGCCTTTGCCGGTTGTGAAACGCACGTCTTCCGTCCGTGTGACGGACGCGCCGATTCCGGTGTCTTTAGGCATGTCTTTCTCCCTATGATCCAGCCCCTGGCCCCGGCGTCTTGCCGGACAGGGGTGTCAGTCGGTTTTGTTCATCGAACCCATGCAAAGGCCGAGGGCGAGCCCAAGTGCCGTTCCCGCCTCATGTCGAATTGGGGGGATGGCACGAACGCCCGTCGTGTCCGGCGGGCAAATACGAACCCTATTCCCGTCATGACGGATATCTGCACGGCCAGCATGCCGACGGCCGTCTATTCCGCGGCGGTCGCCAAGCCCTGCGCATTGGCAGCGGCAGCCTGTATCGATTTGACGATGTTGTGGTAGCCGGTGCAGCGGCAGAGATTGCCTTCGAGGTATTCGCGGATCTCTGTCTCGCTGGGGTTCGGGTTGTTCTTCAGCAGATCGGCCGTCGACATCACCATGCCCGGCGTGCAGAAGCCGCATTGCAGACCGGGGTTGTCTTGGAACGCCTGCTGGATGATGCCCAGCGTGCCGTCCGGGTTGGCCATCCCTTCGATGGTGGTCACGTCTGTTCCTGCGGCGGTCTGGGCCAGCATGGCGCAGGATTTGATCGCCTCGCCGTTCACATGGACGACGCATGCGCCGCATTGCGAGGTGTCGCAGCCTACATGGGTGCCGGTCATGCCGAGGGTTTCGCGCAAAAACTGCACCAGCAGCGTGCGCCCCTCGACTTCGCCGGAGACGGCCTTGCCGTTCACGGTCATAGATACATTTGGCATCGGTTTTCCTCCCTAAGCTCTAGAATGTGGTGAATGTGATCAGCCGCCGAATAGGCGCCCCCAGAATCCTTTCTTGTTCGGTTCCGCTTTGTCTATTCGTCCCGCCAGTTTCTCGGCCTCGCTGGCAATGGCACCAGCGGCAGAGCGGGTCGCCTCTTCGGCATTCTTGGCCACGTTGCTGGCCACATCGCTTGCGACCTTGCTGACGGCGTCTACGGCCTCGTCAAACTGGTCGCCAAGCGAGCCTGCCTTGGTTTCCCTGGCCTGGACCTCTTCCTCTTCCTCTTTCACCGTGTCGCCCTGCGGATCGACTGACTGATCTTCGGGCTGGTCCTCACCTTCGAGCTGGCCCTGGAACTTGGTGAAGAAATCGTCGGCCATTTTCTTGGCGAAACCGTCGATCAGGCGGCTGCCGAGCTGGGCGATTTTGCCGGTTACCTTGGCTTCGGCCGTGTAGGTCAGAAGCGTGCCGCCGTCGGATTCTGCCAGCGCAACCTTGGCGCCGCCAGAGGCAGCGCCCGCAGCGCCGCCCTTGCCCTTGCCCGAGATCGTGTAGCTCTCGCCCTCGACCACGTCGGACAGTTCGACCTCGCCGGTGAATGTCGCCTTTACCGGCCCGACTTTCTGGACGACCTTGGCCGTGAACGCGGTCTCGGACGTTTTTTCCATCTCCTGACAGCCGGAGATGCACGCCTTCAGAACCTCTGCATCATTCAGTGCAGCCCACACGTCGGCCCGGCTGGCTGCAATCTGTCGCTCGCCTGACATTTCCATGGATCAGCCTCCCCGGCTTTCTTGTTGAACGAAAGACGTAGCGGCAATATGGGGTCACGGCAACACCGGTTGGCGGGATATTCTCGCGCCGATTGGCCCTAGCGCCCGCTGAAGCCCGGCAGAAGAAGTGCGAGTGCCGGGCCGCGCGGAAGCACGCGGCCGCGTCTGGGATTGCCATGAAGATCACGTCCATCGCCGTCTACAAGACCGCACTGCCCTATGTGGACGGCATCTATCGCTGGGGTGCAGGCAACGCGATCGAGGTGGCGCAAACCTCTGTCGTGGTGATCGGCACGGATGCCGGGCTGACCGGCGTCGGCGAGTTCTGCCCGTGCGGCGAGAACTACATGGTGGCCCATTCCGAAGGGGTGGAAGCCGCGGCGCGGCTGCTGGCCCCTGCGCTGATGGGTCAGGACCCGAGGCAGGTGGCGATGGTCGAGCGGATCATGGACGGCACCATCCAAGGCCACGGCTATGCAAAGGCACCGTTCGACGCGGCCTGCTGGGACATCCTGGGCAAGGCGACTGAGCAGCCGGTCTGGATGCTGCTGGGCGGCAAGCTTACCGATGGCGCGCCGATGTACCGGGTCGCACCGCAGGATACATCGGAAAGGCTGGCCGCGCAGATGGACGTCCTGCGCGGGCGCGGCTATCGCCAGTTTCAGATCAAGGTCGGCGCGGACTGGCAGGCGGATATAGAGACGATCCAGACAACCGTGCCGCTGCTCCGCCCCGGCGAGAAAGCGTTCGCCGATGCCAACCAGGGCTGGACGGTCGATCAGGCGGTGCGCGTGGCGCGCGCCTGCTGGGATCTGGACTTCTTCATGGAGCAGCCCTGCCGGACCTACGAGGAGTGCCAGCAGGTCCGCGCCCGGACGGATCTGCCGATGAAACTGGACGAGTGCATCACCGACATCCACGCGATACAGCGGGTGGTGCAGAACCGGGGGGCGGAGGCGATCTGCCTGAAAGTCTCGAAACAGGGGGGTCTTTCCAAGGCCCGGCGGATGCGGGATTACCTGGTTGATCACCGCATGCCGGTGGTGGCCGAGGACAGTTGGGGCGGCGAGATCACGACGGCCGCCGTCGCCCATTTCGCCGCCTCGACCCCGCCGGAGTTTCTGGTGAACGCCACCGATCTGCACAACTACAACACCCGAAGTACGGGCACGCCCGGGCCAGAGACGCGGGATGGTCTGCTCTACGCCCCGGACGCACCGGGTTTGGGTGTGGACCCTGATTTCGACAGTCTGGGCGCACCTGTCGCCACCTACAGCCATTAGGAGACCACCATGCTGACCATCTGGGGCCGCAACACCTCGTCCAACGTGCAGACCGTGATGTGGGCCGTTGCAGAACTGGGGATGGAGCACGAGCGTGTCGACTGGGGCGGTGCGTTCGGTGGCAATGACGACCCGGATTACCGCGCCATGAACCCGAACGGTCTGATCCCGGTGCTGAAGGACGGCGGTGCCGTCATCTGGGAGAGCCCGGCGATCCTGCGCTATCTTGGTGCGCGTTACGGGGCCGAGGCGTTCTGGCCCACCGACCCCGCGCGGCGGGCTGAACTGGACATGTGGGCCGAATGGATCAAGACCTCGGTCGCGCCGGAATTGATCTACAAGGTTTTCTGGAACCTCGTGCGGGCGACGAAGCCCGACCCGGCCGCCCTGGCGTCCGGCGCGGAGGGGTTGAAGACCCTGATGCCGCGGCTGGATGCGCGGCTGGCAGAGAGCCCCTATCTGGGCGGATCCGAGATCTGCTTTGCCGACATCATGGCGGGGCATGTCCTCTATCGCTACATGACGCTGGATTTCGAGAAGGCGGCGACGCCCAATCTGGATGCCTACTACGGCAGGCTCACGGACCGCCCGGCCTATGCCGAGCATGTGATGATCAGCTACGAGAGCCTGCGCGGAACCGCGTGATCTGGACATGCCGAAAAGGCGCCATGGGTATGCCCGTCGCGATTTTCAGCCAGGCTCTTGCGGGAGATTGGTCGACCGCGCCGTGCGGGACCTGATTTCGGCGGATGCCGTCCGGTGGGTTCCAAAGGGAACAGGTGCGACCGGTCGCGTTAGTTCCTGTCTGCCTCCGAAGAGGCCCGTGCCATCCGCGTGTGCCAGACGCCGGACAGCGATTTGCCCAGGCAACAGGCGCCGCTCTGACCGGCACCCGACATATGGTGCCGGGGTGTATGTATGATTCTATAAGATTCGATTAAAATTGCAGCTATAGTCGCGTTCATCGGGCCATATCGGCCCTGGCGGGGGACCAGGAAATGATTACGGTTTACGGTCGGGCGACGTCGTCGAACGTGCAGCTTGTGATGTGGACCATTGGCGAGCTCGGGCTTGATCACGAGCGGCTGGATTACGGCCATGCCCATGGCGGCACCGATACGGCCGCCTACCGGGCCATGAACCCGAACGGCCGCGTCCCGACTTTTCGCGAAACCGGGCATCCGGACGGTGATCTGGTGATGTTCGAAAGCGGCGCGATCGCCCGCTATCTGGCGGGCCGTTACGGCGATACGTCTTTCTGGCCTGCCAATCCCGTCGTACGCGCCCGGCTGGATGTTTGGTGCGAATGGGTCAAGGTCACGTTGGCCCCTGCCTTTGCGCAGCCGATCTTCTGGACGCTGCTGAGCCATCCGCCCAATCACGACGGTTCAGCCGTGGCCAAGGCGGCGGAAAATCTGAAACCGTTGATCCAGATGATCGAGGAACGGATCGGCGACGGCCCGTGGATGGCGGGAGACGTCTTCACGTTCGCCGATATCTGGGCGGGGCATTTGCTGTATCGCTACAATTCGCTGACCTTCAGCAAGATCGATACACCAGCGCTTGATGCGTACTACGCCCGCCTGAAAGACCGCCCGGCATTCGCCGAGCATGTCATGGTCCCCTTCGAGGTGCTGAGAATGTGGAAGCCCGGCTGACCCGCTCAACGCCCGGCCTTCACCTCTGCCAGGACAAACAACCGGATCGCGCTGGCCAGCGACGCGGGCGGCAGGCGTGCCGCGTCCAATTCCGCGGCGAGCGCGTTGATTGACCGGCCCCGGCATCTGGCGATGCGCTGAAATTCCGCCCAGAACGGTTCTTCCAGGCTGACCGAGGTGCGGTGGCCCTGAAGGGTGACCGAACGTTTGACCGGCCTGAAATCCGCGCTGTCAGGCGTCATCATCATTGCGGCGGTGACCGTCCAGTCGTCTGGCCTCCAGCTCCTTTCGGGCCTCGGCCAGATCCCGGATGGCCTTGGGCTGACGGTGCTTGGCGGCGTTCTCATCCGCCTCGGCCTTGCGGTCCTGACGTGCCTTCTGTTTGCGTCGGGTACGCAGATTGACTATGCGGGCGTTCACGTTTCCTCCACCATGACCGGTGCAGGGTAAAATTACCTGCGCATGCGGGCACAGACAACGGGAGATCTGGACGTGGCCTCGCTGGACCGTGCGTTTGGCTATCGGGGGGCTGCCATTGCCTGCGGCATGGCGGTCGTCGCTGGCGGCGTGCAGGGGGTGATCAGCTGGCAGTTCGATTTCCTCGCCATAAAGATCGTGATTGGCCTGTCGAGCGCGCTTGTCCTGATCATGGCCGGCGCGATTTCCGCACGGCAAAGCCTGGCGAGCGCCATGGGTCTGGGCCTTTTGATGGGGCTTGCCGTCTTCATCACCCGCTGGGGATCCTGGTCGCTGATGGATGGCGGTTTTGGCGGGCTTGGCGCGTTTCTGGCGGCGACCCCGCTGGACTGGCCCGGCTATCTGGACGCCAAGGGTGTGTCCGGCTTCTGGGTGATCGAGGCGACGTCGATGTTCTGCCCGGCACTGTTCGGCTGCTATGTCGGGCAGGATCGCGAGGCAGCGCAGGCGTAAGCGTTCAGGTCAGGCTTTTCTCGAAGTAAACGCGATCCATGCCGTTTTCGTGCAATCGCGCGGTCTCTGCATAGCCGAGCGTTGGGTAAAGGCTGAGGTTCGCCGTCATGTGCAGGTTGGTGTAGAGCACAACCTTGGCGAAGCCGCGCCTTTGCCCCTCTGCTTCTGCAAAGCGGATCAGCGCGCCGCCCAGGCCTTTGCCCTGCCGTTCCGGCGCGACCGCGACATTCTCCAGCAGCCAATCTGCGCCCCTTGGCCTTGCCACCAAATAGGCGTTGGCCGGATCGCCGGTGACCCAGAGCGCATTTTCGGCAAGATCCGCATCGAAGTCCTGAAGCATCGGCGGCGGCTCTACGCCGATCGCCGCGACATAGGGGGTGTATGCGGCCCGGGCGATCACCCGGAGCCGCGGGAGATCCGCGGCCCGTGCCGGCCGGATCGCTATGTGCTGATCACTTGGGACCGATCATATCCTTCGGCTGCACGACGCGGTCGAAGGTGGCTTCGTCGACGAAGCCCAGCTTGACGGCCTCTTCCTTCAGGGTCGTGCGGTTCTTGTGCGCGGTTTTGGCGACTTTGGTGGCGTTGTCATAGCCGATCTCGGGCGCCAGCGCGGTGACCAGCATCAGGCTTTCCCACATGAGCTGGCCGATCCGGTCCTCGTCCGGCTTCAGGCCTTTGAGACAGTTGTCGGTGAAGGCGCTGACCGCATCGCCAAGCAACTGGATCGACTGCAACAGGTTGTAGGCCATCATCGGCTTGTAGACGTTAAGTTCGAAATGGCCCTGACTGCCGGCAAAACCGATGGCGGCATCGTTGCCCATCACGTGGGCACAGACCTGGGTCAGCGCCTCGCACTGGGTCGGATTGACCTTCCCGGGCATGATGGAGGAGCCGGGCTCGTTCTCCGGCAGGACCAGCTCGCCGAGACCGCAGCGCGGGCCCGACCCCAAAAGCCGGATGTCGTTGGCGATCTTGAAGAGCGAGACTGCCAGGGTCTTCACGGCGCCCGACATCTCGACCATCGCGTCATGGGCCGCCAGCGCTTCAAACTTGTTCGGCGCGGTCTTGAACGGGAGGCCTGTGATCTCGGCAATGTTTGCCGCGACCTGCTTGTCGAAACCTTTGGCCGTGTTCAGTCCGGTGCCGACCGCGGTGCCGCCCTGCGCGAGCAGATAGATGTTCTTCAGTGCCTGCCTGACCCGGGCGATGCCCTGTTTGACCTGGTAGGCGTAGCCGCTGAATTCCTGGCCCAGCGTCAGGGGCGTTGCGTCCTGGGTGTGGGTGCGCCCGATCTTGATGATCTTGTTAAAAGCGGGGATCACCTCGTGCAGTTCCTGAAGCATGTCGGCGGATGCGGGCAGCAGCACCTCGTGCGCCAGCGTGGCGGTTGCGATGTGCATGGCCGTCGGGAACGTATCGTTCGACGATTGGGACATGTTGCAGTGATCGTTCGGGTGCACCGGCGATTTAGAGCCGATCTCTCCGCCGAGGATCTCGATCGCGCGGTTCGACACGACTTCGTTGGCGTTCATGTTGGACTGGGTGCCGGAACCGGTCTGCCAGACGACCAGCGGGAAGTGATCGTCAAGCTTGCCCTGTGCCACCTCGGAGGCCGCCTTGACGATGGCCTTGCCGAGCTTCTTGCTGAGCTTGCCCTGTTCCATGTTGGTCTTGGCGGCGGCCTGCTTGATCACCCCCAGGGCGCGGACGATCGCGACGGGCTGCGTCTCCCACCCGATCGGAAAATTCTTGAGCGACCGCTGGGTCTGTGCGCCCCAATATTTGTCAGTTGGGACCTTTAGCGGGCCGAAGCTGTCTGTCTCGGTCCGGGTCGCCGCGGACCTGGTTTTCTTTGCGGGGGCTTTGGCCATCTGGCGCTCCTGTTCTGGATGCACTTCGGGTCTGCATGCACGCCGGGTCCGGGTGCAGATATGGGATCTGGATGCAGGTCTGGTCTCCCGCCGGTCTCTTAGGGGGACCGCACGTGATCGTCAAATCCGGGCATTGGCGGGGTTCTGAAGCGAGAGGGTCAGGACTTGCGGAACTTGTCCAGCGAGACGACGTCCGCCGTCCCCGCCGGTTCTTCGATCTCCGGCTCCGGCTCGTCCTCCGGCTCTGGCAAGTCGAGCTCTTCACGCTCGTCCGCGTCATAGGCATCGAATTTAAGGCCGAACTTGACCGAGGGATCAACGAAGGTCCGCACGGCGGCAAACGGGATCACCAGCGTCTGCGCCTGATCGGAGAAGTTCAGCGTGACGGAGAACCTGTCCTGCGTGACGACTAGATCGCGGAACCATTCCTGAAGAACGATCGTCATCTCGTCGGGATACGTCTCTCGCAGCCAGTCCGGGATGTCGACGCCGGGATGATACGTCTCGAAACAGATATAGAAGTGATGATCACCCGGCAGACCATCCTCGGCAATACGGCCCAGCACGTCGGCCATCATGCCGCGCATGGCCTTCTGCATGAGATGCCCGTAGTTGAGGCCGTTCCCTGCCATTCAGTCCGGGTCCCTTCTGCCCTTGCCCGGGCATACTGCGATTCTCTTTGGCACGAAAGACCAAGAAAGCGCTTTAGAAATCGTTTAGAGGTCCCGATTGGTGGCCAGTTTCACAGGGTTCCCGGCGTTTTTTGATTGTTTTTCAGACATCTCGTCACCCGGCAGCGCGCGCCGTGTTCCGCGCAGAAGCCGTTCCTGAATATCCTGAACGACGTGCGTCTGATCGCGATCTGCATCCAGAAACAGGAATGTCGCCGCAAACCGGTAATGCTTTGGGATGATGTATCTGTGAAAGATGCAGGCTTCTGTTGCCAGGTGCCTGCGAACCCCGCCTCAGGCGGCTAGGCCCAAGGGCTTAAGATTTCGGTAGATCCGACTGCTTACGCAGCCATCGCCACCGGAGCACGGTTGTCATTGGCAACTGTACAAAACGGACCGATAACGGTGGTACCTCACCGAGCGAAAGCATTCCCCTTTACACGTCCGTCGATCCTGTTTCGGCCCCTCTGCCCCCCAATGAAGGGATATGGTGGAGCCGCCGGGTACCGCCCCCGGGTCCGATCCGCTTATTACGGGCGCGTTTATCGCCATAGTCCCCGAAGGGACCATTCACATATAGGGATGATTCCCTTCCAATGGAAGAACGCAGCGATCGGCGAGCACGGTGGCAGCGTTGCAGGCCGGTTGCAGGCCGTTTGCAGGCCGTTTGCAGGCCGTTTGCAGGGTCAGCCACGTGTTGTAGACGGTTGGCATGAGCGACGAGACCCCAAAGCTGCGGACCGGCTGGACGACCGGCACCTGCGCTGCTGCCGCTGCCGGGGCGGCGGCAGAGGGGCTTTGGACCGGTGCCATTCCCGCCGAGGTCACGGTCAAACTTCCGAAAGGGCAGACGCCAAGCTTTGCAATCGAGCGCTCGACGATCGGCCCGGATTGGGCCGATGCCTGGATCCGCAAGGACGCGGGCGATGATCCTGACGTGACCCATCAGGCGCTGATCGGCGTCAGGGTCTGCCCCGGACCAAGTGGGTCCGGGCTGACCTATCGGGCCGGGGACGGCGTTGGGACAGTTACCAAACCGGGTCTGCCGCTGGCGGTGGGAGAGCCTGCGATCAACCCGGTGCCGCGGAAAATGATCGACGAAGCGGTCTCGGCTGTCGCCGCCCGCACGGGAGATACGCCGGATCTGACCGTGACCGTGTCGGTCGAAGGCGGGGCTGCGCTGGCCGACAAGACATGGAACCCGCGCCTCGGCATTGTCGGCGGGATCTCGATCCTGGGGACCACCGGGATCGTCCGCCCGTTTTCCTGCGCGGCCTGGATCGCCTCGATCCATCGCGGGATCGATGTTGCGCGGGCAGAGGGGCTGACCCATGTGCTTGGCGCGACGGGCGCAACCTCAGAGGCCACGGCGCAGGCCCATTACGGCCTTTCGGTCGGAGCGTGTCTGGACATGGGCGACTTCGCGGGCGGGCTCATGAAGTATCTGAGGCGCAATCCCGTGCCGCGTCTGACCCTTGCGGGCGGCATCGGCAAGCTGACCAAGCTGGGCCAGGGCGCGCTTGATCTGCATTCCGGGCGCAGTCAGGTGGATTTTGCCCGCCTTGCCGAAACGGCGGCGGCAGCCGGACTGGACCCGGGTCCGGTGGCCGCGGCCAACACGGCGCTCGCCGCGCTCACTGCATCCGGCCCGCGGCTGGCCGAGGCCGTCGCTTTGCAGGCCCACCGCACCGCCTACGACGTTGTCGGCGACGATATTGCCCTGGACGTGATGGTTGTCGACCGGAGCGGGCAGATCATTGCCCACCACGCGCCCTGATGCGGGATCTGCTGCTGCTGGCCGGAACGGCCGAGGCGCGGGCGCTGGCAGCAGAGTTCGCCGGGATCCCCGAGGTTCGACCGCTCGCGTCCTTTGCCGGTGTGACCGCTGATCCGGCCGCATTTTCCATTCCGACGCGGTCGGGCGGGTTCGGCGGCGTGGAAGGCCTCGCCGCGTTCCTGAGAACGCTGGAGCAACCCATCCTGATCGATGCGACCCATCCCTTTGCCAAGCAGATGCAACTGAATGCCGCCGAGGGCGCAGCGTTGACTGTGACCCCGCGCTTGCGCGTGCTGCGCCCGCCCTGGCCCACACGCCCGTCCTGGATCGCCGTGCCGGACCTGCGGGCTGCCGCTGACGCGCTGCCTGGTGGCGCGCGCGTACTGCTGACCACAGGGCGCAAGGAAATCGCACCGTTTGCGGCACGTGCCGATCTTGACTGCACGTTGCGGACCATCGAACCGGTCCCAGGTCTGCCGCCGCACATCACGCCCGTAATAGAACGCCCGCCCTACCGATTGGCGGCGGAGACCCGGCTTTTGGGGCAAGGGTTTACCCATCTGGTCACCAAGAACGCGGGCGGGACCGGCACCGCGAAGCTGGACGCGGCGGAGGCGCTGCGACTCACCACAATCGTTGTTTCACGCCCGCCGCCGCCGCCCGTCCCGATCGCCCAAACCGTTAGCGAGGCTGTCGCGTGGCTGCGCCAGATTGTCGCGAACGGGACATGAATCGGGCGGCCTGCCGCACCTGCTTGACAGCGCCTGGAAATTCACAGAAGCGAGAGACTGCACGGTCCCGAATGCGGCATCCGAGATGCCGGGGCCAAGAGGGAATGCGGTGCGCACCGACCCATGCCGGGGGTGCCATGCCGCAGCCGCCCCCGCGACTGTAAGCGGAGCGCGCGCCCGGATGCCACTGGCCGAGGACAACCTCAGAGGGCCGGGAAGGCGGGTGTGCACTGGGCTGAAAAGCCTCCTCCGCGAGCCAGGAGACCTGCCGTGCACTGGTGCAACCCCGACCGTCGGGTGTGACGGTTCAGGAGGAAAAGATGAACAGACGTCTTGCGACCGGCGCACGTGCGCCGGAACCGAATGCGATGAAGCTGCCCGCGGCCACTGTCCCGCCTCGTCCGGGTTGAAGCCGCTGATCGCGTCGCACACCGCGACCTTCGCCTGCAAAAAATTTCATCGCGCGGGCCAGATCCCGCACCAATGAGTGAGATGAGGCCGTTATGCCCCAGAAAGTTCCTGCAACAGTAATCACCGGTTTTCTCGGTGCCGGGAAAACCACGTTGATCCGCAATCTGCTGGCCCAGGCCAACGGCCGACGCATCGCGCTGATCGTCAACGAATTCGGCGACATCGGCGTCGACGGCGAAGTTCTGAAAGGCTGCGGAGATGCTGCCTGCAAGGACGAAGACATCGTCGAGCTTTCCAATGGCTGCATCTGCTGCACCGTCGCCGACGATTTCATTCCGACGCTGGAGACGCTGATCGCCCGGGATGATCCGCCTGAGCACATCGTGATCGAGACCTCGGGGCTGGCCCTGCCGCAACCGCTGGTCCGTGCCTTCAACTGGCCCGAGATCCGCACGCGTGTGACGGTTGACGGCGTGGTGACCGTGGTTGACGGACCTGCCGCTGCCGATGGCCAGTTCGCGCCTGATCTTCGGGCGATCGAGGCACAGCGCGCGGCGGATGAAAACCTGGACCACGAGACGCCGCTGTCAGAGCTGTTCGAAGATCAGTTGGCCTGCGCGGACATGGTTGTCGTCTCGAAGACCGACCGGATGGAGAGCAGCACTGTCGAGACGCTGATCCGCAGCCTTGGCGCGAAGAGCCGCGACGGCGTGACCTTCGTGCGGTCTTCGGTCAGCGGGGTTGCACCAGATGTCCTGCTGGGTCTCGGGATCGGTGCGGAGAATGACCTCGAGTCGCGTCACGAGGTGCATCATCATCACGACGACCACGATGACGATCATCACGACGATGACCATCATGAGCATGACCACCACCATCATGATCACGAGCATGAACACGGCCATGACGAGTTCGAGAGTTTTGCGCTAACTTTGCCCGAGGTTGCAGATCCCAACGCATTTGCAGGACATCTGGCCGATGTGATCCGGAGTCACGGCATCCTGCGTCTGAAAGGGTTCGCGGCGATCGAAGGCAAGCCGATGCGGCTGGTCATCCAAGCGGTAGGTCCACGGATCGACACCTATTTCGACCGCCCCTTCGGTGCCGAGGCGCGAGAGACGCGCCTGGTCGTGATCGGTCTGGCCGGGCTGGACCGGGCGTCCATCGAAGCGGCCATCGCTGGCGGCATCAGGGGCGCTGTTGCCGCATGACCGACCCGGTCTGGGAGATCCGCCGTGATGATGCCCTCGGCCCCGATGCGCTGGCGCTGATCGCGCAGTCCGAGGAGGAGCTGGCCAGCCTTTATGCACCGGAGCATCGCTATGCGTTCTCGCCGGAGCAGCTTTTGAACGCGGACGTGCGGTTTATCGTCGGCTATCTGGACAGCGACCCGGTGGCCTGCGGCGGGGTCGCGCCCTGCGATGGCTACGGCGAGTTGAAGCGGATCTTCACCACCAGATCGGCGCGCGGCAAACGGCTGGCCGTCAAGATTGTCGAAGCTCTGGAAGAGGAGGCCCGCGCCTTTGGTGCGCCGATCATGCGGCTGGAAACCGGCCTGGCGAGCCCGGATGCCCTCGCCCTGTACCGGCGCATGAACTACCGGGAGGTCGGGCCGTTCGGCAGCTATGTCGACAACGGATCCAGCGTCTTCATGGAGAAGGACCTGTGACCCGGGTGCCGTCGATCGCCGGCCGAAGGGGCGTACCCTGATGCACCTTCTGCTCGCGCAGCCGGGTGAGGTGACCGATGGGTCGGAGGCCGTTGATCTGAACCAGACACCGGCCGACGTGGTGATCATATCCGCGGCCGATACCGAGCTTGCCGGCTTGGCAGAAGCGCGCGAGGGCGCTGATGCGCCCCCCGATCTGCGGCTCGCATCCCTGATGCATCTGGCCCATCCGATGTCGGTGGATCGTTACCTCGACCAGACGGCGACGAAATCGCGGCTGGTCATCGCTCGGGTTCTGGGGGGTGAAGGCTACTGGTCGTACGGGCTTGAACAGTTCGCGGCCCGGCTGGATGCGGCTGGCGTGCCGTTTGCTGCGCTGCCCGGGGACGACAAGCCGGACGAGGCGCTGCTGCGCGCCTCTTCGGTAACGGATGCGGACTGGCACGCGCTTTGGGCCTATTTCGTCGAAGGCGGCCCCGGGAACATGGGCGCGCTGCTGAATTACGCCCGGCACATGCTGGACGGAGCAGAGGCCCCTGCCCCGGCAGCGCCGCTGCTGCGCGCAGGGCTCTATTGGCCCGGAACCGGGCTTGCCGATATCGAGGCGGTGAAAGCGGCCTGGCGCAACCCGGATGCGCCCGTCGCGGCAATCACCTTCTACCGGGCACTGTTGCAGGGCGCAGGTCTGCACCCGGTCAACCGGATGGTGCGGGCCTGCATGGCAGAGGGGTTGAACCCGCTGCCGATCTTCGTTGCCTCGCTTAAGGATCCGGTTTCGGCGGCGACGCTGGAGGCCCTTTTCGATCAGGCCCCGCCCGCAGTGGTCATGAACGCGACCTCCTTCGCGGTGTCATCGCCGCAGAAGGGTTATCAGGGAACACCGCTCGACCGGCCCGGCGTGCCGGTTTTCCAGTGCGTCTTTTCCGGCGGCACGCAGGAGGCATGGGCAGAGGGGACGAATGGACTGTCCGCGCGCGACATCGCCATGAACGTGGCCCTGCCGGAGATCGACGGGCGCATCCTGACCCGCGCATTAAGCTTCAAGGGGGAGGCATACTTCGACGAGGCCACCCAGTGCCGGATCGCGACCTATCAGGCGGAGGGATCGCGCATTGGATGGACGGCGAAGCTGGCCGCCAACTGGGCGAGGTTGGGTGCAACCGCGCCTGCCGACAAGAAAGTGGCGATCGTTCTGGCCAACTATCCCAACCGGGACGGGCGGCTGGCCAATGGCGTCGGCCTCGACACCCCGCAAAGCGCGGTCGATGCGCTGCATGCCCTTGCCGGGGCGGGCTATGGCGTCGACAACGCACCGACGGACAGCGCCGACCTGATGGCGCAGATTCAGGCCGGCCCGACAAACTGGCTGACCGATAGGGCCGATCGGACCGGCGGCGTGCGCCTGTCGCTGGAGACGTACCGCGCCTTCTACATGGAGCTTCCCTGGAATGTGCGGGAGCAGGTGGAGACGCGCTGGGGCAAACCGGAGGAGGATCCGTTCTGTTCGGATGGCGCGTTCGCCCTGTCGATCCTGCACTATGGCAACGCGGTCGTCGGTATCCAGCCCGCGCGGGGCTATAACATCGACCCGAAAGAGACCTATCACGCGCCGGATCTGGTGCCGCCGCACAACTACATCGCATTCTACGCCTGGCTGCGGGCGGAATTCGGTGCCCACGCCATCGTTCATTTCGGCAAGCACGGGAACCTGGAATGGTTGCCGGGCAAGGCGCTGGCCCTGTCGGAGGACTGCTTTCCCGAGGCGGTTCTGGGGCCCACCCCGCATCTCTATCCCTTCATCGTGAACGACCCCGGCGAGGGCACACAAGCCAAGCGTCGCACGGCGGCGGTGATCCTGGACCACCTGACCCCGCCCCTGACCCGGGCAGAGACCTATGGCCCCCTGAAGGACCTGGAGGCGCTGGTCGATGAATATTACGAGGCCTCTGGCGTCGACCGCCGCAGGCTCGATCATCTGCGACGAGAGATCCGCACACTGGTCGCTGCAGAGCGTCTGGACGAGGATGCCGGGATCACGGCGGAGATGGACGAGGACACCGCGCTTCAGCAGCTCGACACCTATCTGTGCGAACTGAAAGAAAGTCAGATCCGCGATGGGCTGCATGTATTCGGAAACTCGCCGGACGGCGCGCTGGAGCGGGACCTGGCAATTTCCCTGGTCCGCGTCCCGCGCGGCGACGGCAAGGGGGGGCATGCCTCTTTGATCCGGGCTTTGGCCCTGGACTGCGGGATGGATCCGGAAGCATTCGATCCGTTGGACTGCGAGATGGGGCGGCCCTATGACGGCCCTCGGCACAAGTTCCTGAAATCCTGCGGCTCAGAGCCCTGGCGTACCTGCGGGGATACGGTCGAGCGGTTGGAGATGCTGGCCCAGATGGCGGTGCAGTGGCCAGAGACGCCGGAGCATTTCCGGCATACGGCCGCGGTGCTCGAGACCGTGCATGGCGAGATCCTGCCCGCGCTCCGGTCGTGCGGCGACGCGGAAACGAGCGGGCTGTTGGCTGGTCTGGCCGGGCAGTTCGTTGCCCCCGGTCCGTCCGGTGCGCCGACGCGGGGACGCCCCGATACGCTGCCCACCGGGCGGAACTTCTACTCGGTCGACTCCCGCGCCGTGCCGACCCCTGCCGCCTGGGCGCTTGGCTGGCGGTCGGCAGAGATGCTGATCGAGCGGCACCTGCAGGACCATGGCGACTGGCCGAAGACGATGCTGCTGACCGCCTGGGGCACGTCAAACATGCGCACTGGCGGCGACGACATCGCCCAGGGCCTGGCATTGATGGGCTGCCGACCGACCTGGGACGGAGCCTCGCGCCGGGTGACGGGGTTCGAGATCATCCCGCTGGATGCGCTGGCCCGCCCCCGAGTGGATGTCACCCTGCGCGTCTCGGGCTTTTTTCGCGACGCCTTCCCGGCACAGATGGCGCTGTTCGACAGCGCCGCTCGGGCGGTGATGGCGCTGGACGAGCCTGCCGACCAGAACCCGGCCGCTGCCCGGTTTCGGGCAGAGGATGCGGCGGAGGACGCCGCCTACCGGGTCTTCGGATCGAAACCCGGTGCCTATGGTGCGGGCCTGCAGGCGATGATCGATGAACGGCTTTGGGCCGACAAGGCGGATCTGGCCGAGGCCTACCTGGAATGGGGTTCCTACGCCTATGGCAAGGCCGATGGTGCCCGGGCACGCGGGGCGTTGGAGACGCGGCTGAAGGCAACTGAAGCCGTCATCCAGAACCAGGACAACCGCGAGCACGACTTGCTGGATTCGGACGACTACTATCAGTTCGAAGGCGGCGCGGCGGCGGCGGTGGAAACGCTGCGGGGCGTGGCGCCGATTGTCTATCACAACGACCACTCCCGGCCCGAACGCCCGGTTATCCGCACGCTGGATGACGAGATCGGACGGGTCGTCCGGTCGCGCGTCGTCAATCCGAAATGGATCGCCGGAGTGAAGCGTCACGGCTACAAGGGCGCGTTCGAGATTGCGGCATCGGTCGACTATCTTTTCGCCTTTGCAGCGACCACGGGTGCGGTGCGCAGCCATCACTTCGACCTGGTCTATGACGCGGTCATCGAGGATGCCGATACGCGCGATTTCATCGCCGATGCGAACCCGGCCGCGCTGAAGGAGATCTCGACGCGAATGCTGGAGGCGATCGAACGGGGGCTTTGGCGCCCGCGCTCCAACTCTGCCAAGATGGCATTGGAGAAGGTCTGATGACGCCGTTTCCGGTACAGGGAGAATACCTGCGCTGGGAGGCAGTTGTCGCACTGATCCGTCGGTCGTTTGCCTATATGGAACCGCTGTTGGGGCATCCCGCCGCTGCCATGGACGTGACCTCAGAGCGGCTGGCGGAAGCCGCTGCGAACGGCACGGCTTTCCTGGTGGAGGATGCTGAGGTGCCAATCGGCTGCCTCTTTACGCGGCCGTCACGGGACATCGCGGATGCGCTTTATCTGGGCTGGCTCGCAGTCGACGTGGGGCACCGAGGTGCGGGCCTTGCGAGGCGCCTGATCGACGCCGCAGAAGCCGAGGCCAGGGCAAAGGGTTACACGTTGCTGACCCTGGATACCGGACGGGCGCTGGTGGATCTGATCACCTATTTTGAGCGGCTGGGCTTCGTCGCCCTTCCAGGCGACGGTGCCGTCGTGACATTCAGAAAGGAAATCATCTGACCGGTATTGATCAGGCTGGTATCAAGGTTTCATCTTCGCCAATGTGGCAGGGGAGGCCCAATCATGAACAGACGTGAGGTGTTGGCGGGCATGGCGGCAGCGGCAGCTTCACCGGCGGGCGCATTGACCCCGGCCTGCAATTACATGCCAGCCGAGTGGGCCCCGCACCGGGGCTGCGTGATGGCCTGGTGTTCGGCGCACGACATTTACTACCCGCGTGAGCTGAAACAGATCCGGGCTGAACAGGCGAAGATCGCCAATGCCATTGCCCGGTTCGAGCCGGTCACGATGCTGATCAATCCCGGTGATGATGCAGGGACGGAGCGGCTGACCAGCCAGAACATTCGCCTGCTGGAAATGGCGCATTACGACACCTGGACACGCGACACGCTGCCGGTCTTCGGCGACTGCAGCGGGGCGGTGGCGACCGGATGGAATTTCAATGTCTGGGGTGAGAAATTCGAAGGCTACGGCGAGGACGTCACTCTGGCTGCCCGGTTTGCTGCGGCGGAAGGCGTGCAACTTCAGTCTGCGCCCATCGTCTCGGAAGGCGGGGCGATGGAATCGGACGGCATGGGAACGCTGCTGACCACCGAGACGTGCCTTTTGAACCCTAATCGCAATCCCGGCCTGTCCAAGGGGGAAGTCACGAAGGCGTTGCAGGAGTTCACGTCGACGCAGGAGGTGATCTGGCTCTGGGGCTCGGAGGCGGACGCTGTGACCGATGGCCATGTCGACGGGGTTGCCCGGTTCATTCGCCCGGGTCAGGTGGTTGTCGAGATCTCGGACGATACCGAGGACCCGGAATACCACGATCTCCGCGAAAACGCGAAACGGCTGCGGGCGGCACGGGATGCCCGGGGAGAGAAGCTGGAGGTCATCGAACTGCTCCGTCCCCGCTGGGATTACATGCCGGAGCGCGGCGACGATTTCGCGGCCGCCTATGTGAATGCATACTTCCCGAACGGCGGCATCGTTATGCCCCGGTTCGGCGACCGGCAGCGTGATGCGGCCGCGCGGGAGCTGCTTCAGGCGCTGGAGCCGGACCGGGAAATCATCCAGATCGACGTTGACCAGATCGCCGAAGGCGGCGGCGGCATCCATTGCTGCACCATGCAAATCCCCGCATGAGTCCGGAGGCGCGGCTCGAGAAGATCCTGAGGGCCGACCCCGTCGTCTGGCCTGCGATCGAGACGGCAGCCGGGCTGGGTCTGCCGGATTGCTGGATTGTCTCGGGTGCCATCTACAACACGGTCTGGAACCATCTGACCGAACGCCCGCCCGGGTACGGGCTGAAGGACATCGACCTGTTCTATTTCGACAATGACACGTCCTGGGAGACCGAAGACCGGGTCATCCGGCGCTGCACGCCCCTTTTCACCGGACCAGTGCCGATCGAGATTCGAAACCAGGCGCGGGTGCATCTGTGGTACGAGCAGCACTATGGCCGGGCGATTGCGCCGATCAGGAACTGCCGCCAGGCGATCGATGATTTTGCGGCCCTCAGCCATTCGATCGGCGTCCGGCTGGTCGATGGCCGATTGCAGACCTACGCGCCCTACGGTCTGGAGATGATCTTCGATCTTCGTGTCGTCCCGAACACCGCCAATCCCAACCGCGCGACGCACCGCCTGAAAGGCGCCCGCACCCTTGCAACCTGGCCCGAGGTGGCGATCGAACCCTGGCCTGAGGACCCCGCGATCACCCAAGCGGGGCCCCGGACGGATTTCGACGGGCTGCTCTCTCTCTTGCACCGCGCCTTTGCCTTCATGGACGGCCGGATTGACCCGCCATCTTCGCTGAACCGGCTGGATATCCCGGCGTTTCGGGAGAAGGTCACGTCAGAGACCTGTTACCTGGCGCATCTGGACTGCCGCCTCGCAGGCTGTGTCTTCTGCGACGAACGGGATGACCGGCTGTATGTGGGCAAGCTCGCGGTGGACCCGGCATTGCATGGCCGGGGGATCGGTTCGCTTTTGATGCAGCAGGCCGAGGCGTTGGCGCGGGTGCGCGGGCTGCCCCTGCTGGAGCTTCAAACTCGAATCGAATTAAGCGAGAATTACGCCGCATTCCTGAAGATGGGGTTTACAGAGACCGGGCAGACGGCCCACGGCGGCTATGCGCGGCCGACCTCGCGCACGATGGCAAAGGCGCTGTGATCCGGGCGCTGTTCATCTGCGGCAAGGCCCGGCGGCGGAGCCCGACGGCAGCGCAGGTGTTTGCCACCTGGAGCGACGTTCGAACCGATTTCGGCGGTGTCAGCCGGGATGCGGATGACGTGTTGTCCGCGGACCAGTTGGACTGGGCAGACCAGATTTTCGTTATGGAACAACGCTATGCGAAGCGGCTGCAGGAACAGTTCGGCCATGCGTTGCGCGGCAAACGCGTGATCAACCTTGCGATCCGCGACGAATTTGCCTTCATGGATGCGCATCTGATCGAGGCGCTGATCCAGAAGGTTGGTCCTCATCTCAGACAGGGGAAGAAATCATGACCGACACGCCTGAAGATCTGGAACGCCACGCCAGCAAGATGGCCAAGAAAAAGGCCGCGCGCGACAAGATCATGGCGACCAAGACCGACAAAAAAGGTCTGATCATCATCCATACCGGCAAGGGCAAGGGCAAATCGACGGCAGCCTTCGGTATGATCTTCCGCCAGATCGCGCACGGATTTCCCTGCGCCGTCGTCCAGTACATCAAGGGCGGCATGTCGACGGGCGAGCGGGACCTGATAACCGAGCGCTTCGCGGACGTTTGCGAGTTCCACACCATGGGCGAAGGCTTCACCTGGGAGACACAGGACAAAGCCCGCGACCTGGAGATGGCGGCCGCCGCATGGGAGAAATCCAAGGAGTTAATTCGGGCCGGCAAGTCCATGGTTTTACTGGATGAAATTAACATTGCCCTGCGGTACGAATACATCGACGTGAACGAGGTGGTGAGCTTTCTGGTCGAGGAAAAACCCGAGATGACCCACGTCGTTCTGACCGGGCGCAACGCCAAGGATGAACTGATCGAGATCGCCGATCTGGTGACGGAGATGGAGCTGGTGAAACACCCGTTCCGATCCGGCGTCAAGGCGCAGATCGGGGTGGAGTTCTAGGGCGCGGTTCGGTCCGGTCTTATGTTGATGGCACGCAGTCGACGCCCGCGATGAGACTGTTCGCGCGCGTCTTCCTGTTCCTGCTGGCCGTCGCCTGCACGGGCCTTTGGGCCTTCGGCTATGTCTACCTGCACGCCATGGCCTGCGCCTTTGTGACAGGCTCGGGTGGCTGCAGTGTCGACATGCCGTGGGAGCAGAGCGGCGAGGATCTGATCTACCTGGTTCTGATACCTGGTGCCATTGTGCTCGGGCTGTGGGTGCTGTTTTTCCTGTCGATGCGTCGTCGCGGATCTGAGTGATTAGAACGCGGGAGACGAACTGAAGCGCAGTGGCGCGATGGGGTGTGCGCTGCCAGACAACCCGTATGGCAAGCGTATGGCATCTGTATGGCTTTCTGCCCGACAGAAAAGTCGACTTCGCGCGGTCTTCAGCGCGAAACCTGGAATGGTGAGAATGCGCTTCGCAACTTAATGCCGCACTTGCGCGCAATAATATTTCGCTCATATTCCCGCTCGAAACACAACCTGATTCGAGAGGCGGCCCCATGCCCCGCAAGATCCTGATCCTCGGCGCGTCCTATGGCTCGCTGCTTGGCGCCAAACTGGCGATGGCCGGACATGACGCGGTGCTGGTCTGCCGCGCGCGGACGGCGGAGTTGATCAACACCCATGGGACCGAGGTACGGATCAAGCTGAAGGGCGCGGAGGAGCACCGTTCGATCCGGTCGGGCGATCTGCCCGGAGACATCAGCGCCATGGTGCCGGAAAAGGTGCGGCCGGAGGACTACGACCTTGTGGGACTGGCGATGCAAGAGCCGCAATATGCCCACCACACATTGCGCCTGCTGCTGGCCAAGATCGCCGAGGCGAAGGTGCCATGCCTGTCGATCATGAACATGCCGCCGCTGACCTATTTGCAGCGGCTGCCGGGGTTGGACTGTTCGGCACTGGAGGGCGCGTTCACCGAGCCGCGTGTCTGGGACCGGTTCGACCCCGATCTGATGACGCTCTGCTCGCCCGATCCGCAGGCATTCCGCCCGCCGGAGGAGAAGCCGAATGTCCTGCATGTCGGCCTGCCGACGAACTTCAAGGCCGCCGGTTTCCCCGATCCTGCCCACAGT
>JBCCMP010000017.1:0-24965 GCA_039026295.1 Pseudomonadota bacterium | reverse complement strand
CCGGTTTCCAGATCCTTCACAGGGTGGTTTGCGCCATGATGCCCTGTCGTCATCTTTTTAGTCTTGCCTCCAAGCGCGAGCGCAAGCATCTGGTGGCCAAGGCAAATCCCGAAAACCGGCTTCTCTGTGGCTATGACGCCCTGAATCATGGGTACGGCATACTCGCCCGTTGCCGCTGGATCACCAGGCCCGTTTGACAGGAAAACGCCGTCAGGGTTATGGGCGAGAACCTCTTCCGCAGTCGCTGTCGCCGGCAGGACAGTCACCTCGCACCCGGCAGAAGCGAGGCAACGCAGGATTGTACGTTTTGCGCCAAAGTCGACAGCAACAACTTTGTGCCTAGGTGCCATCTGCCGTTCAAACCCATCGGGCCAGGCCCAGCGCATTTCGTCCCAACGGTAGGACTGTGCACAGGTCACGTCTTTCGCCAGATCTGCGCCATCAATTCCTGAGAAGCTGCGTGCAGTCTCGATCAGTGCTTCGGTGTCTATGCGGCCCGAAGCATCATGCGCGATCGCCACATGCGGCATACCCTGATCGCGGATCAAACGGGTCAGCCGCCTTGTGTCGACACCGGATATCCCGATCCGGCCGCGCTTGGACAGCCAGGCCGAAAGATGCTCGGCCGCGCGCCAGTTCTGCGGGTCGGTCACATCCCATTTGACGACCATAGCCCGCGCCACGGGATCAGCGGTCTCTTCATCATGCGGGTTTGCACCGACATTTCCGATATGAGGAAAGGTGAAGGTCACGATCTGCCCGGCATATGACGGGTCGGTCATGATCTCTTGATATCCGGTCATCGCCGTATTGAAGCACAATTCGCCGACGGCGATACCGGTCGCACCAAAGCCGCGGCCTTTGATCAAAGTTCCATCCGCCAGGCCAAGACATGCAGTCGCGCCGGATGCGTCTGCGAAAAACTCTTTCTGGGACTGAAGTAATGTGTTCATTGGATGCGCTGCGACTTTCTATCGGTTCTGACTCGGGGCCAGAGCGCATAGCGCATTTTGACCGGTCGCAAACTATTCGCGCTGAGAATTGGAATCAAGCGTCCGAGCAATTTCATTAATCTTTTATTTTCAATGATTTAACGAATTCAACATCTATTGCCCGGCCAAAGTTGGCTATGATACGTTCCGCCGCCCGGCTGCCATAATGCAGCGCAACATACAGGGTGCACAATGCGCGACCGTTTGAAGGAAGCAATCAAGGATGCAATGCGGGCGAAGGACAGTGTTCGCTTGTCGACCCTGAGGCTGATGTCCGCCGCCCTGAAAGACCAGGATATTGAAAAGCGGTCGGTGGACGAGCCTAATGGATTGTCCGAACCGGAAATCGTGCAGCTCTTCGCGAAGATGGTGAAACAGCGGGACGACTCGATAACGGCGTACGAGAACGCGGGCCGCGTAGAGCTGGCGCAGCGGGAACGTGACGAACAGCAGGTCATCCGGGAGTTTCTGCCAAAGCCTTTGTCAGACACAGAGATGCAGGCCGCTATTGCCAAGGCAATCGAGGACACCGGTGCCGAGTCGATCCGCGACATGGGTAAAGTTATGGGCGTTCTTAAAGGAGCTTACGCAGGCCGAATGGACTTTGGCGCGGCGGGCAGCCAGATAAAGGCGAGCCTGGGCTGATTTCATGCCGACCGATACCGAGGCTGAAATAAAGCAACAGATTGCGGACGGATACAAAGCGGTCTCCGACGGGCAAAGCAGCATGATGCAAGGTCATCAGGCGTTGGCTCAGGCGAGGAACAGCGTCTCACATGCTGCGACTCGCGGTCAGATCAATCAGAAGATCTGGACCTGCGAGCAATTGACGGGCCAGCGCGCCCAATTCTTCAGCCAGTCCGGTCAGGATGCATTTCTCGACCGTTCTGTTTTTAACGGCAAGCGTGGCGGGACCTTCGTCGAGATTGGCGGGTATGACGGTATCACAGGATCCAATTGTCTGTTCTTCGAACTCATCCGCGGCTGGTCCGGCCTGTTGATCGAGCCATCGCCGATGTTCATCTCGCAAGCGCAGAGCTTTCGCCGGGCTACCTGTCTGCAATGTGCGGTCGCGGATCGCGAGGGCACGGCTGAGTTCCTCGAGGTTCAAAAGGGATTCTCACAGATGTCGGGGCTCACCGGAAGTTACGATCCCGGCCTGCGCAAACAGGTCGAAGATGACCCCCGCCATCAGGGTGAACTGATCGAAGTTCAAACACGCACGCTGCATGACATACTCGACGAGCACATGCTGAGGGTGATCGACTATATCTCGCTGGATGTCGAGGGTGGGGAGATGTCGATCCTATCGGGCTTCCCGTTCGAGAAATACGACATCACCGCCTGGACGATAGAAAACAACACGCACAAGACTGAGATCCCGGGGTTGATGCAAGCCAAAGGTTACCGCCGGGTAGAGGCACTGGGCGTGGATGAGGTCTACGTAAAGTCCTGATCCCCGGGCTTGGCCTTGCCCGAGATTTGTTCCTCGGCTAAGCGTCCGCGCGCAAGCGAACGGGACTGGCGGGACAGATCCATGGCCAAAAAAGTCAAAAAGCAACCGAGGCCCAAGGCCGAAACGCCGCGCGGCTTTCGTGACTATTTTGGTGCGGAAGTGGAACAGCGCGGCAAGATGTTGAACGCGATCACTTCTGTCTACCACGCCTATGGTTTCGATCCCTTGGAAAGCTCGGCTGTTGAAACGGTGGAAGCGCTTGGCAAGTTCCTGCCCGATGTCGATAGACCGAACGAAGGCGTCTTTGGTTGGCAGGACGAGGACGAAACCTGGCTGGCGCTGCGCTACGATCTGACAGCACCGTTGGCACGGGTGTTCGCACAGCACCGCCGCGATCTTCCTAACCCCTATCGTCGCTATGCAGTCGGCCCGGTTTGGCGAAACGAAAAGCCAGGACCCGGGCGATTTCGGCAGTTCTACCAATGTGATGCTGATACTGTTGGAACACCGACGGTCGCCGCCGATGCTGAAATTTGCATGATGCTGGGCGATGCATTGGAAGCTGCCGGGATCGGGCAGCAAGACTACCTCATCCGTGTCAACAACAGGAAAGTTCTGAATGGCGTAATGGAGGTAATCGGCGTTCTAAATCCGGAGAATCCCGATGAATACGACGCAGCGCGGGGCACAGTCCTGCGAGCGATCGACAAGCTGGACCGGCTGGGTGACGACGGCGTCCGTGCGTTGCTGGGCGAAGGTCGCAAGGATGAAAGCGGCGACTTCACGAAAGGTGCCGGTCTGACGCGCAATCAGTCGGACATCGTGATGGGTTTCGTGAACGCCCGTCGGGAAGATGCTGCTGCGACCTGTGCCCAGCTACGGTCGCTTGTCGAATATTCAGAAACCGGGATGACCGGGGTTCAGGAGCTGGAGCAAATCGGCGAGCTCGCTGAGGCGCAAGGTTATGACAACCGGATGCTGATCGACCCCTCTGTGGTCAGGGGATTAGGGTATTATACTGGGCCTGTTTACGAGGCAGAGCTGACTTTCGAAATCCTCGATGAGGACGGTGTTAAGCGGCAGTTCGGTTCTGTGGCTGGAGGCGGCCGATATGATGACCTTGTCATGCGGTTCACCGGGGAACGCGTTCCGGCGACGGGTGTCTCCATCGGCGTCGATCGCTTGCTGGCGGCGTTGGCATTCAATCAAGCTGAAACTGCAGCGGCAGGCCCGGTTGTGATACTGGCCATGGATCGATCAGAAATGGCGCGTTACCAGTCCATGTGCGCCGAATTGCGGAACGCTGGCATCCGTGCCGAAGTGTTTATGGGCGGCGGGAACATGGCGAAACAGATGAAATACGCGGACCGTCGAGCTGCACCGGTTGCGATTATCGAAGGGTCGGATGAGCGTGCTGCGGCCCAAGTTACTCTGAAGGATCTCGCGCTGGGCGCACGACTGGCAGACGATATCGAGACAAATGAAGAATGGAAATCTCAACCCGCACAGATCACCGTTGCTACATCTGATCTGGTAAACGAAGTCCATGCGATGATCGCCAGAGCGGCCAGCGCGGCAGACTAGACTATGCTCGGACGTCCGAAGACCGGACCGGACTGGTCGGCGCTCAATGCAGCTTGCGAAACGCTGATCTCTTTGTTCGAGGAAACCGGAGCCGTCAGGACCTCGCTTCCGCATCTCTTTGACGCCGAAACACTGCTGGATCTTTACGGCGAAGATTTGCGAGCTCGGGCATTTCTATTCGCAGACGCTGAGCGTGGAAACGAGCTTTGCCTGCGGCCGGATTTTACCGTGCCAACTGCACTCGCCCATGCCCAATCCGGCTGGGACCGGCAAGCTTCGTATGCATATGCCGGACCGGTTTTCCGTCGGCAACCTCAAGGAATGGGCCGCCCGGTCGAATACACCCAAGTAGGCGTCGAGCGGTTCGGTGACACCGATACCACGGCGGCCGACGCGCAGTTGTGCTTGCTCCTACGATCCGGTCTGACTGCACTTGACGTTGTTAGACCAGACATCACTATGGGTGATCTTTCCATCGCCTTCGCTCTACTCGATACACTGGACATGCCTGACCGCCGCCGGGCAGCGTTGCGCCGGCATGTCTGGCGACCAAAACGCTTTCAAAGCCTTATCGATGCTGCGGTTGCGCCGTCAGAATTGTCGTCAAACCGCAGAAAGATTCTCTCCCGGGTCGATAATCCGCATGCGACGAAGGCTGCAATCTCAGCAGCAGGAGAGTTGGTGGGCGTCAGGGATGTGCAAGACATCTCGAACCGGCTTGATGCACTGGCAAGGGACGCCAGAGATCCAGGCATGCCAAGGGCAGATGCGGATCTTATCGCCAGTATCCTGGCAGTCCGTGGACCGGCACCACAAGCAGCGCGTGATCTGCGCACATTGGCGGGAGGTCTCAGCAAGGCAATGACGGCCGCTCTTGATCGCTTCGATGAGCGACTGGATGCATTTGCAAAAGAAGGTCTGGATCCCGTTGAAATTCACTTCGATGCGAGCTTTGGAAGAAATCTCGAATACTATGACGGCGTCGTTTTCGAAATGCGCGCAAACGGCGACGGCGATCACCCACCGCTTGCGGGCGGTGGACGTTACGACGCGATGACCGTTCAACTCGGCGCATCGGCGGCTGTTCCGGCGATAGGCGGAATTCTGCGCCCGGAAACCATTCTTGGGACATTGGCATGACCAACGTTGTGATCGGCTTGCCGTCAAAAGGTCGCCTGCAAACCGACACCATCGCCTGGTTCGCACAGCGCGGGATCGACATTCAGCGCGACGGTACCGATCGCGAATACGCCGCTTCCGCGACGGGCATCGAAGGCCTGGAAGTTGTCATGTTATCAGCGGGCGAAATTCCGCGCGAACTCGCGGCGGGTCGTATTCATATTGGCGTCACCGGCGAAGATCTGATCCGGGAGCGTCTGCCGGATCATTCCCGGCAGGTCCGCATGGCGGCTGCGATGGGGTTTGGCCATGCTGACCT
The DNA here is from genome assembly GCA_039026295.1 of Pseudomonadota bacterium. GTDB lineage: Bacteria > Pseudomonadota > Alphaproteobacteria > Rhodobacterales > Rhodobacteraceae > Thermohalobaculum. The sequence goes on along the minus strand of JBCCMP010000017.1, from coordinate 19,495 downwards.
GATTGTCGCCGTCCCGTCCGCCTGGATCGATGTCGAAACCATGCACGATCTCGATGAAGTCGCGCAGGACATCCGGGCCAGGTACGGGCACCCGCTTCGTGTTGCCACTAAGTATCACAACCTGACCCGCGCATTCTTTCAGCACCACGGTATTGCGGACTATCGTCTCGTCGACAGCCAAGGTGCGACAGAGGCAGCACCAAAAAACCTGACGGCAGAGGCGATCTCGGACATCACGTCGTCCGGTGACACCCTAAGAGCAAACCATCTGCGCGCTTTGGATGATGGTCTTGTTTTGGAAAGCCAGGCGACTCTCGTGATTTCCCAAATGGCAGATTGGTCGGGATCGAAGACAGGCACTCTCAAAAATCTTGAAGAACGGCTGGGTGTTGGCTGAGATCTCGCGTCTCGGCCAAGACAATCGACGACCTGCATTTCGCAGATGTACCTGGCCCGCCTAGAATGTGATACGTCGCCTCAGGCAGTCTGCCGGGAAGACTCGACGATCGGGGACAGAATGAATTTTGAAGAATTCGCGGCCAAGCCGCTTTTGGAAACCGGCGGTGTCGCTGTGCCCAGATCAGAACTCGTCGCCTCTGCTGCAGAAGCCAGTGGCGCAGCCAAACGGATCGGCCCATGTGTAGTTAAGGCGCAGGTTCCAACAGGCAAGCGCGGGAAGGCGGGCGGAATTCAACTGGCGACGACCCCGGAAGACGCTGCAACCCATGCTGCGAACATCCTTGGCATGGAAATCGGTGGTCACCGGGTGGAACGGCTTCTGATCGAGGCTCAGGTCCCTATCGACAAAGAACTCTACGCCGCTGTCCTAAACGACCCGGTCTCTTGCGGACCGGTTCTGTTGTTCTCGCCGCTCGGCGGAATGGATGTCGAGGAAGCCGCCGAGCAGGATCCAAATGCCATGCGGCGTCTGGAGATCGATATATCGACAAATTTGGAAATGGACGACGTGTTTCCACTGCTGAGAGATCTTGATCTCGCAGGACAGGAGGCTGCGATCGCCGAAACACTGGTCGCGCTCTATGGCGTGTACCGGTCCCGCGATGCTGAACTTTTGGAAGTCAACCCGCTGGTGCTGACCAAAGACAAACGCGTGGTCGCATTGGACTGCAAACTGACTGTTTGTGACAGCTCCATTGAACGACAGGAAGACATCGCTTCGAACGGATCACCTGATCCGCTAACCGATCTGGAGGCCGAGGCCGCAGCCGCGGGGCTCAAATACATTGAACTCGGCGGATCAGTTGGAGTTCTGGCGAACGGTGCAGGGCTTACCATGACGACGATGGACGCGATCACCCATTATGGCGGCAGCCCATCGAACTTCCTGGAAATCGGGGGTGAGGCGTACACAAAATCCGAAACCGCGCTGCGCATTCTGCTGAAGAACCCGAACATCAAGTCGTTGCTGGTCAATTTTTGCGGCGCATTTGCCCGAACCGATGTGATGGCTGGCGGCGTGGTCGAGGCATGGAAAGCGATCCGGCCCGATATCCCGGTGTTTTTCACCATTCACGGTACGGGTGAAGACGAGGCAGTCGCCCTGGTAAAAGATCAACTGGGCATCGAACCATTCGACCTCATGGACGACGCGGTGAAAGCCGCAGTCGCTGCTGCGTCGGAGGTCGCATAATGATTCCGCGCAAAGAACACCGTATCCTAGTGCAGGGCATCACCGGCAAACAGGGCACTTTCTGGACAGAAAAGATGATCGATTACGGGGCTACCGTGGTCGGCGGCGTGCATCCGAAGAAAGCGGGCACAACTCATCTTGATCGACCGGTTTTTGCAGCCGCAAGGGATGCAGCCGGCGAGTTCGATATCTCGGTCATGTTCATCCCACCAATGGCGGCGAAGGCCGCTTGCATTGATGCGTGCGAGGCGGGTGCGAAACTCTTGGTATGCCTGACCGAGCATATTCCGTCCCATGATGTGATGGAGATGCACGCCTCTGCCCAGGCAAATGGCACACGGATTGTCGGGCCGAACACTGCCGGTCTGGTGACACCCGGCGAGACCTTCGTCGGCATCATGCCAGCATTCAATGATCGGGTCTTCCAGCCCGGGAATGTGGGGGTAATCTCGCGATCCGGCTCTCTCGGAACTTTGGTGTCTTTGAACCTGACACAGGCCGGCATGGGCCAATCGGCATTTTATGGCGTCGGTGGCGATCCGATGATCGGCACCACGACGCGCGACGCTCTCGAATTTCTGGACCAGGATCCGAAAACCGAAGCCGTTGCGATCTGCGGTGAGATCGGCGGCAGTGCGGAAGAGGAGGCGGCCGAGTACGCCAAAGGGATGGCAAAGCCGATCGTCGCGTTCATGGCGGGCCGATCTTCACCACCGGGTAAAAAGATGGGCCATGCGGGTGCAATCGTCTCGGGCGGTAAAGGCGACTACCCGTCGAAACGCCGTGCCCTGGAGGCTGCAGGTGTCGGCGTGGCAGACGTACCCAGCCAGATCCCCGCGATGCTGAAGGAAAAACTGGGTTAGGGGCTGCTACTTCCCGTAATTGTCCCAATAGGCGCCGAACATCTCTTCTTCGGACGGCTTGTCCTCGGGGATCGTCGTCACAAGGTGCGTGATGTTGATGAAGTGACTGTAATTCAGGTTCTCGGAGATCGTGTTCCCGGCCCAGGTGCCGCCACCCATCGACAGAGTGAACGGCAGGCAATTATTGAAACTGCCACCATTTCCGAAAGTATGCGCCTGGTTGACCAGGATACGCACGACGTCGGTTTCAGCAGCCAACTCGCGCGCATGATCAAGATTAGCAGTGTGGATACCCGCCGAGTGCCCGAGACCGGTAACGCGCAAGATACGGGTGGTGATCGCCTTGGCCTCGTCGAAATTCTTCGCCCGATAGACGGTCAGCACCAGGCTTAGTTTCTCGTCAGCAAATCCGTGCTTTCCGCCGACTTCGGCTTCTTCGACCATGAAAAACTTCCGGGATTGCGCTTCGGGCGCAAGACCCATGACGTCAGCAGTGACGCTTGCATCCTTCGCAATAACCCGGCGGTTCAAGTTACCTTTGATCCAGAGGGTGTCCTCGACCTTCGCTTTCTCTTCAGTCGAGCATCGCCAGCCTCCGGCGCGCTCCAACGCGGCTATTGCATCTTCGTAAACGTCCTCCAGGATGATCACGGCGTTTTCTGATGAACAGCTCGTCGAGTTATCGAAGATCTTCGACGCCGTGATTTTCTCTGCCGCGTCGTCCAAGTCTGCCGTCGAGTCGATAATCACCGGCACGTTGCCAGCGCCGACGCCAATCGACACGGTGCCGGATTTCATCGCGCGCTGAACATTGTTTTGTGAACCAGTTACAACCGCCAAGTCGCATTGGTTGATCAGAGCCTGCGTCATTTCCTTGGAAACGGGGCTGGGCAGGATCTGCACGAGGTCTTTCGGATGACCGGCCTTGGCCAGTTCAGCCCGCATCAAGTCAACGGTCGTCCCTGTCGTCGCGGCGCCTGCAGGTGAGGGTGCGATAATCACGGCATTGCCACCCTTCACCGCCATCATAGCCTTGTTGACCGGGGTGGCAGCGGGATTTGTCGAAGGGCAGATCGCACCAACCACACCCACAGGTTTACCGTACTTAACAAGACCCCTTTCTGGCTCTTCCGAGATAATCCCGACCGTCCGCGCACGGATCAGATCGCGTAGGGTTCCGAAGGTCTTGCGCGTGTTCTTGGTGATTTTCGATTCGACGTTGCCAAGTCCGGTGTCTTCCACCGCAAGTTCCGCGAGCATTTTTGCGTTCTCGGGCTTGTAAATCGACCATGCCAGCGCAGTAACGGCCACGTCTACCCGGCCTTGGTCGAGATTTTCGAACTGATCCATCGCAACCCGGGCACGGGCAATGATGTCGGCGACCTGCGCTTCCTCGGAACCTGTGGTGAATTTCTGTTCAGGGGCTGACATCTGCGCTCTCCTCTCCGGTCTTTACGGCGCACTACCACGGACCGTCTGGGGCATCAAACGGGCGCTGCGGGATATCTTCAGATTGATAGGCGAGGGTCAGCCCCGGTCCAGCCACAGCGCCCCGTCGCCAATTTCCTCGACAAAGGCCTGATGCGCGAGTCGTTCCTCGTCCGTCAGGCGCGGCGGAAGAGGCCGCGGTCGCGCAGGCGGAGACCACTCGGAGCCTGAGGTGATTTCAACGGCGACCTGGGTGCCGGGCTTTGCGGCGCCAAGCTCAAAACCGCGCTGGCGTCCACCGAGAAGTTCCAGATAAACTTCGGCCAGAAGCTCGCTGTCCAGCAAAGCACCATGTTTTTCGCGCACCGAATTGTCGACGCCGAACCTTTTGCACAGTGCATCCAATGAAGCCTGCGCCCCCGGAAACTTACGCCGGGCAATGTCCAGTGTGTCGATTGCCTGCCGAAGTGGAAGTTTTGGATGGTTTGACCATTCCAGTTCCGCATTCAAGAACATCATGTCGAAGCTGGCATTGTGAATGACCAAAGACGCACTGCCGACAAAATCGAGAAATTCTGGTGCGATGCGCGCGAAGACCGGCTTGTCACGCAGAAAGTCATCGCCCAGGCCGTGGACATCGAATGCCTCCCTTGGCATCGATCGCTCAGGATTGATGTATTGGTGATACGTCCGGCCAGACGGAAGATGGTTCACCAGTTCAACAGCGCCAATTTCAACGATCCGGTGACCTTCCTTTGGATCGAGTCCGGTCGTTTCGGTGTCCAGAACAATCTCACGCATTCGCGGCCTCTAATTTGAGAGTCTCGATTATCCGCTCCACCTGCTTGCGCGCGTGATTGAGCCCGTCCCCAGTATCGACAACAAAGTCTGCCTTGGCGCGCTTATCGGCGTCAGGGACCTGTTTTGAAAGGATCATGGAAAATGTCTCGACCGTCATGCCCGGACGTTCCAGAACGCGTCTTTTCTGAATATCGGCCGGAGCGGATACGACAACGGTTCTGTCGACATGCTTGTGCCCGTCCCCCTCGAAAAGCAGCGGGATATCGCAAACCGCTACTTGATGTCCGTCTGTACGCGCTTTGAAAAGAAACTCAGCGCGATCAGCAGCAACCAGGGGATGGATCAGGGCTTCAATCTTCTTGAGGAGAGATTGGTCCTGCACAACAGCGGCGCGCAGCAGATCGCGATCAACACCGTTCGGCCCAACGGCATCTTTTGCAATGTCTGCAATTGCAGTGGTGCCAGCAGCCCCCGCTGCATAGAGCTTATGTACCGCAGCATCGGCATCCCAGACAGGGATACCCGCATCCGCAAACATTTTTGCCGTGGTTGATTTGCCCATACCGATGGAACCCGTCAGCCCGACGACGATCATGTCTGCCCCAAAGGCTGTTCTGCCAAAAGGCAGGCGCGTCGCAGATCCTCTGTCACCTCGGGATCGGGTCCAAACCACCGGCCGAAGCCTGGGCGGGCCTGATGCAGGAGCATGCCGAGACCATCCACGACACGCATCCCGCGTCGTTCGGCCTGCAAAAGAAGATCCGTTTTCAGGGGATTGTAGACCATGTCCGTGACAAGCGCGGCTTGGTCAGCATCATCGAGGGAAATCTCAAGCGGCCCTGCACCAACCATCCCGAGCGAAGTCGTATTCACAATGGTTGCACAGCCCGTCAGCATTGCAGAGCGCTCGTCCCAATCAACGACGGTGATTTTCCGTCCAAAGTGATCTGCTATCACCTCCGCCTTGTCGCGTGTTCGGTTGGAGAGCCTGATCTCTGGAACTTGGGCCTGAAGCAGGATGTATATGGCTGCGCGGGCTGCACCGCCTGAGCCCAGAACCGCAACCGGCCCGGCGTCTGGCGCCCATCCGGTCGCGGTCGACTGAAGGTTCTGCAGAAAGCCATAACCGTCTGTATTATCAGCGTGTATACGGCCATCCCGCATGAATGTCAGGGTGTTCGCGGCACCAATCGCAGTTGCCGCGTCCGAGCATAAATCGGCACACGCAAGGGCTTTCAACTTGTGCGGCACCGTTACGTTCACGCCGCGAAATCCTGCCTTTGGCAAGGCAGACAGCACCTGTTCGAAATTATCAGCCCTCACGTGCAGTGGCACATAGTGACCGGGCACATCGTGTTTTGAGAACCAGTGCTGGAAGAGTGTCGGCGACTTGGATTGACGGATCGGGTCACCAATCACTCCGGCAACTTTGGGACGCGCGTCATTTGGATCAAATGAAGGCATATGCGACATCGGCTGGGCTCTCAAGACGCGCATACCCCATGCTCGCGCAGCGCTCCCAACACCTTTATCAGAGGTAATCCGAGCACGGTGAAAAAATCACCCTCGATCCGATCGAAGAGCTGCGCGCCAAGGCCTTCAAGATGATAGCAACCGACTGAACCGAGAATGCCCTCACCAGCATGATCAAGATACGATTCAAGGAAGCCTTCCGAAAAGGAACGGACATACATGTCCGCGGTTTCGAATGCAGACCAGATCACAACCCCATCTCTGACAAACGCAGCAGCGGATATGAGCTGATGTCTTTGCCCGCGTAGCCGCCAAAGAAGCTCTCGGGCGTGCTCGCGGTCGGGAACTTTCGAAATCAGCTCATCACCGAAAATCAGAATCTGGTCGCTGCCTAGGACGAATTTCCCGGCATGGCGTTGACAGACGGACCGCGCCTTTTCAATTGCGAGAGAAACGGCAAGATCGGTCGGCGACTTTCCCTGCCTGAGATGATTATCCCTGAAGGACGCTTCGTCCAGATCTGCAGGATCAGCGAAAAAATCGATACCCGCATCTGAAAGCATCGTGTTTCGCGACGCGCTCGCGCTGGCCAATATCAAGGCGGTCATACACTAACAACGCCGCGAGAGCGGAGATCATTGAGAATCTCAGCCGCTGTCTCCTCGATGGATCGTCTGGTGACATCGATCACCGGTATATTGTGTCGCTCGAAAAAAAGCCGGGCATCTGCAACCTCTGACCGGATATGGTCCAGTTCCGCATATTCAGCAGTCTTTGTTGATCCGATCGCCTCCAATCTTTGCGTTCGGATCTGCGATAGTCGGGAGGGGCTTGCGGTTAGTCCAATCACTGGGACACCTCTCTCAATTGCATCGAACAGGGCCACGTCAGGCTCGATACTCGGAACCAAAGGGACATTTGCAGCCTTGATACCTCGATAGGCGAGATAAATGCAGGTCGGCGTTTTCGAGGTCCTTGAGACGCCAATCAGAATGACATCGGCCTGAAGGAGCCGATCACCAAGCGCGCCATCATCATAGTCGATCGCGAAGTCCAGTGCCGCGATACGGTCGAAGTACTCTGACGTGATCTTGTGCTGCATACCGGGCCGGTCTTCTGCAGCCTCGCCGAGGAATTCCGCCAGGGCGTCAACAACCGGGTCCAATGCAGCTACCGAAATGACGTTCAGAGATGTGCATGCCTCCAGCAGCTTGTGTCTGAGCGCGGGGTCGGCAAGCGTGTAGATGACCATTCCCGGTGCTTCGCGGATCGCCTCCAAAGCTTTTTCAAGATCTTTCTCGGAGCGGACAAAAATGGACACCTGAACATCGGGGATCTTCTGAGAAAACCTCGCCAGCGCTGCCCTTGCAACAGCGCGCAGCGTCTCACCCGTTGAATCTGAGACAAGATGCAGGTGCAACATCGGCTTTCTTTCGGCAACGCTCCCAAGACACAGCGCTACGCTTTTTGCGCGGAGTGACCTGGAAGGAAAGATCACTCACACGCTATCAACGATTGATCCCATGGATAACGGGGAAAACCACGATTGGGGGATTTTCGTTCCGGAAATGGAAACTTTTTCTCACATGTGGACGGGATAAGTCTCTGAACCTCAAACCTGTGGATAAGTCCGACCCAATTTAGTCTTTTGACATTTAGACATCTTTCCAGGTCGGCAAAGGGATCTCTAAAGTTCGTAACCTGCTGTTGAAAATGGTATTTGCTGTTACTGAATGCAAATGCTCAAAAATCATCTCGATATTCTGCTAACGAGCGGATACGTTGCTTGTTGAAAACTTCGTGGATAAAAATAAACTGTCATTAATCCCCGTTAATTCAGTTTGTTACTAATACTACAAAATATTTTACTTTTAATCGATCTTAAGATTGGAGCGAAACATCTCCGATCGCGTACCATGACAACCGATCTTCGCACATTCGTCAAAATGCTCGGCTCAAAATCACTCATCGACATAGGGGTCGCTTCACTGGTACCCATTGACGACTGGGCAATTATGGGAACCTCGCCAATGAAAGGCGCAGCGAAGCACGAAGAGCATTCGACCCAAGCTAAGCAAATTTTTCTTTGTCACTTAACCATAAGTTCTGCGAATTATACCAGAAATATAAAAATATATCGCGAATTTTAAAATAGATGTTTACAGATATAATATCTGATTATTATCCATGGATAAAATCATTGCACATTATATCTGTTATAAGTTGGATGGCAGGCCTTTTCTATCTACCCCGGTTATTTGTGTACCATGCAGAAAAGGCTGCGCCAGGTGGTGAACTCAGCGAAACGCTGAAGGTTATGGAGCGTCGCCTTTTGCGGGCGATAATGAACCCATCCATGATAGCGACATGGGTGTTCGGTATTTTGCTGCTACTGACGCCCGGAATAGTCGACTGGGACAGTCTCTGGATATGGATCAAGCTCGTTCTGGTGGGACTTATGACAGCGTTTCACCATGCACTCGGTTTGTGGCGCAAGGATTTTGATGCTGATCGGAACGAGCGGTCGGGACGTTTCTACAGGATATGGAATGAGGCTCCGACGCTTCTCATGTTCGGAATCGTCATTCTAGTAGTTGTCCGGCCTTTCTGAAGCAGGCTTTCCACCTTGACATGGTGATACAGCTGAGCTTATCGAATGCATCGTCGCGGGCGACTCAACCCATCTCGCAGCCCGTTCTTCTCGCCTATAGAAGACGACCTCACCAGCATCGCTTCCATTTCTGAACGGCCTGGACCGTATCATGACCGAACAAAAACTATCCGACCTAAAGGCTAAATCGCCGGCTGAGCTGCTGGCACTCGCCGAAGAATTGGAGATCGAAGCTGCGGCCTCCATGCGCAAACAGGAACTGATGTTTGCGATTCTCAAAGAACTGGCAGAGGAAGGCACGGAGATCGTCGGGAACGGCGTTCTAGAGGTTCTCCAGGATGGTTTCGGATTTCTTCGTTCACCGGACGTGAACTATCTTCCTGGGCCCGATGACATCTACCTGAGCCCAAGCCAGATCCGGCGTTTTGCCCTGCGGACAGGTGACACGGTAGAGGGCCCGATCCGCGCCCCGAAGGACAGCGAAAGATACTTCGCCCTGTTGAAGGTGAATACGATCAATTTCGAAGACCCTGAAAAGGCGCGTCACAAGGTCCATTTTGATAATTTGACGCCGCTCTATCCGGATCAGCGCTTGATGATGGAAATTGAGGATCCGACGATCAAGGATAGATCGGCCCGTGTCATCGATCTGGTCGCGCCAATCGGCAAGGGCCAGCGCTGCCTGATCGTCGCACCGCCGCGGACCGGTAAAACGGTTCTTCTGCAGAACATTGCACACTCAATCGAACGGAACCATCCGGAGTGTTATCTGATCGTTTTGCTGATTGACGAGCGGCCGGAAGAAGTCACAGACATGCAGCGTTCTGTGAAGGGCGAGGTGGTGTCTTCAACTTTCGATGAACCGGCGACGCGCCATGTCGCTGTTTCTGAGATGGTGATCGAAAAAGCAAAACGCCTGACAGAACATGGCCGTGACGTCGTGATCCTCTTGGACTCGATCACGAGGCTGGGCCGGGCCTTCAACACGGTCGTCCCGTCTTCTGGGAAGGTTTTGACCGGCGGCGTAGACGCTAATGCCTTGCAAAGACCAAAGAGGTTCTTCGGTGCAGCGCGTAACATTGAAGAGGGTGGATCACTTACGATTATTTCGACCGCGCTCATCGATACCGGTTCGCGTATGGACGAGGTGATCTTCGAGGAGTTCAAGGGCACAGGTAACTCAGAGATTGTTCTCGATCGAAAGGTCGCAGACAAGCGTGTCTTCCCTTCAATGGACATCCTGAAGTCGGGAACGCGGAAGGAAGAGTTGCTGGTTTCGAAGGTCGATCTGACAAAGATGTTCGTACTGCGCCGGATCCTAAATCCGATGGGCACAACCGATGCGATCGAATTCCTGCTCGGCAAACTGAAGCAGACAAAAACCAATTCGGATTTCTTCGATTCGATGAACACCTGATCGGGCAGTTCACTGGTTTTCAGATCGAACGACCGGACAATTTTCGCGCTGTCGACCGCGCAGGCATTGTCAGCGATTTCCGTGATCCGCATCAGCGGTTCACTTGCGCATGACGCTGCCAGGTGGATTACAAACTCTCCGCTTCCACGCGTTAGGGAACTGCAGCGCCGTCGTCTGGTGAATGAATCTGGCGATACGATCGATGACGCGATGATCGCGATATTCGCGGAAGGTGCAAGCTACACAGGCCAGCGTATGTCGGAGATTCATTGCCATGGAGGCATGGCAACCACTGCAGCCGTCCTTAACCTGCTGCAGGGACAGCCCGGGCTTTTCACAGCAGAGCCCGGGGAGTTCACGTGGCGGGCTTTTGAATCCGGGCGGATCAGCGTCGAAGAGGCTGAAGGCTTGGGTGATCTGATTGCTGCGGAAACCGAGAACCAGCGCCGGCTTGCGATACGCCTTGCATCCGGGGAGGGCTCTGACCTCGTTGAAAATTGGCGTTCAAAGCTTTTGAGGGCGATCGCACTTTTAGAGGTGACTATTGATTGGGTTGACGAGGAGGTGCCAGAAAATGTTCGTCCTGACGTAGACCAGATCCTCCATGAATTGCTCGGTGAACTTATTAGGGAACGCGAGCAATCTGTGCGGACAGAACGGCTGCGTCAGGGTGTCGAGGTTGCGCTCATCGGTGCGCCAAACTCCGGAAAGTCCACGCTGTTGAATTACCTTGCGGGCCGCGAGGCAGCGTTGACCTCTGCAACGCCTGGCACGACCCGCGACATCATCGAGGTGCGTTATGACTTGGATGGCTGGCCGCTTATCTTCCTAGACACAGCAGGTCTGCGGGACACAGACAATGAGTTGGAAGGGGCCGGGATAAACCGGGCCTTGGAGCGTGCGAAACAAGCAGATGTGCGTTTCTATCTTCGTGCCCTCGACTCAACTGAAAGTCCTTTGGCCGAAAGTCTGTTGCAACCAGGTGATTTCAAGGTTTGGGCAAAATCAGATCTCGCACGAAGCAAAGAGCAAGATGATTTCGAAATTTCTGCTTATGACGGTCAGGGTGTCGCAAAATTGCTGAGAGCTCTGGCAGATTGTCTTTCCGCATCCAATTATGGATCAGGCTTGCTGTCGCATCATCGGCATCGCGAAGCATTGACTGCAGCAATCGAGGACCTGAGAGACGCCAAAGCGAGTTTAGAGATCGCATCAGAAGAAATTCTGAGTCAGAAATTGCGCCTCGCTCTGCTCCATCTAGAGCAAATTATCGGGCACACCGGCGTAGAGGATGTGTTAGAGACCATCTTCGGAAATTTTTGCCTTGGGAAGTGAGTCGTTTCACATGAAACATCCCATTATAGTCGTCGGAGGCGGCCACGCCGGCACAGAAGCCGCGCATGCCATCTGCCGCATGGGCATAGGATGTATTCTTGTCACGCACGAAAAGGCGAAAATCGGCGAAATGTCCTGCAATCCAGCCATCGGTGGGCTGGGCAAAGGGCACCTCGTCACAGAAATAGATGCGCTGGATGGGTTAATGGGCCGTGTCGCCGACGCATCTGGAATTCAGTTCCGGCTTTTGAACCGTCGAAAGGGACCGGCAGTCCGTGGTCCGAGAGCGCAGAGCGATCGCGCTGAGTATAAACGCGTTATGCAGGGCATAATAGCTTCAACGCCGGACCTGAGAATTCTGGAAGGAGAGGTGGTTGGTCTAAAGATCAAAAGAGGCCGTGTGAGCGGGGTCGACCTGTCTGATGGAACTGAGCTTGAAGCGGCGTGCGTGATTCTGACTGCCGGCACGTTTCTCAAAGGAAAGGTCTTTATCGGTAACGAGGTACGCCCGGGCGGCAGGTTTGATGACCCCGCGGCAACCCGCCTTGCTGACCAGATCACGGGGCTTGGTCTACCAACGGGGCGCTTAAAAACTGGCACACCTCCCCGTCTTTTGGCATCGTCGATTAACTTTTCCGATCTAGTCGCCCAGCCCGGCGACGATGATCCAACGCTTTTTTCGGCGTTCAGCAAAGCGCCGACGCTTCGGCAAATACCGTGTCACATCACCCATACAAATTCAGCAACGCATGATGTGATTCACAGGAACCTGCACCGCTCGGCAATGTATGGCGGCCATATCGACGGTGTTGGTCCCAGGTACTGTCCATCCATCGAGGACAAGGTTACTCGGTTCGCTGAAAAGGACTCCCATCAGATTTTCCTGGAACCAGAGGGTCTGGAAAGCCCGTGGATTTACCCGAATGGGATCTCAACGTCGCTCCCTGAAGAGGTTCAGATCGAGTACGTCCAAACGATCAAGGGTCTGGAGAATGCCGAAATCGCGCAACCCGGATACGCGATCGAATACGACTACATTGACCCTACGGCTCTTTGGCCGACGTTAGAGCTGAAGGCCATCGCAGGATTATTCTTTGCCGGTCAGATAAACGGAACAACCGGGTATGAAGAGGCAGCCGCACAAGGTCTGATTGCAGGCTTGAATGCGGCATCGCAGCAGCTGGAAAAGGATTCGGTCAAAATCGACCGTGCCGAGGGCTACATCGGCGTTTTGATCGATGATCTGGTGACTAATGGTGTCACGGAGCCCTACAGGATGTTCACGTCGCGGGCCGAGCATCGCCTGCAGTTGAGGGCAGATAATGCCGACAGGCGACTCACTGATCTGGGTTCAAGGATGGGATGCATTTCCAGTGCTCGGCTGGAGTGCTTCCAAAGTAAAATGGAGGCCCTCGACAAGCTGCGGTATACAACCGACCAGGTCACGATCAGTGCAAATGATGTGGCATTGGCAGGTCTGGCAATCAGCCAGGACGGTGTGCGTAGAACCTTCGGAGACATCGTTCGCCTCAGCAATGGCTCGGTTGACTCAATCACATCGATCTGGCCGCAATTTGCCGACGCCGATCGGAGTTTGCTCGATCAGATCATCGCTGATGAGCAGTACGCGCCTTACATCGAACGGCAGTTGGCAGAGTTGTCGCGACTGTCGGACAGCGATCATCGCACGCTGCGGACCGATTTCGATTATTCGCAAGTGTCAGGTTTGTCATCGGAGCTGAGCACGAAGCTTAACAGCGTCCGGCCGCAGAACCTGGGTCAGGCCTCGCGAATCGAGGGTATGACGCCAGCTGCATTAAGCCGCCTGCTGGTGATTTCAGAGGCGACGAACCGCAAGGATGTTGCGTGACCCGCGATGCCTTCCAATCAGAGTTCCGTGTTCCACGTGAAACACTGGACAAGCTGGATGCCTATGTCGCTCTGCTCCTCAAATGGTCACGAGCCATCAACCTCGTTGCCGACGCAGATCCTGAGAACCTCTGGGATCGCCACATTGCAGACTCTGCACAAATCACACACCACCTCAAGAAGACGCCAAGGACGTGGCTAGATTTCGGTTCCGGGGCAGGACTTCCAGGCTTGGTGTGCCACATTCTTCTGCAGAGCCTCGGGTCAAAGTTCACCCTCGTTGAATCTGATCAGCGGAAGGCCGCGTTTCTGCGCGAAGCGAACCGGCAGCTCGAAACCGAAGCGAAGATCGTCGCAAACCGTGTGGAAGAAGTTCCGACGTCTATTTACGACGTTGTGACCGCCCGCGCGGTTGCACCGCTCAGAAAACTGCTTCCGATGGCTGAAAAATTCGCAAGCGCGCAGACCCAGCTCCTTTTCCTCAAAGGCTCAACAGCGTCGAAAGAAATCAAAGATGCCCGAGAAGACTGGGATTTCTCGCTGGAGCAAATCCCCAGTATCACGCGCCCCGATGCCAGATTGCTTCGTGTGACAAATATTCGGCGGCTGACATGACGTCGAAAGTCGGCAATCAGCCACGCGTGATCGCTGTGGCAAACCAAAAAGGCGGAGTCGGGAAAACGACAACTGCCATAAATCTGGGGACGGCCTTGGCGCAGGCCGGCTTCCAGTGCGTCATCATAGACCTTGATCCGCAAGGCAATGCATCCACGGGTCTTGGATGTCCGCAGGAAGAAAGATCAAGTTCCATGTACGAGGCTTTAAGCGGGGAGCTGTCACTGCTGCAGACCCTTCAGCCAACACCGGTCGAAGACTTGCTGCTTGCGCCAAGTTCAGTTGATCTGTCCGGCGCGGATGTCGAACTTGTCGATCAGATCGATCGCACGCACCGGCTAAGAAACCTTCTTGACCAGTTTTTCGAAGATGCACAGGACGCTCACGTTGACTATGTGCTGATCGATTGCCCGCCGTCGCTGAACCTTTTGACCGTGAACGCGATGGTCGCGGCGCAGTCGGTTCTGGTCCCGTTGCAGAGTGAATTTTTTGCATTGGAAGGCCTGACACAGCTTCTGTCGACGGTCAAACAGGTGCGCCAGAACCTGAACCCCGGGTTGCACATCGCAGGCATCGTTTTAACCATGTTCGATCAACGAAACCGGCTGTCCGGCCAGGTCGCAGAGGACGTCCGAGAGAATCTGGGTGATGTGGTCTTCTCGACGATCATACCGCGAAACGTGCGGATATCCGAGGCACCCAGCCATGCCATCCCTGTTCTGGTCTATGACCCGGGATGCGCAGGCAGCATCGCCTATCGGGCATTGGCTCAGGAAGTTCTGACGCGTGACGGACTGCTTACGGCGGCATAGGGCAAAACATGGCTAAAAAATCAGACCGAAAAGCCCTGGGCCGCGGACTTTCCGCGCTTCTTGCAGGTGACACACCGGCAGATCTTGCTAGTCCGCGCGGCAAAACACCCGATCCAACAACAACAGACATCCCGATTGATCTGATAGACTCCAATCCCGATCAGCCCAGAACAACGTTCAGGCAGCATGATTTGGAGGAACTCGCTGCCTCTATCCGGGCGCACGGCATCATTCAGCCTGTGGTGCTGAGGCCCAATCCCAATCGCACGGGTGCCTATCAGATCGTCGCTGGTGAACGGCGCTGGCGTGCAGCGCAGCTCGCCGGTGTCCATGCGATGCCGGCGGTCGTCCGGGAAATCGATGACCAGAAGATGCTCGAGCTTGCGATCATCGAGAACATTCAGCGTGTTGATCTCGATCCGATAGAAGAGGCGCGCGGGTACACCCAGCTTATGGAAAGCTTCGGCTATACCCAGACCGAACTGGCCGAGGTTGTCGGCAAAAGTCGTCCGCACCTCGCGAACACGGTGCGTCTTCTCAATCTGCCCGACCACGTGCTTTCCTTGGTGAAGTCTGGAAAGCTCGGTGCCGGACACGCTCGCGCAATGATAAATGCTGCAGATCCGATTGGCCTGGCAGAGAAGGCGGTACTGAAAGGCCTGACTGTCCGCCAGGTGGAAGATCTGGCGCGAAAGGTTCCTGCCGCAGACAGGCCCCGCACATCCCGCAGCGCGCCGCAGAAAGACGCCGATACCCGAATGATGGAAGGCGAACTTAGCGCCGCGATCGGCATGCGCGTGTTCATTGAACACGGCAAAGACGGCGGCGGTGAGGTCAGAATTCGCTATCAGGATCTCGAGGCACTCGATCGTCTGTGTCAGGCGCTGGCGAATTGATCAGAAAAACCGGCCACTGATCACCGAACACGGCCCATCAACGCCAGTCGAAGTGCAGTACGTTCTAAGACCGCGAATTCGGGCGCATTGGCAACTGATCTGAGCCGCGCATCCGTCTCGAACAAAAGCTGGTTTGCCTGCTCCAACCGATCCTGACTCCAACGTCGTGCCTGGCTTGAGATCCGGTCACGCCGCGGGCCCCACAAGGGCGGGCGGATACCCGACAGTCCCGCCTCTGGACCACCCGCCGACGTGTTTATCCGCAACAACAACCGAAAGTGCCGGCTCATGCCAATCAGAATGCTGACAGGGGATGCACTTCCGGCTTTTAGCTTTTGCAATCGTGGGCCGATCTCCGTCGCGGCACCATCAGCAACAGCCTCGACGAATGTGTCTATATCCGCTCCTGTCTGGGCCGGGATGCAGCTCCTGATATCCGCAGCCTCCAACGGAGTGGATTCCCGTAGGCCAAACAACGCAACCGTTCGCAAGAGCTGCAGGAAGCTGCCATAATCCATTCCGGTCTGTGCGGATATCAACAGATGTATCGCGTCCGGGGTAATTCCGTTATCCAAGCCCATGGCTTTCAAACTGGATTCAATGTCCCTGGGATCCATCGCCTGTTCGTAGACGGGGATATACGCAAGGCCGGGATGACCTTCAAAGGCCTTCCGCAACGTGGAGCGGGCCGGAAGTTGGCCAGCGGTAACAATCAGAAATGCGTCCTCGACCGTTACATCCTGAAGCACGGCCATCAATGGCTTAGACAAACCGTCTGTTCCGCCGTCGATGATCACAACCTGACGCCCAGCGAAAAAACCGCGGGCACGCACGGCTTCATCGATCGATGCGGGGTCCTTGCGGGCGTCTGCGACGGCCAATGATGTGATTGAAAGCGGATCGGCAGACCCGCCCAGAACGGCATTCGTCAACGTTTCGCGCAGTGACGCGACGCGTCCAGCGTCCGCGCCGGCAATCAGTGCGCCGATCGCTTCCGGGTCAGGCGTCGTACAGAATTCAGGCTGTTGCCGCCCCTTAAGGCTCACGCAGGAACCTCGGCAGCCCGTGCAATCACAGTACGGGCAATCCTCTCGCCAAGCTCGCGCGCGAGACGGCGTTCGATATCCAGTTTTGTCTGTCGGGTCGCGAACAGCGATGTCGTTGCTGAATATCCCGACTGCAGTCTGACATCATTGCTCATAACTGGTGCATTGTCTGACAGGCGGCGTAGCGTCCAGCCCGCATCCACGATAAGGGTGATCCGTGTGACAGAGCTGTCCTGGGCAACAGCCAGCCCCCGTTGCGATGTCTTTGAAATCACATCAAGCCGGTATTTGGGGTCATTCGGACGCCCCAGGCGCGCGGCAAGACTCTGATCAAGGAAGTAACCAAACCGGTCGCCCACTTCCGGAAAAGCGATACGGCCAATCACCCGCCCGGATGGGCCATCTTCTGCAAGCATGGGCCGGAGACACCCGGACACCACCATCGAAGCCGAGAACAGACCCGACAGAAGTAACCGTCTTTCAGACAACGACATTCACGATCCTTCCCGGCACGACGATCATTTTGCGAACGCTCTTGCCCTCCAGATAACCAGCGATCTTCGTGTCTGCAAAGACCATCGCTTCAATCTCGTCTTTTTCGAGATCCTTAGCCACCACGATCTCCCCACGTCGCTTCCCGTTGACCTGAACGGGCAGCGTCATCGTGTCAGACGTCAGCAGTGCCTGATCCGCCTCCGGCCACGGCTCATCGACGATCATCGTCGCGTGCCCAAGGTGATGCCAGAGCTCCTCCGCGAAGTGTGGGACCATCGGCGCCATCAGGCGTGCCAGAACGCCGCATCCTTCCCGTCGTGCCCAGGCAAGATCCTCGCCGCCACCCTTGGATTTTCCCAGCGCGTTCGAAAGCTCATAGATTTTTGCAACGGATTTGTTGAACCCGAAGCCCTCGATTCCTGATGTGACGCCGTCAATAGCCCCGTGGGTAATGCGGCGCAGTGCGGTCGCTTCCTGACCGAAACAGGTGGGCTTCATGCCGTCACCCAATTCCAGTTCGTCGACGAGGCGCCAGGCGCGTTGAAGAAAGCGCCACGCCCCTTCTACACCCGCCGTCGTCCATTCGACATCGCGTTCAGGCGGGCTGTCCGACAACATGAACCACCTTGCCGTATCAGCGCCGTACTGGTCGATGATGTGCTCGGGATCGACGACGTTCTTCTTCGACTTTGACATCTTGGTCGAAGGTCCGATCAGGATTTTATCGCCACTGTCCCGGTGGAAGAGCGAGCCGTCCCGTTCTTCGATCTCGTCTGGCGCTGTCCAGCAGGCCGGTTCTGGCATTCCTTCCCGCGCGTAGGTCTCGTGGCACACCATGCCTTGGGTGAACAATGCGTTGAATGGCTCTCCTGACTTCTCGGGCAGGTGGCCGGTCCGCGCCATGGCCCGGCAATAGAACCGAGAGTACAACAGGTGGAGGATCGCGTGCTCCACGCCGCCTATGTACTGGTCCACATTCATCCAGTAATCGACGTCAGCCGGCACCGTGGGCGTATCTGCTTCGGGTGCTGTAAAGCGGGCGAAGTACCAAGATGAATCCACGAAAGTGTCCATCGTGTCGGTTTCCCGACGTCCCTCGCCGCCGCATTCGGGACAGATGCATTTCAACCATTCCGTGTGCCTATCCAATGGATTTCCCGGCCGGTCAAATGCAACATCGTCGGGAAGTCGCACCGGCAAATCTTCACGCGGCACCGGAACGACGCCGCATTCCGGACAGTGGATCATTGGGATCGGACATCCCCAGTATCGCTGGCGTGACAGGCCCCAATCGCGCAGGCGATAATTCGTGCGGCGGGAGCCCCAACCCGCGGCCTCGGCCCGATCAACGACCGCCGCCTTGGCGTCTGCAATCTCCATGCCGTCCAAAAACTTCGAATTGATCAGCCTGCCGGGCCCGGTGTAGGCCTCCATGTCAACCGAATAGCTCTCCGCATCGGCATCGGCAGGACACACGACCGGAACTACCTCGAGGCCGTATTTCCGGGCGAAATCCAGATCGCGCTGATCATGGGCCGGACAACCAAAGATTGCACCCGTCCCGTAATCCATCAGGATGAAGTTCGCTACGTATACCGGCAGGGTCCAGTCTTTATCCAAAGGATGGATCACCCTAAGACCAGTATCGAAGCCCTTTTTCTCTGCCTTCTCCAGATCAGCCTCGGATGTTCCCATCTGGCGGCATTCTGCAATAAAGGCGTCAAGTCCCGGCACCTTCCCTTCTAGCGAGCGCGCCAGCGGATGCTCCGGCGAGACAGCCGCGAAACTCGCACCAAACAGTGTATCCTGGCGTGTCGTGTAGACCTCAAGGCCCTCGCTTTCGACCAGATCGTTTTCTTCGAGTTCAAAAGTGAACTGCAGGCCCTCTGACTTACCGATCCAGTTCGCCTGCATCAGCCGGACCTTTTCAGGCCAGCTTTCCAGGCCATCGATCGCGCCTAACAATTCGTCAGCCATATCCGAAATTCGGAACACCCACTGCACCAACTCTCGCCGCTCGACAGGGACGCCTGACCTCCAGCCCTTTCCGTCAATGACCTGCTCGTTTGCCAGCACCGTCTGATCAACCGGATCCCAGTTCACCAGCGAGCTGCGTCTGTCGACAAACCCCGCGTCAAGCATGTCCAGAAACATCGCCTGCTGATGCCCCGAGTATTCCGGGT
>JBCCMP010000016.1:0-25303 GCA_039026295.1 Pseudomonadota bacterium | reverse complement strand
TTTTCGGGCTCAAGCGTCCGCTTGCGTTTGGCGGGGACATAGATCGCCGAAATGGGCAGGGACTGCTTTTGCATCATGGTGTGGCACCTTCGGGAAGAGCAGGGGCAGGGCGGCGACCCCGGAATTGCGAACCGCAGCCACTCTGCCATGCCCTGTAGGAAAGACCACAGAAATCGCCCGGCGGTTGCGCAATTTTAGGCGGGTTGCACTGAAGACCTTGCCGAAGTGGATTAATGGATCGCCGTGCTTGTTCGCGGGGCTTGATCGCAGGGCGCCGGTGGTCGGGCGCTGTTTGGTCAGGTGTTGGTGTCCAGGCTTTCGTGTTCAGGGATTTTGGTGCGGCACCGTATTTGAAAGATCATTTGTTGAAAGGATCCAGCCGATGCGTACCGCATCCTTAGTCCGGGCGTGCCTTGCTGCCGCAGCAATGGCCGCGATCTCACCCTCATCCGCACTTGCCGGTTATCTCGACTTCAAGCGCGAGGTGAACTGGGCATCGAACCGCGATCTCAGCACCTCCAGCTTCAGCCAGAAGTTCAAACAGTACGTCAGAGACGGCTACATGATCATCGACACCGACGCCTATTCCAGCGGTGCCTCGATGCGCTACGCGATGATCTGGCAGAAGAACCACGACCGGCGCAAATGGGCGCAACTGCGCAATATGACGTCGGACAGTTATAACAGGAACTGGAAGAAGTACCGCGATCTGGGTTACCGCCCAGCCGATATCGAGGTCTACAAGGTCGGCTCTGCCTGGCGCTATGCAGGGATATGGATCGAGAACAAGGAAAAGCTGGGCTGGTGGTCACGGCGTAACATGACCTCGGCCCAGTATGGCGACGCGTTCAAGAAACAGTCCGCGCGCGGCTATCGGCTGGTGGACATGGAAGCCTACCGCGTCGGCTCTCAGGTCAAGTATTCGGCGATCTGGGTGCACAACAAGGCGGGTATCCGCTGGGCGCAGCTGCGCAACATGACCCGGTCAAGCTATCAGAACGAGGTCAACAGGAAGGTGCGCCAAGGCTATCAGGTCGTCGATTACGAGGCCTACGACACCCCCCACGGCATGCGTTATGCGGCGATCTGGAACAAGGTGGCCAGCAACGTCAAATGGGCCGTCAGGACCGACCGGACCGAGCTGCAGTTCGCGAACTACTGGCGCGAGTATCGCGACAAGGGCTACCGGATCGTCGATTTCGAGCGGTATCAGACCCCATCCGGCCCGCGCTATGCCGGGATCTGGATGGAGAACCGGTCGGACCGGGCCGACTATTCCCATCGCGGGGGTCTGGACACCGATATCGAAGGATACCGGTCTGCCAACACGCTGCCGGGTATATCGGTCGCGATCATCCGGAACGGCAAGATGGTCTACCGGCGCGGCTTCGGCGATGCCGATATGGGCGCGGGGAAAGAGGCGCATGGCCAGACGGTCTATTACGCGGCCTCGATCTCGAAAGCGATCGCGGCCACGATGGCGGCCAAGCTTGAATCCCAGGGCCGGATCGATCTGACCCGCACGACCCGCAGTTTCCTGATCAATCGCCGCGCAAGCGACGGCACCCGGGTGACGCTGCCAAGCTTCCACCGCCACACGCTGGACGAGTTGATGTCCCATACGGGCTGTGTCCGGCATTATCGGGACAGTTCCACCTCGCCGACCACGCCCGGAATTTCCAACCCGGCAAACGTTGCCTATCCGACCGATCTGGATGCGGCAAAGACCTATTGGAATGTCGGTCTGATGCCGGGCTGCGTGATCGGGTCGACCTATGACTATTCCACCCACGCCTGGACGATCATCGGTGCTGCGCTGGAAAGCGCCATGGGCGATGACATCTCGGATCTGGTCGAGCGGGAACTGTTCGATGCCTATAAGCTGGGCGACCTCAGGTTCATCGAGACGCCGCAGAACACCCGCCCCGGGGATTATGACCGGGCAAAGCCCTACACCTATCGCAACAACGGCACGCCGCGAGAGATCAGCTATGGCGATGTCGGCTGGAAGCGGCTGGGCGGCGGCATGGAAGCCTCGCCCGTCGATCTGGCCCGCTTCGGGTGGAAGGTGCTGAACGGCCAGATCGTGCCGGCCGGGGCTGACACTTCCGGTGACGGCTGCACGACCATCGACAACGACTGGCTGAACTGCCGGATGTTCAACGTGATGCCGGGGTCCATCAGGGGTCTTGGCTGGCGCATCCGCACCCGCGGCGGGCGCCGGGTGGCCGAACACGGTGGCGACGGTGCCGGGTTCCGCACGCTGCTCCGCCTCTACCGGGATGACGGACTGGTGGTTGCCATCATGACCAACGGCAAAGGGCCGGGCGATGTGAACCCGGGCGGTCAGGACATCGACCTGAACAATCTGGCCGACACCATCGTCGGCAGGGTACTGCCCTGACATCGGGATCGCGGCGGCGCACAAAATCGTGCGCCGCTGCACCGCCTGATTGCGCTGTGGTCTGCCCGCCCCTAGGCTAATCGAAATGCAGCCAGAAAGGGGACCGACATGATCGGATATGCAACCATCGGCGTGAACGACATGGAACGCGCCAAGAAATTCTACAGCGATCTGTTCGCCGACCGCGGAGCCTCGGTCCAACTGGACGCAGGTCGCATCGCCTTTGTCGGAACCTCGATGAAAGAGCCGATGGTCGCCGTCTGCGAGCCCTATGACAAGAATGACCCGCAGCCCGGCAACGGCACCATGCTGGCGTTCGCTGCGTCCTCGAAAGAGGAAGCGGCCAGCCTCTACGCCAAGGCGCTGGAGCTGGGCGGCAGCGACGAGGGTGAGCCGGGCCAGCGTGTGCCCGACCGATTCTATGGCGCCTATGCCCGGGATCCTGACGGCAACAAGATCTGCTTTTACGTCTTCGGATAAGCTATTGATAACGGGGTGGTTTTAACAGTCGCCCCATCTATGCCCAATATCCTAACGATTTGTTAACCGGTCACCGGGATCATCGATCGTCATGAATTCGTGCTCTGCTGATTGGAGGGGACGACCATGTCCATCCTTGAACCACTGTGCGCGTCTAATGAGGCCCGGAATATCCAAGCGGCGCTTGAGTCTTCGCATGCCGCCTTTGCCTACTTCGATCCGGCGGATCGACTTACGTTCTGGAACCACGCCTATATCGACCTGAATTTTCGCATCCGTGGCATGATCCGCCGCGGTGTGACCTTTCCGGATCTGCTGGCGGAACTGGTGCTGCGCGGTCAGATCGAGATTGCAGACGGTGACATCGAAGCGTGGATCGCCAACCGGATGCAAGCCCGCCGCCGCGGCAATACCGTGATCCGCCATCTGGCCGATGGGCGTTCCTATCTGGTTCAGGAACGGCGCGACAAGATCGGCGGGACGCTGGGCGTCTGGCTGAATGTCACCGATTTGTGCGAGGCAGGGGCCCTGCGCAAAGATCATGAAGTCGGCCGGCCGGCCGTGGCCGATCATGATGAGCCGCAGAACGAGATCCGGTCTTCCCTGCAACGGCTGATCTGCAGCCTCGAGATCCTGAACTTCTCGGCCCGGTCAGAACCCATCGGGCCCGTTATCGACGACTGCCTGGACGAGGCCAAGATCATCGGGACGCATATGGACCGGATGCGGACCAGCTAGGCGATCTTGTCCAGCACCGGCATCAGATAGGTCTTGAACCGATCCGGGTCCTCGGACATCGGGAAATGTCCCAGGCCGTCCATGATCGTCAGGTCTGCCCCCGCGATGCGCGCCGCCGTCTCGCGGGAGGCATCGGGCGTGCAGGAATGGTCGTACTCGCCTGTCAGCATGTAGACAGGGCAGGCGGAGGTGTCGATTTCGCTCAACCGGTCCGACACGTCACCGTCCATGGAGTAGAAGTGCAGATCGCCTTTGAAGACCCCGGGGCCGCCCTGCATGTAGTGCCACAACGTCTCCCACCGGTGCTCCTGCGGAGCGGACGGGCCGACCAGACCCCAGCAATAGGCGGCGCACATCTCGCCGCCGTGTATGTTCGGCTTGTGCAGCCC
Organism: Pseudomonadota bacterium; assembly: GCA_039026295.1. Lineage (GTDB taxonomy): Bacteria > Pseudomonadota > Alphaproteobacteria > Rhodobacterales > Rhodobacteraceae > Thermohalobaculum. Next base: position 21,292 of record JBCCMP010000016.1, on the reverse strand, counting down.
GTCCAGCGGGAAATAGCGTTGCACGAAGGCGCTGGACTGCAGCCCGATCACGGCGCGGAACATCTCCGGGTGGCGCTTTGCCAGCTCCAGCACCACGCGCCCGCCGATCGAACAGCCCATGACGACCGGCTGGTCGAGGCCAAGCTCTGTCGAAACGGTCGTGACCAGGTCGACATAGTTGTCCGTGGTCAGCTGATACTCCTCGTCCTGAAACCCGGGTGGCGGCGAGGATTTGCCGTGCCAGGGCATGTCGAAGACGATCACCCGGAACCGCACGGTGATATCAGCGTCGTTCAGCAATGCGCGGAACTGCCGCCCGTCCGAGCCTGCCGTGTGCAGGCAGAGCAGGGGAATGCCCTCTCCCGCTTCCTCGAAATATAAACGGTGCGGGCGGCCGTGGATCTCCATGCGGGCGTAGCGGCCGATGATCTTCTCCAGTTCCATCAGGCCTGCCCTCGCAGGCTTTCCAGGACCAGCTTCAGGTACAAAAGGTTCGCCTGCAGCATGTCCAGATCCCCCTCCAGCCGGACCTTGCCGATGCGGATCAGCGCGTGCAGGTCATGATGCATCGGCGGCGGGAGCGCGGACCAGAACTTCTGCCACCCCTCGGCCGTCCCGCGGATTGCGAAATCCCAATGGGCGACGCCCATGTCGACTGGCGTCACGGCTTCGATCCGTCCGGCGCGGATGGCGATGATCCAGCGGTCTTCGCCGCTTTCGAACAGCATGTCGGCGTGGGTCCAACGCCCCCGCCGCACGAGGGCCGGGTTGGCGTTGACCTTTTCGGGCAGGGTCTGGATCATGGGCACCTCTTTTCGCATACCCTTCAGGATTGACGCATGACACGCAAGACCGTCGGCATCATCACCACCGCCGAGGTCAGCCAGGGCGGTGCCCCCAGCCAGCGTACGGCGGACAGCTACCCGGAAACCGTGGCGCGGATGACGGGCGCGACGCCGCTTCTGATCCCGGCCCTGCCGGATTGCCACCAGATCGGCCACCTGCTGGAGATTCTGGACGGCATCGTGCTGACCGGTGCCCGACCGAATGTGCATCCCCAGGAATTCGGTGCCGAAGAGTCCGAGGCCTACGCGCCGTTCGACAGGTCGCGCGATGGGCTGGCGATCCCGCTGGTCCGCGCAGCCGTCGAGGCAGGCCGGCCGCTGTTCGGGATCTGCCGGGGCCTGCAGGAAATGAATGTCGCCTATGGCGGAACGCTGCACCCCGAAATCCGCGACGTGCCGGGCCGCGACAATCATCGCATGCTGCAGGACGTCCCGCGAGAGCAGCGCTATGACATCCGCCATGGCGTCGATCTGATGCCGGGCGGGGCCTTCGCCGGGATCTATGGTGCCACGCGCATCGAGGTGAACACCCTGCACGGTCAGGCGATCCTGGCCACCGGGGACAGAGTGATCGTCGAAGGCCGGGCGGATGACACGACACCAGAGGCCATCCGCATCGACGGCGCATCAGGTTTTGCTTTGGGCGTCCAGTGGCACGCCGAGCATGCGCCGTGGGAGCAGGAGGTCAACGCGCCGCTTTGGGCGGCTTTTGCCATGGCGATGGCGGCTGACTAACGTCACACCGATTTGAATCGGCGCGAGGGAATAAGTCCCGTGTCCGGCGTGTTCAACGGTACAGGTGGGCCAGGCTCGAGCACGGTCCACTCTGACCAAGAACCCTTTTGCCGGAGCCTGAACCGATGAACATCACCACCATAATCACCGCATCTCTGTTTTTGATGTCAGCCCTGTTCGTGTCACCGTCGTTATCCCCCGCCATGGCTGCGGGTTGGCAGATCGACGAAGCCAGGTCGAAGGTGCACTTTACCTACACCCGGGACGGCGTATCAGAGCGGGGCAGTTTCGCGAAATTCAAAGGCAGCGCTGACTTTGATGCTGACCAGCCGACCGCCGCGCGCCTGGAGCTCAGCATCGCGACCGCCAGCATCGCGCTGGCCGATAAACTGGCCCAAGGACTGGCAACATCCGCCGAGTGGTTCGATTCCCGCAATCATCCGGATGCCGCGTTCCAACTCACATCGCTCTCGCAACAAGACGAAACCCGCTATGCCGCCGAAGGCGTCCTGACCATTCGGGGCGAGTTGAAGAAGATCATGCTGCCGGTTGATTTGGAGATCAAAGAAAATCATGCCACGGCGTCTGGCCGACTGACAATCGTGCGCAAGGATTACCAGTTGGGTTTCGGGCCCTCTGCCATCTTTGTCGAGATCGGGCCCGAAGTGTTTGTGGACTTCACCCTCGTTGCGCGAAAGCTCTAGAGCGCGATCCGACCGGACTGAAACGAGGGCCGGAAACACTGCGCGACAAGCAAATGACCTAGAGCGGTCGATCTGATCCAATCAGATCAGACACCGCTCTGGGCGCGCCACCTCAAGCCCCAGGGTCGGTCAGCGCGCCATAGGTCAACGCTCTCAGTTCCTTCCGGTTCGGCCAGGATGACGATGGCACAAGCTGCGTCATGAAGATCGTCACCATGTCATAGACCGGGTCGACCCAGAACATGGTGGACGCCATGCCGCCCCAGCCGAAATCGCCCATGTTGCAGGCGGTTTTGGCAAGGCCCGGATTGACGGTGACCGAGACGCCCAGACCGAAGCCGACGCCGTCGAACGAAACCTCTGAGAAGACCGGCTGGCCCATCGAGGCAAGATCGCCGGGCAGCGCGTTCGTCGCCATCAGCTCTGCGATACGCGGGGATAGAAGCCGCACGCCCCGGCTTTCGCCCTGACCGCGCAGAAGATCGGCGAACTTCATGTAATCATCGACGGTGGAAACCAGACCTCCGCCGCCGGACCATTGCTTGACGCGGCCCTCGGCGTAGACGCTGTCGGCGGCCGCATCCATCAGCTTGCGGATGTCCTTGTCGGTCTTCACATAGCAGGACGCGAAGCGGTTCGCCTTGTTGGCCGGAACCTCGAAGTCGGTGTCGTCCATTCCCAGCGGGCCGAGGATGCGGTCCTTCAGGAAATCGCGCAGGGATTGGCCGCTGATCACTTCGACCACGCGGCCGATCACATCGGTGGACACTCCGTAGTTCCAGCGTGCGCCGGGATCGAACCCCAGCGGCAGTTCGGCCAGCCGCTGGACGGTGTTTGCCAGATCCCCTTCCTTGACCGAGAAATCCAACTTCCGCTCCAGCATCTCGGTGGCCAGCAGATCCTCGTTGAAGCTGTAGGTGAACCCCGAGGTATGGGTCAGCAGGTGGTGCAGGGTCAGCCGCGTTTCAGCCGGGCGGGTCTGGTCAATCGAGGTCGCACCGGGGATCAGGACCTGACGATCGGCCATCTCGGGCAGGAACTCGTCGACCGGGGTGTCCAGATGGCACTGTGCTTCCTCGAACAGCATCAACAGCGCGACCGAGGTGACCGGCTTGGTCATCGAATAGATGCGCAGAATGGTGTCGCGTTGCCACGGGCTGTCCGAGGCGATGTCGCGCCAGCCGACATGGTCGGTGTAGGCGATCTTGCCGTGCCGGGCGACCATCACCTGCGCCGCGGGGAAGCGGCCGCTGTCGACCCAGCCCTGCATCCAGGGTTTGAAGCGGGCAAGGCGATCAGGGTCGAAGCCCAGGCTCTCAGGGGTGGCGGTCTCGAGCATCTTTGGTCCTTGGGGTAGGGCGGGGCGATGCCCTGCCATGCGGTCTGGAAGGCGGGTCGAAAACCCGGCTATTTGTGCGGCTCGATCACCAGCTTGCCCATGGCCTTGCGGTCGGCGATGTGCCGTATCGCAGCACCCCCTTCGGCCAGCGGATAGGCACCGGAGATCAGAGGTTTCAGTCGCCCGTCCTTGATCCACCGCATGATGTGGCGCAGGTCGCGCAGGTTGTTCTCCGGCTCGCGGCGCGTGTAGTCGCCCCAGAAGACGCCGACGATCTCGCCGTGCTTCAACAAAGCCAGATTCAAGGGAATGCGCGGAATGTCGCCGGCCGCAAAGCCGATGACCAGCAGCTTGCCGCGCGGTGCAATCGAGCGGAAGGCAAGCTCGGTCAGTTCACCACCAACCGGGTCATAGATCAGGGTCGGGCCCTCGGGGCAGACCTCTTTGAGCTGCTTGCGCAGATCGCCGGTGCCGTAGTTGATCAGGTGATCGGCACCGTGTTCCTTGCAGACGGCAAGCTTCTCGTCGGTCGAGGCCGCGGCAATCACCTCGGCGCCTGCGGCATGGGCGAGTTCGACGGCCGCCAGCCCGACGCCGCCCGCCGCGCCGAGCACCAGAACCCTGTCCCGCGCCGTCATGGCCCCCCGATCGAAAAGTGCGTGATACGAGGTGCCATAGACCAGCCCGACCGCTGCGGCCATTTTCAGATCCGCATCGTCCGGCAACTGGATCGCCTTTTCAGCCATCACGATGGCCTCTTCGGCGAAACCGCCGCAGGTGTTCGAGCCCATGATCCGGTCGCCGATCTTGAAGCCGGTCACCTCCGGCCCGACCGCTGTGACGGTGCCTGCCATCTCCCCGCCCGGGGAGAACGGCAGCGGCGGCTTGAACTGGTACTTGTCCTGAATGATCAGGAAGTCGGGAAAGTTGACGCCTGCGGCTGCGACAGCGATGCGCAGCTCGCCCTTGCGCGGCTCGGGCGCCGGGACTTCCTCCACCACCAGATCCTCTGGCAGACAGTGTTCCTTGCAAAGCAGTGCGCGCATTCCCGGTCTCCGATGATTGGCCTTGCGCGTGGCTTAGCACAGGGGAAATCCCGTTGACCACCGGATGGGTGATGGTGGCCGCGTCGGCCCGTCCTGCCGCAATCTTGGCCCATTTAAAGTCTAGGGCGCGCGCGATCGGGGTGAGACCGGGTGACGAACGACCCGGCCGATGCGGCGCGAGACCGCGTAACGGGAGGGATCAATGCGGACATTTCTGGCGGCGGCGCTGGCGGCCTGCGCCGTTTCGGCTGCGGCGGGCGAACCTGCCGGTACTTCGCGTGCCGATATGACGACGGGCACGCTGATCGGCGATGCGCGGAAGATCATCACATCGGACAAGGGGGATGTGCGCCTGTGGACGCATGCGCCGCGGGTGCTCGTCCTGTCGACGGATGCCCGCGTGGCCGACATGGTGCGCACCATCGGCGGCATCGTGGACACGACCGTTGCCGCGGGATTTGGCGATGGTTTCTTTTCCAGGATCACCGCGCGGACGATCCCGCGCGACTGGCCCGCGGCAGATGCGGAACTGTCGATGCGGCTGCGCCCCGGCGGCCCGGCGGGGGCCGAGATCGAGGCAAAGCTGGGTTCGCTCTATGATGGGGCGTCCGACATCGTTGTCGCGGTTGGCGATCGCAAGACGATTGCCCTGATCAACACGCTGTGGCGAGCCGATGCCGACGGTGCGCGCTATCAGGCCGAGGGGCACCCGTTCGGCTGCTTCTACAGCGCCCACTCGCGCGCCGGGCAGCGGCAGGCGGCCTTTGTCTCTATCGTGCCGCCCGAGGATGACAGGGCGCTTTATGCCTGCCTGTGGGAAGAACTGCTGCACACGCTGGGGCCGCTGCGCGATGCCCACCAGACGCCGTTCTTTTCATTCAATGACCGCACCAAGACCTGGCCGCAACGCGAGAACGATATCATGCTGATCAAGGCGCTTTATGAGAGCGGGGCGGGTGCCGGGGGAGATCCCGAAGTCGTGCTGCGCCACTTCGAAGCCTTGCTGGAGGCGTCCGGACAGGACGTTTGTCCGCACGGGAGACAAGAGAACGCGTTCGGCTGCCTCGAGGTTGCGCAAGCCAACCCGTCCTGGACGAAGACACTTTCGGAGAATCTCGGAGCTGAAAGATAGGGGCGCGGACCTGCCCGCGCCCCGATCGGGAAGACCCTTGTCAGGCCTTCAATTTGTCAGGCCTTCAATTCGTTCGCCGCGATCACCGGGACCATGCCGCCGTTCTTGTAGGCGTAGGCGCTTTTAGAGACCGAGAATGAGTACTTGTAGATCGCCTGGCTGACCAGGTCGAGCAGCGTGCGGTCCTCTGGCACGACCACGGCACCTTGGGTCGGCACGTAGGCGTCGGGCTTCGCGTCGTCGATGTGGCCCATGCAGTCCTCGAAGTTCTGGTAGATGAAATCGCGGAACCACTTCAAAAGGTTGGGATCGATCCCGGTGCGGCGCAGCGCGACGTAGCAGGGGCGCAGCTTTCGCGCGATCCGCATCATCTTGGTCGGCGGTACCGGGATGGCCGCATAGTCGGGCAGTGCATCGCCCAGCCTCGTGATCTCGTAGATGCCGTGGCCGATGCTTTTGTGCTCCAGCGCCTGCTGCAGGTTCAGTTGCAGTTCGACGATCCAGGGGTTCACGGACCGCGGGATGTCGAAGCAGATGAAGAACTTGATATCGCGGTAAGAGCCGTCCTCGGTGCTTTGGGTATACCGGTTCTTGGACGCCTTGCCCTTGAAGCGCTGCATCGCCTTGTATTCCGGACGCTGACGGATCCAGGCCTCTGCCGCATAGAGTTCCTCGAGGTGGCTGAACTTCACAGTTGCCCGGCTGACATCGTTGACCTGGTGGATCTTCTTGCCGCGGACATTGACCTTCTCGACGATGTTCTTGCGTTTTTTGATGCCGGGATCCACGAAAGACGACCGGTCGATGTACTGCGTCAGATCACGGCAGAACTTCACCAGCAGTTTCTGGGCGATCAGGCTTTTGGCGATTTGTTCGTCGACCTGCGCATCGAACAACGTGTCGCGCGGGCCGAGCGGCGAGCCGTCTTCCAGCGGCAGACCTTCACCTTGTTTCCATATGAAGTGTTCGCCCAGACTGCGGGCTTCGAGGACTTGATCAGGGGATGCCATTTGATGTCTCCGTCTATGGCAGACCAGCGAACTGGCCTTCAGTTCAGTGCTTTCGGGGCGTCCGCGCCGCTGAAACTGCGACCCGGCAACCGTCGTACGGTTTTGGTGTAAATCCCGTGGGCCCTGGAAATACGGCGGACCGTCGGGTCTTCTGTGGTCGGGGTCTTCAAAAGTTCCGGAAGTGTCCGCCACGCAGAGAGGCTGAAGTTCCAGAGCCGTCGGCCTGACCGGCGAAACGCGCCGGGGCTGTCCTGACCGTCGATCCTGTTACGTATTCCAACCCGTGCTCCGTCGTTTTGGCAGTCACAGGATTGTTCAGGCCGGGCCCGCGATTCTGTAACATTTGTTGCAGATCGGGCGATTTTTGTGCGTTGCAGCGCGATTCTCTTCGGACGAGCGCCGGCCAATGGCGCGCTGGCTCTTTAATCTTCGCAGAACCGCCCGGAATGGATGTCGCCGACGAAGGCGATCAGATCCTGCGGTGCCGGATTCGAATCGCGAAAGACCCAGGTGAAGCTGGAGATGATCGAGATATGATCGACGCCGTCGTAGAGCTGAATGCCGTAGCAGGCATCGACGCGGTCCAGTTCCACCTGCATTCGGTCGATATTGATCATGCCGACCACGTCGTCATCGCGGCCATACATCATCAGGATGGATGGGGAGCCATCATCGACGAACGTTCCGGCCTGCATGGACGGGTAGCGGTCTTCGGGGCCGAAGATTGCCTTGATCGTCTTGGCGGATGGGACGAAGTCGTAGGGCCCCGCCAGCCCGGCGACGCCTGCCACGATGCTGCGGTCGAGGCCGTGCCCGGCAAGATAAGAGGGATCGTTCGCCACAAGTGCTGCGATGTGGGCCCCTGCGGAGTGCCCTGACAGAACCAGTGTGCCGGGGTCGCCGCCGTGGCCCGCGATGTTCGCATGGGTCCAGGCGAGCGCGGCGGCGGCGTCCTCGACAAAGGCCGGATGCCGGACGTCAGGGTACTTGCGGTAATCGGGCAGGACGACGGTTATCCCGGCTTCCGCAAGGCGCATGCCGACGAATTTGTAATCGTCCTTCGTGCCCCATTGCCAACTGCCACCGTGCCAGAAAATCACCACCGGGTGAGGACCGGGGGCGGGCGGCGAGTAGATGTCGAGCGAAAGGCCGGTGGACGAGTCGAAGACCTGATCGCTGGTGATCTGACCTGCGAACCAAAGGGTTGGCAGGTTCACAACGGCGAAGCGGGCGTGGTTAGAGACGGTCAGCGCCAGACCCACGCACAGGAACAGAATGAGAGTGATTGTGAATACGCGCCGCATGGGACCTCCGTCGCCCTGCAGATAGAGCGGCGGCGGGGCGTGACGAGCCAGCCTGATGCAGCCATGCCTGCGCGTGCGGGGGATCTCTGCGAAGGTCTTCGAGCCGGGAAGAAGCATGGACCCCATCGCGGGGTCAGTGGACCCAAACGACGTCGGGCTGAACGTTGAACGACAGCCGGACTTTGCACGCACACTTCGATGAGCTGCGAAAGTCTTTGGATCATCTCGTTCGGGAAGGTGCAGGGGCTGCCCTGCTGTCTGTCGTGCCCACTGTCCTGATGGCGTCTGCCATGTGACGTTCGGGCGAAGCGCGATGCGTTATTCCAAGAATAACGCGGGCGGATGGCCATCCGCATGTCCGCGCCCCCTCAACGGCGCGACCAGCCGAGGGGGAAGTTATTCAGTACCGGTACGGGGCGGACAAATAGGTGGGCAGGGTTAATTTTCGGTGAATTTGATTCAAGTTTTTGAAGTTTTTTTTGGAAGTTGCCGGATGCGTTGACCGAGGAGCGTAGCAGGATTGAAGGTCGTGCGGGCGCCGGGCTGATGGCCGGCACCGCACTGGTCATTGCTTGTCGAAATCCTTGAAGCTCTTCCCCTCGGCAACGAGCTGTTCGATCAACGGGGCCGGTTCCCAAGTCTGGTCGCCGTAGCCTGCGGCGTGGAAGCCCTTGATCTTCGCCAGCACCTTGTCGAGGCCCATCAGGTCAGCCCAGAACATCGGTCCGCCGCGATAGATCGGATAGCCGTAGCCCGTCAGATAAATCACGTCGATGTCCGAGGCGCGCATGGCCTTGCCCTCTTCCAGGATGCGGGCACCTTCGTTGACCAGGGCGAGCATGCAGCGCTCGACGATTTCTTCATCGCCGATGTCGCGGCGGTGGTTGTGTTTGCGGACGCCTTCTTCCTCGACGATCTTTGCGGTCACGTCGTCGGGGATCGGCGTGCGGTTGCCGGGCTCGTAGCGGTAATAGCCGGCGCCGGTTTTCTGGCCGAAGCGGCCGAGCTCGCAGAGGCGGTCTGCGATGGGGTTTTTCTCGCCGGTTTCCTGCCGAATGCGCCAGCTGACATCAAGGCCTGCGAGATCGGACATGGCGAAGGGCCCCATGGCGAGGCCATGCGCGTAGAGTGCGCCGTCGACATCTTCGGGCTGGCACCCTTCGTAGAGCAGCGAGAATGCCTGGTCGAAATAGCTGTGCAGCATCCGGTTGCCGACAAAGCCGTGGCAGACGCCGACCAGTACCGGCACCTTGCCGATGCGCTTGGCCAAGGCCATGCAGGTGGCGATCACCTCGGCAGAGGTCTTTTCGCCGCGCACTTCCTCCAGCAGGCGCATCACATTGGCGGGCGAGAAGAAGTGGAGGCCGATCACGTCCTCGGGCCGCTTTGTGACGGCGGCGATTTCATCCAGATCCAGCGTGGACGTGTTGGAGGCAAGGATGCAGCCCGGTTTGCAGTTGGCATCGAGCCGCGAGAAGATTTCCTTTTTCAGGTCCATGTTCTCGAAGACCGCCTCGATCACGATGTCGACGTCCGAGACGGCGGTGTCGAAGTCGAGCGAGCCGGTGAGGCAGGCCATCCGCTGTTCGACCTGTTCCTGGGTCAGGCGGCCCTTTTTTGCGGTATTCTCGTAGTTCTTGCGGATGATCCCGAGGCCGCGATCCAGCGCCTCCTGCTCTCGTTCAACGATGGTCACCGGGATGCCCGCATTGGCGAAGTTCATGGCGATCCCGCCGCCCATGGTGCCCGCACCCAGGACGGCAGCCGTCCTGATGTCCCGCATCGGGGTGTCCCTGGGGACATCCGGGATCTTGTTGGCCTGACGTTCGGCGAAGAAGAAGTGACGCTGGGCGAGAGACTGGTCACCAGCCATCAGGCGGGTGATGATCTCGCGTTCCTTTTGCATGCCCTCGTCGAAGGGCAGGGTACAGGCGGCCTCGATGGCGTCGATGCAGCCCTGCGGGGCTTCGAAACCGCGTTTCTTCCTGCCCCAGTTTTTGCGCGCGGTCTCGAAGACGTCAGGCGCGATATCGGCGATCTTTTCACCCCGGTCGCGGACCTTGACGAGTTCGGCATTGCTGGAAAGCAAGTCTTTGGCAAATGCGATCGTCGCTGCGTGCAGGTCGCCGTCGACCACTTTGTCGATCACGCCCAGTTCCGCGGCCTTCGCGGCACCGATCGGGTCACCGCCGGCGATCATGTCGATGGCTTTCTCGACCCCGACAAGACGGGGCAGCCGCTGCGTGCCGCCTGCGCCGGGAACAATTCCCAGTTTGACCTCCGGCAGGCCGACCTTGGCCGATGGCACGGCCACCCGGTAATGGCAGGCGAAGGCGGTTTCCAGACCGCCGCCCAGAGCCGTGCCGTGGATGCCCGCGACAAGCGGTTTGGGCGCCCCTTCCATGACATCGTGCACCTCGCCGAGCGAGGGTGCCATCGGCGGCTTTCCGAACTCGGTGATATCCGCGCCAGCGATGAAAGTCCGCCCGTCGCAGACCAGTGCGATTGCGCGAACACCGTCGTCGGAAAGCGCCCGTTCGACGCCGGTCTTGATCCCGCTGCGGACGTGAACGCTGAGGGCATTTACGGGCGGACTTTGAACAGTCAGAACCGCGACTTCGCCATCGGTCTCGTAGCGGACAACATCGGTGTTCGGGCTTCCGGACATGGGGCTTGCTCCTCCGAAAAATTATGTGTTTGCGCGGTTTTGGCGCGTTTTTTCAGACGGGGCAAGTACCCCTGATACCGACCGGCGGATGGATGCGAGCGGCGGTTTCCGGCGCACAACCTGTCCGTGTTTTGCATTTTGGAAATTTGGTGATTCGCCTACACTGTTGCGTCAAGTTCGCGGGTGCGGTACAACTAAAAGTCGCTACGAGGTAGCGAAAATGGCCTGAAGACGATGACTTCCTGCGCACGACTTCTCAGGTGCGGACACACTTCAGTCCACGCGTACGAACCAGGGGAGACCCGTTTTTGAGCTAAGTTGCTCGCAGGAAAGGAAAAGGCGATGCCGACAGGCACCGTGAAGTGGTTTAACACCACCAAAGGGTATGGTTTTATTGAACCGGAAGAAGGTGGCAAGGATGTGTTCGTGCATATCTCGGCCGTACAGCGCTCAGGGCTGGAAGGGCTTTCGGATAATCAAAAGGTCGAATACGAACTGCAGGAGGCCCGCGATGGCCGTCAGGCAGCGGGAGACCTCAAACTGATCTAGCATAGTTGGTCGGCCCTTGCGGCGCGGCCAATGTCAACGCATCCTTCCAGGCAAAACAGGGAGGATGCAATGTTGAACGATCTGAAGGGCGTCATTGCGCCGTTCACCACCCCCTTTCGCGAAGACGACACGATAGATCTGGGCGCAATTACGGCTCAGGTGGACTGGCTTGTCGCCGAGGGTGTCCACGGTCTGGCCGCCGGTGGGTCCACGGGCGAAGGCCATGCGCTGACGCGGGAAGAGCATCGCGACATCCTGGCGGAAACCGTGCGCGCGGCCGCCGGACGGGTACCGGTGGTGGCGGGGATCATATCCAACTCGACGGCCGAGACCGCGGCCCGTGGGCGTGAGGTGATGGATCTTGGCGTGGCCGCCTTGCAGGTTACGCCGCCGTCATACCTGTTTCGCCCCGACGATGACGCAATGGTGGATCATTTCCGGCGCATCCATGCCGAATGCGGGTTGCCGATCCTGATCTACAACGTGGTGCCGCACTGCTATTTGTCGCCCGACCTCTTGCTGCGCATCATGGAGGAGGTGCCGGGAGTTGCAGGGGTGAAGCAATCGGCGGGCGATGTGAAGCTGTTGGCCGATCTGTTGCGCCGGGCGCGGCCCCAGAACCGGATCTACGCGGCGACGGATGCGCTGCTTTATCTGGCCTACGTCATGGGCGCGCCGGGTTCGATCGCGGCAATCCTGACGGCGGCACCGGGACCGTCGCGAAAGTTATGGGATGCGGTTCAGGCCGGTGACCACGCAACGGCGCTGGACCTGCACGAAAAGTTAATGCCGGTCTGGGATGCCATAGGTCAGGACAACATGCCGTCGCTTTGCAAATACGCGCAGTCTTTGCAGGGCGTGCCGGCAGGCGCTGCGCGGCGGCCCACCTCTCCTGCAAGCGAGAGGCAGAAGGCGGATGTGCGCGCAGCGCTGGCGGGCTGCGGTCTTGTCGACCGGGCGCAGGCTGCAGAATAACAGATGGACTGAAGAGGCTCGGGCGCGACGCCGCAGTCGCAATCTCGCCACGATTTTTTCCGATTAATTCCTGAAAAGGCCCGTGCGGGGCTGACCGGAGATTCGGAGGGTGTGGGTCATGGGTGAGCCTGAAGCCGGCGCAGATTTATCGGACGACGTCATTAATTATGTCGACCTGCCGACACTGCCATTGCAGGAGCGTGACAGCGATCACCTGCGCAAGGTCTTTTCAGACACGGCCAGGTCGTCGAAGCCCTGGGGTGCTATCGTCGTCGGTGCGGTCTGCGCGTGCTTTGCCATGACCATGGTGGCGCTGGGCCTGTTGCAGCGCGAAGTCGCAGTGGTGGAAATCAATGGTGCTGCCGTTTCGCCGGATCATTCGGCGATCGCGAATGCCGAGCAGATGGTGGGCATCGAACTCGCATCGATCTGCCCAGCCGAGGATTTTCAGGCGGGCGCTCTGAATGCGGCCTGTGTCGATCTTTTGGGCGTTGACCCGTTTACCGATCCGCTGCCGGACTGGCCCGAGATGACGTGCTCTTTGCGGGACGCCCATGACAGCCTGTCGCTCTCGGCGGGGCTTCTGACTGAAGCAGATCTTGCCGCCGCGCTGGACTGTCCGTTGCTGGAGGTCGCCTCGGTCGATCGCTACTCGAAACGATCATCGCGTGACAGACGGGACATGTTCGTGGTCGAGGACATCACGCAGTACGACGCGACACCGATGATCCGGCTGCTGTTCGCGGCGCGCCAGATCGATGGCTCTGGTAATGTCACCGATGGTCGGTATTTCCTGTTCACCCGTGATGCCCCGTATGCCCCGATGCATCTGGCATGGGCGACCGCGCAGGACAGCGCGATCCTTTGGGGCTGGTCGGCGCAACCAACCGTGTACCGGCGGCAGGCCGGCGGAGCATTGGTTACGGATCAACAGTCAGAGGCGGGCAGTGCGCAAGGCAATTGCCCATCGGCGCAGGGCATGAAGGATATCCTTTCGGCCAATCCGGACGAACAAGCGGAGTATCTGAGGCTCTGGGGCCTGATGGACTGCCTGCAATCCGGCGGTTGATTTCGACGGGTGGAGGACGCTGCTGAGGCGGCGGGCATAAACGCACCGCGTCAAAGTCCTCAGCGCGTGAAGGTAGCGCCGGATAAGTCCGGTTACTCCGCGGCTATGCTGCCTGATTTCGATATCATCGGCTTCAGATAGTGACCGGTATGCGATCCCTCGACCTCTGCCACATCTTCCGGCGTGCCGGTTGCCACAATGCGTCCGCCGCCGTCGCCGCCTTCCGGTCCAAGATCGACGATCCAGTCTGCCGTTTTGATCACGTCGAGATTGTGCTCGATCACCACGACGGTGTTCCCGGCCTCCACGAGTTCCTGCAGGACTTCGAGCAGCTTTTTCACGTCTTCGAAGTGCAGCCCGGTGGTAGGTTCGTCGAGGATATAGAGCGTTCGTCCCGTGGCACGCTTGGAAAGTTCCTTTGACAGCTTCACACGTTGTGCTTCCCCGCCCGACAGGGTCGTCGCCTGCTGGCCGATCTTGATATAGCCCAGGCCGACCCGCTGAAGGGTCACCAGCTTTTCGCGGATCATCGGAATAGCTTCGAAGAAGGTCACGCCGTCCTCGACCGTCATGTCCAGAACTTCGGCGATCGATTTGCCTTTGTATTTAATCTCCAGCGTCTCGCGGTTGTAGCGGGCACCCTTGCACGTCTCGCACTCGACATAGACGTCGGGCAGGAAGTGCATCTCGATCTTGATGACACCATCGCCCTGGCATGCCTCGCAGCGCCCGCCTTTGACATTGAAACTGAAGCGGCCTGCCTTGTAGCCGCGTGCCTTGGCCTCTGGCAGCCCGGCGAACCAGTCGCGGATCGGTGTGAACGCGCCCGTATAGGTCGCAGGATTCGACCGCGGGGTGCGGCCAATGGGTGACTGGTCGATGTCGATGACCTTGTCGAGGTGTTCGAGCCCGCGAATGGATTTCGATGGGCTGGGCTGCGTGCGGGCACCGTTCAGGCGCTGGGCCGCGGTCTTGTAAAGCGTTTCGATGGTCAAGGTCGACTTCCCGCCGCCGGAAACACCGGTGATGCAGGTGAAGGTGCCCAGTGGGAGGTCCGCGGTGACATCATGCAGGTTGTTGCCGGATGCGCCCTCGACCGTCAGGGTCTTGCCGTTGCCGGCACGTCGGCCGGTCGGTATCGGGATCTCCCGTGCCCCGGTCAGGTATGCGCCGGTGATGGATTTCGGGTTCGCGGCCACTTTTGCGGGCGTGCCATGGGCAATGATCGAGCCGCCGTGCACCCCGGCGCCGAGGCCGATGTCGATGACATGGTCCGCCTCGCGAATGGCTTCCTCGTCATGTTCGACAACTATCACCGTGTTGCCCTGGTCGCGCAGGCCCTTCAGGGAATCAAGCAGCCGCTGATTGTCGCGCTGGTGCAGGCCGATCGAGGGCTCGTCGAGCACGTAGAGGACGCCGGTCAGGCCGGAACCGATTTGAGAGGCCAGACGGATGCGCTGGGATTCGCCGCCGGACAGCGTGCCTGAGTTGCGGGAGAGCGTCAGGTAGTCGAGGCCGACGTTGACGAGAAACCCAAGCCGTTCGCGGATTTCCTTGAGGATCGGCCCTGCGATCTCGTTCTTCTGGGTTGTCAGCAGTTCCGGGACTTTGCCCGCCCATTCATAGGCCTCCCGGATGCTGAGTTCGGTGACATTGCCGATATGCGATGTGCCGATCTTGACGGCCAGGGCTTCAGGGCGCAGGCGATAGCCATCGCATGCGGTGCAGTTCTGGGTGCCCTGGAAACGCTCGAACTCTTCGCGGATCCAATTTGAATCCGTCTCGCGGTAACGCCGTTCCATATTCGGGATGACGCCTTCGAAGGGGCGTTTCACCGTGTAGACGCGGCCGCCGTCATCGAAGCGGAACTTGATCTCCTCGTTGCCGGATCCGTGCAGCATCACCTGCTGCGCGTTCTTCGGCAATTTGGCCCAAGGTTTGACGGTGGAGAAGCCGTAATGGTCTGCCAGCGCCTCGATGGTTTGCCGCTGCAGGGGAGAGAGCCCGCCCGACTTTCCCCAAGGGGCGATACAGGCTTCCATCAGGCTGAGATTTTCATCCGGCACGATCAGGCGTTCGTCGAAAAAGAGTTCGACGCCCAGGCCATCGCAGGCTGGGCACGCACCGAACGGGGCGTTGAACGAGAAGAGGCGCGGTTCAATTTCCGGGATCGAGAAGCCGGAGACGGGGCACGCAAACTTCTCGGAGAATACCACGCGATCCGGGTCGCCTTCCTTTGGAGCGGTTTCGACGACCGCGATGCCGTCCGCCAATCCGAGCGCGGTGGAGAACGAGTCGGCCAGCCGCGTTTCGATGCCTTCTTTGACGACGATCCTGTCAACGACGACATCAATGTTGTGGCGGAACTTCTTGTCCAGTGTCGGCGGTTCGTCCAGGTCGTAGAAATCGCCGTTCACCTTGACGCGCTGATAGCCCTGCTTGCGCAATTCAACGAATTCCTTTCGGTATTCGCCTTTGCGGTCCCGGATGATCGGGGCAAGCAGGAAAAGGCGCGCGCCTTCCTCCATCCCCATGACCCGGTCGACCATGTCAGATACCTGCTGCGCCTCGATCGGCAGACCGGTGGCGGGGGAATAGGGCGTGCCGGCCCGCGCGAACAGAAGGCGACGATAGTCGTAGATCTCGGTCACCGTTCCGACGGTAGAGCGGGGGTTCTTCGAGGTCGTTTTCTGCTCGATGGAGATCGCGGGGCTGAGCCCTTCGATGTGATCGACATCGGGCTTCTGCATCATCTGCAGAAACTGCCGGGCATAGGCGCTGAGCGACTCGACATAGCGGCGCTGTCCCTCGGCATAGATCGTATCGAACGCCAGCGAGGATTTGCCCGACCCGGAGAGCCCCGTGATCACCGTCAGCGAGTCGCGCGGGATGTCCACGTCGACGCCCTTGAGGTTGTGCTCGCGCGCGCCCCTGACCTTGAGAAATTTGGTTTCCGCCATGACCTGCCTCCAACTGCCAGACATAGCCCGTGCGTCCGGGAATGCGAGTCGTGCGAGCGTAAACAAAACATGAACGTCAGGCTACTGACAAATTGCCTGTGGAGAAGTCTGTGGGTTATGCTGCACTGCGGTACGCCGGACCCGGAGAGGCAGGCCCTGCCTGGATCTCGGCGATGCGCAGGGATAAGCCGCGATTTCGATTTGGCAGCGCCTTCAAGTTGATCCGGAAGATGTGCGCGAAACTGCCAAAATCGCCGCAAAACAGACAGATAGAGCGCCTGGAGCACGTGAAATCTGAGACTTTGACCGAAAATCTGTCCGACCGTTTGTTGTTTAGCGATCTGAAACAGTGGTGCTGTTTGCCTGCACGACATTTTTAATGGGTGAAACCGCTGGCCAAGCGCTGCCCTGTCAGGTGGGTGTGGACATCCTTGGGCTTCGCTTTGCGCAAACGGCGTTGACCGGGCGCATGGCATCACAGAATCGCATAGATCGGGGAACATTCGCACGGAGCTTTGCGCCGGGCCGCCAGTCTTGAAGAGCGTGGATCGGGCCGAAGCGAAACCTGATCGAGCGTCGCTTTGCGAACCGGGTTTAGGCCCGCAGAGATCTGTTGATCGGTGCTCCCGCCCTAGTTCCGCGTCTTCGAGCGATGTTCTGCCAGATGCCGCGAGACGATCTGGAACCACTCTCCGCTGCGCTTGATCTTGTCGAGCCCCTCGTTCAGCACCGAGAGCAGCTGCTGACCGCGCGGGTGGGTCTTGGCGATTACCGCATGCATGGTCGCGATCTGGCTGAGGTGGTCATTGGAGGCCACGCGGTCGCCGACGCTGATCTTGGCGATGGCACCTTCCGCGACATCGGCCGCCAGAACGACCGCATCGACCTGGCCGTTCACCAGTTCCTCGAAACAGTCCGTTGTCTTATTGGGGCGGCTTAGGGTGACATTGGGTTCGACCAGATACACCTCTTCCATCATGAACGTGGCGTAGCCGCTGGGCCTGCAGACCTTCTTGCCGAAAAGATCTTCATGCGTGGCCGGGCGCGGATCCCCGACGCGGGTGTAATATCCGATCACCTGTTGGAAGATCGGATCGGACCAATCCAGATTGTTGCAGCGGAACTTTGAATCATCGCTCAGCCGGTCGACGACATCGCAATTCGGTCGAAACCACACCAGGCTGAAATCATAGGCATGGTCGGTGATCAGCGGACGCAGATGGGCACCCCAGTCGTTGATGAAATCGATCTTGAAGTCCGGCTGCGGCCCGGCAACCGACAGGGCGACATTCGTGACTTCGACAGCCAGACCACCGGTGGGATGCGACTCGTTGGTAAATGGTGCCCAATCGTCGCCAGTGACCAGACGGATCTGATCGATCTGCGGCGCAGGCAGCGCCGCGGTCGTGGGTTCTGCGCGCGCCAGTTCGGCCGCTGGCACCTCGGCCTCTGCCGCATCCAGACAGGGGATGTCCAAGACCGCGCCGACCTGCACGATGCCGGGGTTGGGCCCGATCGTGCCTGCGTTTGCGTTGTAAATGATCTGGAACGAACCGGCGTCACCGTAGACGACGCGCGCGATCCCGCTGAGACTTTCGCCCGGCTGAATCGTGTACTGCGTTCCGCACGTGACCGATTGCGCTTGCCCTGTGCCCATGGTCGCAGCGGCACCGACTCCGATTGCCGCTGCGAAAAGACCAAGATGTTTCATTTGAGTGCCCCCGCATCTTTGTATCGACTACAAGCTACGCAGTCGGCGCGAATACTCAAGCGGCGCTTTCCTTGATTGTGGAATTTAATGTTCAGACCAGAATTCGAAGGAATTATTTACAATCATTTTGGCGCGTTGCCAACGATCTTCGGGTCTGGACTGCCGATCAGCTTACTGTCCTTGTCCGGGTAGTCCATCGGGGCAAGGTAGGCCCTGATTGCACCCAATCGGGCGCGCTTCTTGTCGTCGGACTTTATGACTGTCCATGGCGCGTGTTCGGTGTCTGTGTGGTCGAACATCGCCTCGCGCGCTTTGGTATAGTCATCCCATTTGTCGAGGCTCGCCTCGTCGATGGGGCTGAGCTTCCACTGTTTCAACGGATCCTCGCGCCGGGCATCAAAGCGCTTCAACTGCACGTCGCGCGATACGGTGAGCCAGAATTTGGTCAGGCGGATGCCGCTGTCGACCAGCATTTCTTCGAAGGCCGGGGCTTCGCGGTAGAATTGGCGGTACTGATCCTGGGTGCAAAATCCCATGACACGCTCGACGCCCGCGCGATTGTACCAGGACCGATCGAAGAAAACGATCTCGCCGCCTGACGGCAGGTGCGCGGCGTATCGCTGAAAGTACCATTGCGTGCGTTCGATATCCGACGGCTTTGGCAGCGCCACGACCCGTGCGCCGCGCGGATTAAGATGCTGGGTGAACCGCTTGATCGTGCCGCCCTTGCCCGCGGCATCGCGACCTTCAAAGATCAGCAGGTGCCGCTGTCCGGTTTCCTTCGTCCAGCGCTGAACCTTCAGCAGCTCGATCTGAAGCGCTTCGAGCTGCCGCTCATACTCCTTGCGAGCCATCTTGTCCCTGTAGGGATAGGGACCGATTTCGAACGCGGAGGCTTTGGATTTCTTCTTGGGCATGGGACCGTCCTTTTGAGGCAGCTTATCGGGTTCCGCGCAATTTTAAAGAAATCGTAACAAGCCTGCTGGTCTGGTCATGGGGGAGTGGCTAAGTTGGCCGCGCACCAGAATCGGGCTAGCGGAGGGAAGCATGGCAGGCAGTGTGAACAAGGTCATCCTGATCGGGAATCTCGGCCAGGACCCGGAGGTGCGCACCTTTCAGAACGGTGGGCAGGTCTGCAATCTGCGCATCGCAACGTCCGAGAACTGGAAAGACCGCAATACCGGCGAGCGACGGGAAAAAACCGAATGGCACTCGGTTGCGATCTTCAACGAGAACCTAGCGCGTCTGGCACAGCAGTACTTGCGCAAGGGTTCGAAGGTTTACGTCGAAGGCCAGCTGGAGACCCGCAAGTGGCAGGATCAAAGCGGCAACGATCGGTATTCGACCGAAGTTGTCCTGCGCCCCTACCGCGGTGAAATGACCTTCCTGGACGGCCGCAGTGACGGCGGCGGTGGCGGCGGCTTTGGCGGTGGATCAGGCGGCGGCTATGGCGGCGGCGACAGCTTCGGTGGAGGCGGCGGCGGGCGCGATGTGGGCGGACCGCCGGCCGGCGGTGGCAGCATGGATGACGAGATTCCGTTCTGATCGGGAGACCGGTTCGTCAGTTCGACCGTGTCGCAGAGGCGAGCCGATTATCAGGATTGGGTTTCCAGCCCCAGGTCCATGAGGGCTTTGATGTCGTCTTCCCGCGTTTTCGCAACGATACGGCCCAGTTCCGCATCGCCGCGCAGTAACACCAGTGTTGAACGGCGAGGGATCTTCCTGGACACGGTGACAGCGTCCCGTCTGTAGGTGTCCCAGTCGACCTTAACGAAGATCATGGCCGTGTCATAAGCCGGGTCGGCCGCACGAAGGGCGTTGATGACGCGCGCCTGACGGCGGCAGGTGCTGCACCATGTGGCCGAGTAATCGACCAGAACGGTCTTGCCTTCAGACAGCGCGGTTTCGATCAGACCCGGCGTGTAGTCGATCATCCCCTCGGCCGATGCGCCAAGAGGGACAAGCGCCGCGGCGGCGCTGGTGGCGAGAAAGACGCGACGATCCATAGACATGGCTCCTGATTGTTTCAAAGGGCGACGGACAGGTCCTGCAGCCAGATTGGCATGACATCCAGCGCCCAAGCTTCGATCATGTAGTGCACTTTGAAGAACAGCATCAGTCCCACCGCGATAAACGTCGCGCCGAGGATGGGTTTCGACCGCTCTGCCAGGCCGCGGAGCGCGTTGGCGCGGCTGCGGATTGCGCTGCGTGCGCCCAGGCCGAGCCCGAGGATCAACGTCGAGACGCCGAGCGCAAAGAACGACATGATCAGCGCCGCGTAGGCAAGGCTTTCGCCCTGCGACGCGAGCGCGATCGCACCGCCCAAGGTGGGGCCGATACAGGGCGACCAGACGGCACCCAGCAGCAAACCGCCCAGAAACTGGCCGCGGACATTCGTGTCCTCGACAGCGTTCATTTGGCTGTCGGCCTTCGCTGCCAGCCCCGCTGTTGCAGTCTCGAAGCGTTGCGCGAAAGCCGGGATGACAAGGACCAGCCCGAAGGCGACCATAACCACAGCACCGATTTCGGCCAGCGTATCCTGCGTCAGGCCGACAGATGATCCGAACGCCGTGACCAGAACGCCGAATGCGACGAATGAAAGGCTCATCCCCGCTGCCAACGCCGCAGGACCCATCCGGCTGGCATTCAGCGCGCTTGCCAGCACGATGGGCAGAACCGGCAGGACGCACGGATTGATCAGCGTCAGCAGTCCGGCGAGATATGCGAAGAGAACATCCATGCCGGGTGAGATGACACCTTGAAGGCCGGGATCAACTCGATGTTCGGCCCGCGCCCGTCACATTGGCGTCATGGCATGAAAAATTCCGTCAGCCCGTTCGACGCAGACGCACCCAGATCGGCATGTGGTCAGAGACATCGTGCTGGAACCGGTCGATGAACTTCGACCATTCCTTGCGTTCAGCCTTAGAGAGCTTTTTCAGGTCCGGTATCGGCTTTTTCCTGATCACCTCGGCGAAGAGGTTGGCGAAGTCGAAGACCTGATAGTCATAATCGTCCTTGCGCCGATTGCCTGACACGATCGGATTATCCTCCCAGCTTGGCAGTCTGTCGTCGTGGGCGAAAATCCCGATCTGGTCGAAAGTCTGGTTCATCCGGGCATTTGTGCGGATCGTCTCCATCTCGCCGGTGCGCGGACTCTTGCGATCATCGAGGAACGGGAAATTGACGACGGTCGCCGCCTTCTTCTTTTTCAGCTTTGCGTTCATTTCTTTCAGGCCGTCGAC
>JBCCMP010000015.1:0-25393 GCA_039026295.1 Pseudomonadota bacterium | reverse complement strand
GTGCCGTCGTCTCCTTCCACGTAAATCTCGGCATGCTCACCGCCGGTCACTGTCAATTCGATGTTGTCGATGTCAACGATCTGGCGAAAGTTATGAATTGGTCCTGTCGCCGCGCCGCGCATGCCTTCGGACGCAATATCGTCGGCAATACCCCCGATCAGTGGATCCGTCGGGGCCGCTTTTCGGGCGGCCTGCAGCATGTCAGTCCAGTCCGTCCATCCTTCAGGGGCCGGAGGGCCGGCCTTGCGAAGCCGGGCCGCCGCCAGCAGAAGGACAGGATCGCGTTGGTCCAGTCCCAGCTCAAACAGCCGTGCTGCATCTTTCATGGGCGCCAGCACGGACCCCGCCGTTGATGGCGTGGCAGTCAGAAGTGACACCAATGCAAGCACAAGGGCCGAAATCAGGCGTGGCAACATCGTCAAGTCCTGTCTAAGACATCTCCAAGATTATCGATCCTGCTCAGCATGTTACAAGCCGCACCGCCGCATTTTTCCAATCATGACGGGATTTGTCACACATCCCGGCCCGCCGCGGCGATAATCTGCCGCAAAACGGAGGGCGAACCGTGAGCAGTGACGTGGCAATTCTGATCATCGAGGATGATCCGCAGACAGCGAGAGATATCCTTTCCGTCCTCGGCAAGGCCGGCCTGACCGCCGACCATGCGGCAGATCTGGCCGAAGGCGAACGAATGGCCGCAGGCAAGCCCTACAGCGTGATCCTGTTGGACAGAATGCTGCCGGACGGCGAAGGGTTGCAGGCGATTGCCCGTCTGAGGGGCCACGGCGTCGATGCAATGATCCTGGTTCTCAGCGCGCTGGGCAGGGCTGCGCAGCGCATCGAAGGACTGGATCTGGGAGCTGACGATTATCTGGCCAAACCCTACGAGCCTGACGAATTGGTTGCCCGCGTCCGTGCCATGCTCCGCCGGCGCGCGGCCGGACAGACCGACAATGATCTTCTGGTGCTCGGCCCGCTGCAGATTCGCCTCAAGGCCCGTACCGTTCACATCGGGCAGACCCACGTCGCGCTTAGCCCGCGAGAGTTCGATTTGCTGGTCTATTTTGCGCGGAATCATGGCAACACGGTTACGCGGATGCAATTGCTGGAGAACGTCTGGAACCTGCATTTCGACCCTCAGACCAATGTGATCGACGTCCATGTGAGCCGGTTGCGGCGAAAGCTGGAAGATGCCTCGGATCGTCCCTTGCTCCATACCGAGCGGGGCGCCGGCTATGTTTTGGATGTATCACGAGGGTCCGCGTGACGATTGCGGCGCGCCTGACGACCGGGATCTCGCTGGCCATCCTCGTCGTCTCGGCCATCGGGATGAGCATGCAATACGTTGCAACCAAGCGCGAACTTGAGGCACGACAAGCAAAGCTGTTGCAGGCTGAAATGAACGGTTTTCTTGCGCTCTATGATCAGCGAAGGATCATCGCGGTTCGGCAGGCCATCGAATTTCGCCTGATCGAAACGTCGGATCGTGACCTCTTGCTGACGCTTCGCGACCGCAACGGTGCGCCACTGGCTGGAAACATTCAGGACTGGCCCGGTCGGATCACTGCAACACCTAACCCGGATCCGCCGCAGTCGATGGATAATGGCGAGCGCGCCTATCTTGCCGTCGCCCGGGAACTGCGCGGCGGCTTCAGACTGCTGATCGCGCGCAGCACTGAAAGCCTTGACGACGCATTGGCAGCGCAGGCTCGGGCGAACCTGATGATCCTCCTCGGAATAGCCGTCGTCAGCCTGGTCATCGGCCTTTTTGCCAGTCGATGGGTCATGCGCAGGGTCCACAGGATCAACGAATTGGCGGACCGCGTTGCAGAAGGGGAGCTTGCGGCCCGGCTGCCTGGACCGCGCACGGGGGACGAATTCGGGCTACTTGAAACGCACATCCATGCAATGCTCGATAGGATCGCGCGGCTCAACACCGCGCAGACGCAACTTGGCGACATGATTGCCCATGAACTCAGAACACCGCTGAACCGTATCCAGGCGCGGCTGGCCGATCTGCGCGACAATCCTGACGGCGTCGATGCCTTGCAGGCCGAAATCCGTGATACGATCCGGATCTTTGACAGCCTGCTGGACATCGCCCGGGCGGAGGCAGACGAGGGGCAGGGTGCCGGTCTGTTGCCTGTGGATCTGTCCGCACTGACGGAAGAAATCGCCGATCTCTACCTGCCGAGTGCAGAGGACAAAGGACTGGCGTTCAAGGTCGCTGTCGATCGGCATCTCAGGATTCTTGGTGACCGCAATCTGCTCGCTCAACTTGTCTCGAATCTGTTGGACAACGCCATCAAGTTCTGTCGCCCCGGCGATCGGATCACGATCACGCTGGCTGACGAAGCCGACCGCTTCTTTCTGACGGTTGCCGATACCGGCCCGGGGGTCATGGGTGGTGCGCCCGAACGGCTGATGGATCGTTTCATCCGCGCTTCCGGTACACAGGCGAGTGGCCATGGTCTCGGCCTCGCTCTGGTCCGGGCAGTCGCCGTGCGGCACGGCGCAAAGGTGTCCTTCCCGGAAAACCGGCAGGGGTTCACGGTCCGCATTGCCTGGCCGCCTTTGCCGGATCAGGAACAATAAACCTTGAGAGTCCTGTTGTTCCTGGAATTCAGTAGACGCCGCAGGCTCTGGATCCTCTTGCGGCGACTGACTTTTTCTAGCCTCGTCTGCGGCAACACAGCAGCGCCAAATCCGGGTTAATCTCGTGGACGAATAGCCTGAACGCTTGCCAGCGAGATCCGAGCCTTCTCAGGTGGTTGGTCGAATTCTTGGTGGAAATTGCTGCGCCGTCAAAAGACCCTGCCATGGGGCAAGAGAGACATAGGATAGAGAGACCCTGAAGTTTGGCATTGGGGGCCAGTCGGCCCCCTACCAATTCTTAGTAGCAGACACCGTTACGGGCATAGATGCACATCCGGCGCGAACTCTCTGCGGCCACATCTTCGATAAGGCCCATCATAGCGTCATCACCGGTTGCCATTTCCTTTGCAGCGGCAATCGCGTCATCGAGCGACGTGAAGCCATCGCCCGTCGCGCCTGTGTCTGCGCCCAAAGTGGCGCGCATCCGGATTGCTGCCAGGATCATCAACGGTTCCTTGCGGGCCATGCCCATCGCGACCAGCTCTTCAGCCATCGCCACTTCAGCCATAACGGCGGGGGTAAGGTCTTTTTCCTCTGCGTTGGCTGGGATGAAAACGGCGACGGCCAGAAGCCAAGCGAGTGCGATTTTTTTCATCTGAAATGCTCCCTCAGTCAGATTTGATGGGCGGAAATCTATGGGGCGCAATGCCGGGTGGCAATGGGTTTCGCTCGTGTCTGTAAATGCTTACGGCATTCGTAATGTAGCACCTGCGAATGCGGGTTGGTTAGCCGTCTGACGACAGTGACTGCCGCTCTGGCGCGGCCAGGCCCCCCGTTACTGGTGCCGAAATAGCCCCTTCCAACCGTTGTAGGGATTGCAGAAATCCACGGTAGGCGACGTTCCGTTCCATTCCCTGTCGGGCGGCAGAGATTGTCAGGTCCACCATCGCCTCCGGCAGCGACAGCCGTGTCGGAACCTGATTCATCCGATTGCGCAGATCCGGGTCCAACAAACGGAAGCCAACCTCCCCGACAAAGATCTTCAGATCGGCGCATTCCCATGTGGCGGGGTTCGCGCCATATCGGCGGATCTCTTCCCGGCTCAGCAAGCACCGCCACGAGATGAGGTCGCGCTCCCACTGATCGACGCTCAGCCGCAGAACATCGAAGCTGGCCCGCGTCGCGGATTCCAGAGAACTTTCGACAATGGACATCGCCAATTCGATGCCGCTCGGACCCTCCAGGGTTTTTGACCAGTCGTGATGGACATGACGCCCGGCATTCGAGACCAGCACAAGTCCGCGGCGGATACCAACCGCCTGTTTCGGTGAGAACGGCCCGTGCTTTGTCTCCGAAGAGGCTCGCGCAAGGCTCAGAGCAGTTGTGCCGAAATTGTCTGAAATGCCGCCATCCAGAAGCTTCACGTACTTGACGAGGTCCGAGTTGCGATAGGACGACAGTGCCGCTGCGTAGGCCCTAAGACCGGAGGTTGATTCCGGGTTCTGTTCGGCGACCAGCAGCCAGTCGGGCGGGGTGTAATCACAGTCCTCTCCATGCGCGGCAAGGACCATGGGGCTAAAGGCGACCGGGAATCCGGCGGACGCTGCGACCGCCTCGCTGATCGGAAATTCACCGAGGTCCGAGCAGAGCGCCCGGAAGCTTTCGCGATTGTAGACAAATGGCGTGTAGTTCGCGATGTCGGTCGCATTGATCCAGGTCTGCCGGTCGGTGATTTCCAGGTCGCCGAACTTCGCGCCTTCGAAGAGACTCTCATCCAGGAATCTGGCAAAGGTAGATCGATCGTTCACACCGCCGCCGATGGCGCGTGCAAGATTGACCGGATTATAGGGCGATAGCGCCAGCCTGCTTTCGACATCTTGGATCAGATACCGCTCGCGAAAGCTTGGCAGTCCCGTGCGCCCCTTCAGCCCGAACCACGCTGCAGTGACAGACCCGCCTGAAACGCCAGAGACGACACGTACCAAATCAGTCAGCGGCCGGCCATCAGGCGTTCTGGCTTCGTCGAGCACCTGCAGGACCCCGTGGGCAAAGGCCGAAGCGCGTGTGCCGCCCCCCGAAAAGGCAAGCACGATGAAATCGCTTTCCAGGGCGTTCTCGTTCCAGGCCAACTCCACCACGTCACTAGGGTCCTGCGCTGCAACGGATGGATTTATGGGCGCGTTCAGCGCCGCACAGCCGCACAACGCTATCCCAGCCGCGACAAGTGTTGCAGGTGCCCAAGCCATCAGAAGCCTCCCAAACCGCACTGGTTTCCTATATTCAGGACCGCGGCATGGGCGCAATGTTCGACGCCCGCAGGTAGGAGGGCTTTTATGCGATGGTTTTTCCGGTTTGGCCTCGCGGTTTGCGCTTTCACCTCTGTAGCGATGGGCGCAGACAGGAAGCCGACTGGCGTTGAGCTGTCGGCATTGAGCGGTGATCTTTTTGAGGTCGCTGTGCGGATGCACGATCCGCTTCTGGCGATCGCGGCGGCGAAGTTGCGTAAAAGGATCGACTTCACGCCGGGAACTCTCGTGCCCGAGGGCGCAACACCCGCGACGGCGCAGTGGACAGAATGGACAGAGATGCTTGAAACCGCCAAAGCCATGGCGGGCGGCGACGCCGCTTTGCTGGATCTCGTCGACGATGTTGCAGCAGAATCTACGCGCGGCCGACTGGAAAGCCCGGCGCGGGTCGGCGGTGAAATTGCGACCGGCGAGAAACTGATCTATCGCGACGTGACATTCCAGGGCGGAGACTACGCCGAGGTCTACGTCGAAGGCTCGGGAACTTCTGATCTGAATCTCTATATTCGCCGCGTTGGCGGGCAACTCATTTGCTCTGACTCAGATGCCAGTGATCGGATCTACTGCGGCTGGGTCCCGGACCAGACGACAGCATTCGATATCGAGATCACCAACAAGGGTGACGCCGCAAACCGTTACACACTCATTACAAACTGACGTCTGCGCGCCCATACTGCCTGAGCGGTACCTTGGTCCCGGCGACAATAGAAACAGCTATTGCGGTTTGATTTCAACGCGGATCGTGGTCGCTTTATCGGCGCTGCCTATTGTTCCCTCTGGTGCATCGAATGGGTGGCCAATCGTGTTGCCGGAAACATCTTCCAAAGCAGGCGCAATGCGAAGGACGAAGGTTCCCTCTGGCCAGGGCATAAATGGTGAGAACGTCCATCCGCCGCCATCGCTGTCCGCCTGACCCTTCACGCGGGCGCCGTTTTCGTCATGCAGCGAAAGATGCCGAAGCGCCGCAAAACGATGGATGATGCGATCAAACGCGACGGAGAGCACTGCGCTGCTACCTGCTTGCGGCGTCATGACTTGCCAGGCCGCCGGGGCAATTTTACCGTGCTCGTCAGGGCCGACGCGGAAAGACATCTCAACATTTTCGCCGAGCGGCACACCTTCTGCACTTTGCATCTGTTCAGAGACGACAAGCCGATAACTCTCTCCTGCCCGCAGCGGCGTGCCTGCTTTAACGTTCGGTCCGACTGCTTCCTTCAACCGGCCCGGGTCAAACAACAGCGTCGCACGCGTTTGAGACGCGTCCCAAAGCTCTGTCTCAAGCGACAGGAACGGCTTTTCCACCTCAATTCCGTCTCGCGAGAGCAACGTAACCGAGTTGAGCAGATGTCCCCGTGCCATCGGTTCGGAGAACTGCAAGTACATTCGCAATGTGTTGGCGGGGATGATCGCCTGCGACGGATAAAATCTTTCCAGCCGAGGTATGTTTTCGTCCGACCCTGGCAAATTGACCTGGGCACGCATGGAACCATCAGGCAGATCCACACGCAGCAAATATTTTGTGCCCGGGCGTAGTGCGAACCTTGGCTTTATCGTCAGTCCTTCCGCTCGACGTGACAGCGTCAGAAGCATGCTGCCTTTGGCTTCTGAATCCACGACCTGCAGCCGCAATCGGTCAGGCTGCGCGCCGATGAGGTCGAGTTCATCCCGATCCAGACCAGACACAGTAAGATTGCCCGTGATCCTGTTGTACGCAGCCGCGATGTCGGCAGCCACAGAATTCGGGATGAAAAAAAGTGCGGCAAGCAATGCCCGCCGAACCAGGTTCCGCCACAGCCGCATCAGTTGTACTCGATCGGCGGGGCCGATTTGTATCCGAAGGGATCACGTGGGTCGGTTGTCCAGTTCATCTCGACGATGTGATCTGCCCGGTCAAAGAAGAACGGCATCGGCAGCGTGTGCAACTGAATGTTCCGCGGGTCCTCGGGGGCTCGGCGGATTACGACTGCATAGGTCTCATCCAACGTGTCCAGATGCATGACGCCGCTCATCGGAAGCGGGAACTGCTGTACACCGGCGACCGAGAAAACGTTCTTCACGCCCTCTCCATGAGGCATCGGTGCTGCCGCAGAAACAGCCTCCAGATTGAGCGAAGCGGCGGACCGGTTGGTGTTCGTGACGACCACATTGCTGGTCCCGTCCCATGCATTCACATAAGGGACGATGTCGAGCGGCGTGTTTCCAAAGCCCATCTCTCCGATCATCGTACCGCGGACCTCTGCCCCGTCTTTCAGGTCCGCGAGCGGAATGCGGACAATCGGCGTGCACGCGTAGATGGCAATCAGCGTCGGCTCGCCTCCCAGTTCGGCTATGGTCTGCGTGATGATCGGCGCTCTGGTTTCGTATTGCGCATGGACTGCGTGCCAGATCTCGATTGAAGATGTGCTGACCTGATCAGTGAACGGGAAAGGAATGCGGCGAAGCTTCGAGCTGAACTCTTCGTTTGAAACGCCGGCAACGAAGATCTCGCCTTTGTAGTAGTCGATATCGGTGATCGCGAGTTGGTTAAGCGGTTGACCGAATTCGAGCGTTTCCGCCGTCGGTACCGGGCCAACACTTATTGAAGATTGGCTGGGCTCTGTCAGATCCACGACCTCGAGCGCACCGTTGTTCACAGCGATGATAACGGCCTCTGCATCAGGGCCGCGCCCGCGGTGGACCGACAGAAAGATCTGCTTGCTGGGTTTGTGAACCACCAGATCGTTGATCATTACGTCTTCAGTCGGAACACCCAGCATTGCGGCTATCTCAGCGTCCAGATTATTGAAGATCGTCCGTCCTTCGAAGGTTTGTGCTCGGCCCAACTGATATGCGGACTGATCGGTCACGCTGCCGGTCATGTCGAACGCGTGGACAACGCCTGCCTTTGCATCACCGACGAAAAGTGTATTCGCGTCGTCAAATGCCAGCGCGCCCGCAGACTTAAGATCGGTGGCGTGGGCAGCCGACGATAATGCCGTAGCTAAGGCGAGGGCCGTTGTGGGTATTAAGGATTTAGAATGAGGCATGTCTGTCTCCGGTTTTCGGGTGGACAGCGGCAGTCTAATCGTTGCCGGAATTTGCAATAGACGAAAAATTGTGGTTGCTGCGTTCTCGAAACGAGAACATCCTGAAACTAGGATCACATGGGCCAGATCGAGGACCTTCGCACCTTTGTAACCGTCGTCGACAGCGGTGGCATTGCGCGCGCGGCAGATGCACTGAACATCGCAAAATCTGCGGTCAGCCGAAGACTTGCTTTGATCGAGGAGCGATACGGCGTTCGCCTAGTCGATCGTCAGCCACGGAAGTGGGAGGTCACAACTGCGGGCCAGGAACTCTACCAACGGGCCGTCCGGCTCGTCGCCGACGCCGATGATCTGGAAGGCGCGTTTCATTACCAGGGGCACAGGCTCAAAGGACCGCTGACCGTTTCGATCGCACGCGAATTCGGGCTGTCGTTTTTAAAGCCGTCGCTGTGCGCCTTCATCAAGGCGCATCCCGAAATCGACCTGACCCTGGATTTCGACGATCGGATGGTCGATCTCGACCGTGAGAACTATGACATGGCCGTGCGGATAACCGAAGGCGATCTGACCGGCCTGCTGAGCGTCTTGCTCGGCACCTCTCGCCACGCGCTCTATTGCAGCCAAGCATATGCACAGCAGCGGGGCCTGCCGAACGGTCTGGATGACCTGCCCGATCATCCGCTGCTTTACTTCGGCGCGGCGCGCCGTGCGCAGTGGGCGTTCAAAGAAAGGGGCAAATCCAGAATGGTCGAGTTTAAACCCGCCCTGAATTCGAACAGTGGACCCTTCCTTCTGGATGCAGCGCTTAATGGCCTAGGTATCGCACGGCTGCCGGACTTCATTTCAAATGATGACGTGCAGCTTGGTAACCTGCATCCTGTGTTGCCTGACATCGACATCGCCGAGCGCGGCATTCATCTGGTTTACAGTGCGAACCGCCGCCTGAACAAACGAATGCGCGCCCTGATCGAGGCACTTGAGCATAGCTGTGCCGTCCTTAATCGATGACATCTGGGGATGCGCAGCAGTTGGGCCAGTCATCACCGGATACCATCCGACGTTTCTTACCCGCTGCGACATGCACCGGGGTTTTGAATGGGCGAATGTCGCGGGCAACGACTCTGATGCCGCAAACAGGGGGCAATGCCCTTCTGTGATGGTGCGCGATGCTGCTTCATAACATTTTTTCCGCAAACTATGGCCACGGACGTTTCACTTTGACATGGTGAGCGCAGTCAAATGACAGGGAGAAGAAAACATGACAGACAAAAAGAACCCGGAGCTTTTACAGCGTTTAGCTGATGAAGCCCGTGTCGGCCGCGTGCCCCGCCGCGAGTTTCTGCAGATCGCAGCTGCTGCCGGTCTGACTGCAAGCGCAGCGACAGGCCTTTACTCTTCTACCGCGATGGCGGCACCGAAACGCGGCGGCACATTCCGCCTTGGCGTTCATGACGGCAACACATCGGATCAGATGGATCCTGGCAAGTATCAGTCGGTTGGCGAGATCCAGCTTGCACACACGCACCGCAGCTATCTGACCATGATTACGTCAGATAATGGCCTCGGCACCGACATGGCGGACGGCTGGGAGGCAACGGCCGACGCCAAGACCTGGACGTTCTCGCTCAACAAGAACGCAAGCTTCCACGACGGGCGCAAGTTCACCGCGAAAGACGCGATTGCTTCACTGAACCATCACCGCGGCGAGAACTCGACCTCGGCCGCCAAGGCCCTGCTTGACAGTGTCGTTGATATCAAGGCCAGCGGCGACAATGCGATTGTGATCGAGCTGAACCAAGGCTTCGCGGATCTCCCGTGGGTCATGACCGACTATCACTTGCCAATGTTGCCGGCCAAGGATGACGGCACGCTGGATTGGGAAAGCGGGACCGGCGCAGGCCCCTATAAGATCGTCAAGCATGAAGCCGGTGTCGGGA
The DNA here is from genome assembly GCA_039026295.1 of Pseudomonadota bacterium. Classification (GTDB taxonomy): domain Bacteria; phylum Pseudomonadota; class Alphaproteobacteria; order Rhodobacterales; family Rhodobacteraceae; genus Thermohalobaculum. The sequence continues at coordinate 15,529 of JBCCMP010000015.1, read as the reverse complement.
CGCTGCTGGAACGCCACGACGGCTGGCACGGCGAGGGCGCCTATTTCGACAAGGTCGAGATGACGATCCTCAACGACCCGAACGCCCGTCAGGCGGCTCTGGTGTCGGGCGATGTCGACGCGGTCACATCGGTTGATCTGAAAACGCTGTCGCTTCTGAAGCGGCGCAAGGACATCCAGGTCGATAACATCCCGTCCGGTTCGGCGATCACCCTGCCGATGTTCTGCGATGTTGCGCCGTTCGACAATGTCGATGTCCGGCTGGCACTGAAGCATGCCATCAACCGCGAAGAGATCATCGACAAGATCGTCTTCGGCACCGGCTTCCCGGGCAACGACTTCCACGTCTCGCCCAACATGCCGTACTTCCCGGAGAGTATCCCGCAGCGGACCTACGATCCGGACAAGGCCAAATTCCACCTGAAACAGGCCGGGATGAGCGAGCTGAACGTCGAGCTTTCGGCCACTGACTCGGTCCTGCCCGGTGCAGTCGACATGGTCGTTCTCTACTCCGAACAGGCCAAGGCCGCAGGCATCAACATCAAGCCGGTGCGTGAGCCTTCCGATGGTTACTGGTCGGATGTCTGGCTGAAGAAGCCGTTCGTCTTCGTGAAGTGGGGTGCGCGTCCGACGCCGGACAACATGTTCACGTTGGCCTACTCGGCGGACGCGGCCTGGAACGAGGCGCACTGGAAGAACGACCGCTTCAACGAGCTGCTTTTGCAGGCAAAGGCGGAGCTCAACGAAGAACGCCGGGCCGAGCAGTACGCCGAGATGTGCCAACTGGCACGCGACGACGGTGGCACCATCATCCCGATGTTCGTCAACTTCGTCTATGCGCGGCGCGAGAACGTCATGCACAGCGGTAACGTCGCGGCGTCGTGGGAGGCCGATGGCGCCCGTGCGACGAGCCGCTGGTGGTTCGCCTAAAACCAGAAGACCGGGTCCGGCCGCAATGGCCGGGCCCTTATCCCCGGGCCGTCGTTCATCTTGGGGTAAATAATAAAGCGAACGATCGCAGAGGGGGACGCAATGGCAGACATCCTGAAGCTGGTGGCGAAGCGATTAGGCTATGGGCTGATCACATTGCTCGTCGTCTCGATCGTAATCTTTTTCGCCGTGGAATTCCTGCCCGGCGATCTGGCGCAAGCCGTACTGGGCCAAAGCGCGACCGAAGAAACCGTCGCTGCGCTGCGCGCAGAACTCGGTCTCGACCGGCCCGCCGTGGTCCGGTACTTCGACTGGCTCGCAGGTGCTGTAACGGGGGACTTTGGCAACTCGCTGCTTTCCGGTGAGCGGGTCAGCGAGCGGATCGGGTCCCGGTTCGGGAACACTCTCTTCCTCGCCGGTTATGCGGCGGTGATCGCCGTGCCATTTGCAATCCTGCTGGGCATCCTTGTCGCATTGCTGCGGAACACGATCTTCGATCGGGTGGCTAACGTCGCGACACTGACATCGATATCATCGCCCGAGTTCTTCCTCGGCTACATCATGATCCTCTACCTTGCCATCCAGGCCGGCTGGTTCCCGGCCAATGCCGGATTGCGATCTGAGATGAGCTTCAACGACCTGCTCTATCGCACGTTCCTTCCGGCGATGACCATGGTTCTGGTCGTGCTCGCCCACATGATGCGGATGACACGGGCGGCGATCATCAACCTGCTCGCCTCGCCCTATATCGAAATGGCGAACTTGAAGGGTGCGCCGCCCTGGAAAGTGATCGTCAAGCACGCCCTGCCGAATGCATGGGCACCGATTATCAACGTCGTCGCGCTGAACCTGGCCTACCTGGTCACCGGCGTCGTGCTGGTCGAGGTCGTCTTTGTCTATCCGGGTATCGGTCAGCTTCTGGTCGACTCTGTGGCGAAGCGGGACTTCCCGGTGGTGCAGGCCTGCTGCCTGATCTTCGCCGCCACATTCATTCTGCTTAATCTGGCTGCGGATGTCGGGGCAATCCTGACCAACCCGCGCCTCCGGCATCCGAAGTAAGGGGGCGCGAAATGAGTTACTTCGTCATTGGCTATTATGCCTTGCTGATCGGTGCATCCTGCCTGGCTGCTTTCTACAAACAACGCTCTGCGTTCCTGCTGCTGTTTTCCCTGACACTTGCATCGTTCCTGATGGGTATCGTTGGCGGACAGTCAGCCCTTTGGATGGTGACGGGTGCAGCGGCATTGATCGCATTCTCTGCCGGCGTCGCCTATGCGTGGCGCGAGTTCCTGGTGATCATTCTGCCAACCCGCGTCTCGAAAGAGGTGGCGACTGCGCCGTTGACCGCCAGTTTCGGAATGTTTGTGATCTTCACCTACGCGGTGATGGGCATATTCGCCCCGGTGATCGCGCCGTTCGGCGAGACCGAGGTGATTGCAGGAAGTTTCGACCCGGCAGATGAGAACATGCTGCTGGGTGCAGACCAGTTGGGCCGCGACATGTTCAGCCGGATTGTCTACGGCGCGCGAAACTCGGTTGGGCTGGCCCTGGTTGCGACGACCCTTGCCTTCGTTATGGGGGCAGGGGCGGGACTGCTGGCCGCCATCAAGGGCGGTTGGTTCGACCAGTTCATGGGCCGCTTTGCCGATGTCATCATGTCGGTGCCGTCACTGATCTTCGCGCTTCTGATGCTGTCGATCTTTGGCACCGGTCTTGAAGTGATCGTTATCGTCGTTGCCGTGATCTACTCGCCCCGCGTATACCGTCTGACCCGGGCCGTTGCCGGGAACGTGGTGGTCATGGACTACATCGAAGCTGCGAAGCTGCGCGGTGAAGGCACGGGCTATCTGATCCGCCGCGAGATCCTGCCAAACTCCACCGCCCCGCTAGTTGCCGAATTTGGTCTCGAGTTCTGTTTTGTTTTCCTGCTGATTGCGGGGCTGTCGTTCTTGGGCCTGGGTATTCAGCCACCGACCGCCGACTGGGGGTCGATGGTTCGTGATAACGCGACGCTTATCTCGTTCGGCGACTACACTCCGCTTATCCCGGCAGCCGCAATCGCGTTGCTGACAGTTGCGGTCAACTTCGTGGTCGACTGGATGCTGTTCCGGTCGTCAGGCCTGAAGGAGGTTTGAGATGTCATCCAACAAGCAAGTCCTGCTGGAGATTAAGGGCCTCAAGATCGAGGGGTTTTCCGATGACAAATGGAACGAGATTGTCCACGGCGTCGATCTTACCCTTAAGCGCGGCGAGGGTATGGGCCTTATCGGCGAGTCCGGCGCGGGAAAGTCGACGATCGGCCTTGCCGCAATGGGCTTTGCCCGCGACGGATGTCGTATCTCTGACGGCACAGTCGAGTTCGACGGGCTGGATCTGACAACCTCGAGTGAGGGGATCCGCCGGTCGCTGCGCGGCTCACGCATTGCGTACGTTGCTCAGTCGGCCGCAGCCAGCTTCAACCCGGCTCACAAGCTGATCGATCAGTACGCGGAAGCGCCGCTGCAGTATAAGATCAAGGGCAAACAGGATGCCTATGAAGATGCGATGGAGCTCTACGAGCGTCTGCGTCTGCCGAACCCCAAGGAAATAGGCTTCAGATATCCCCACCAAGTCTCCGGCGGACAGCTTCAGCGCGCAATGACTGCAATGGCGATGGCGTGTCGTCCTGATCTGATCATATTCGATGAGCCGACAACTGCATTGGACGTGACGACCCAGATCGAGGTTCTGGCCGCGATCCGTGACATCGTCGAACAGTTCGACACCGCTGCAATCTACATCACCCACGATCTGGCCGTGGTGGCGCAGATGGCTGACAAGATCAAAGTTCTGTTGAAAGGCAACGAGGTCGAGGAAGCCGATACCGTCACCATGCTGGACGCGCCCAAGGAGGACTACACGAAAAGCCTCTGGGCCGTGCGCAGCTTCCAGCGAGAGCAGAAATCGCGTCCTGCCGACACGATACCTGTGATCTCGGTCAAGAATGTCGATGCAGCCTATGGCACGACCAAGGTGCTCGAGGATGTCTCGTTCGATGTCTATCCCGGGATGACAGTCGCCGTTGTGGGCGAGTCCGGGTCCGGCAAGTCGACCACGGCCCGCTGCATCACGGGGCTTTTGCCGCCGACCACTGGAGAGATCCTGTTCAACGGCGACCCGCTACCGCCAAACTATCAAAGCCGAAATCGCGACCAACTGCGCATGGCGCAGATGATCTATCAGATGGCCGACACCGCCTTGAATCCGAAGGTTCAGATTTCCGAGATTATCGGTCGTCCGGCGGCTTTCTACGGCGGGCTGAAAGGCACCGCGCTGAAGGCGCGGGTGGACGAACTTCTGGATCTGATCGAACTGGAACCGTCGCAGTTCTACCATCGCTATCCGCCAGAGCTGTCCGGCGGCCAGAAACAGCGCGTCGGCATCGCCCGCGCGTTGGCGGCTGAACCCAGTTTCATCATCTGTGACGAGGTAACAAGCGCCCTCGACCAGCTCGTTGCCGAGGGAATCCTTAAACTGCTCGATCGTCTGCAGAACGAGCTGAACCTTGCATACATGTTCATCACACATGACTTGGCGACAGTCCGCTCGATCGCCGATGAGGTGGTCGTGATGCAAAAGGGCAAGGTCGTCGAGCAGGGCCCGAAGACCGAGATGTTCCAGCCGCCGCACCATCCTTACACGGACCTGTTGCTCAGCTCGGTTCCGGAAATGGACCCCAACTGGCTGACGCAGCTTCTGAAGGAACGCGGCGTGGACAATATCGGAGAAGCGGCCGAAGTCTGAAAAGCTACGGCGGTTCGTCTGTCTGTTAGTTTACACCAGTCTGGCGGATGGCAGCAACTGACGGCAGGCCCTGACCGACTTGGGCCTAAGCCTGCTGCTGCGTCGATAGAACCTCATCGCGTCTCGGTCGCTTGAACTTTATCTCTGATGCCAGACTGTCCCATGCTTCAGTCTCGAACAATCCAAGTGGAGTTGCTCGCAACCTGTTTCTGGTCATAGCTGGTTGGCTTAGAGCGGAATCCGATCAGTCTGGATCATAACCGGCTGCGATGAAGTAGTTGGCGCACTCTTGCGGCGTGAACATGTCGACGATCCGTCCGATGGTGTTCCACAACCCCTCGACGGTTCGCTTTGCGGCCTTTCGCAAGAGCGCTTTCATGCGTGCGAAGGCGTTTTCGATCGGGTTGAAGTCCGGGCTGTATGGCGGGAGAAACATCAGCCCTGCTCCGGCCCCTTCGATCATTTCCCGGACACGAGGCCCCTTGTGGCTGGACAGGTTGTCCATGACGACGATGTCACCCGGCCGCAGTTCCGGAACCAGCACCTTCTCGACATAGGCCTCAAATGCGACGCGGTTGATCGGCCCGGAGATAACGAAGGGCGCGATCATGCCGCGCAGGCTCAATGCGCCGATGAACGTCGTCGTGTTCCAATGCCCGTGCGGTGCCCCCATGCGCAGGCGCTGACCGCGCCGACACCGCCCATGGGTGCGGGCCATGTTGGTCTTGGCCCAGGTTTCATCGATGAAGATCAGACGCGCCGGATCGAGGTCAGGTTGGGCGACGAACCAGGCCTGACGTTTGCCCAGGACATCGGGACGGTCTTGCCCGGCAGCATGCCCAGTCTTTTTTTGCGCGTCATGTCATGGCGGATCAGGAAGCGCTGGATCGTCCCGTAGCCGAAGGTGAGACCCATCCCGCACAGTCCGAGCCGCAATTCCTGGATCGTAAGGTCCGGCGTCGTCTCGACGAGATCTAGGATCGCTTCGGCGTACGCTTCGATCCGCGCAGAACGCCGGTCGCCACCCAGTGGGCCGGGGCGCAGGTCACCCTGGCGCCGTGAGAGAGATCGCCAACGGCTGACACTGGCAGCGCTGACACCGAACCTTTCAGCCGCCACCCGGTGTGACGCTCCAGCAGCGACAGCGGCAAGTACGCGTGTTCGAAGATCAAGAGAAAGAGCTTTCGGCATTCTGACCGGCCTCCTTCTCCGGTCAGAATTATGAATCAGAAAACGGCGCAAATGGGAATCCATCGCGATTCATTCAGATCGGATAACGCTCTCATGCGGGACATTTATTGTTTGGAGGCGACGCGCGACATGGCGGTTTCAGAATTTGACAAAATGCAGGGAAGATGATCCCGCGTTTTCCGGCCTGAAATGCCATTGGCGTGGAGGCAGATATCGCGATCACTCTGCAGAGCCAATCGCCTCACCTGGGCGCGTTTTACGGCGCAGCGCGGACTCAGATCTCGAAACTGTCGGCAAATATCAGGCGTTCATGATCGCCGGGCACCTGGCTTATCGCGGTCACCCCGCCGTCGTTTGTGTGTCGTTCCCATTCGGAAATCATGATGCGCCAGCTGTACGTTCCACGCGCACCGCCGCCTGCGCCCGGTGCCTTGATCAGGCGAGTGAACAGCCTGAACGGTTCCTCGTCAATGAAATCCTGAGCCGCATCCCGCAACTCCCCGGTCCTGCCCAGAAAGAGGGTCGAAGAGTGCACGCTGGATGGGAACTTTGTCGATGAGGTGCGGCTGACCAGCACCTGAACAGGCGGCATTGCGATATTGGGGTCATCAACGGTTTCCCAATCCAGCTCGTCCGGCTCAGAGGCGCTGCTGCGCTGAACTTCGGCGCGGATCACCGATTGCCGGGCGCGATCGTTCTCGGTGTTTGTGTTCTTGTGGCGATGCCCATAAAGCTGGATCGACCAGCCCGTGCTGAACTTCCGCGCCCGGGCAAGTCGTGACGGCAGGATCTGCATGACCGGCAGCCGGACCGACGGCGAAAGATGACAACCATCGGCCGAAATCGGGTGCATCCGGGCGACAGCCAATTCGACAAAAGGCTGATACGCGAGGCCGGGGTTCATCATGATATCTGCCATGTAGAGGCCCTGCTCGCGGTTCCACGATACCGGGTGCCCTGCGGCATGGACCTGAGCGACGGCTTGCCCGTCTTCATCCGGCAGTTCGAGATCCTGATAGCGCTGCAATCCTGCCGGAAGATCGCGTTCCTCCGGCGGGAAAAGATCCGGCCATCGGTCGTCCGGCCCATCTCCCGGTTGAGAGCGGGCCGGAAACGCGGCCAGTCCAGGCGAGGGTGTGCTAACCTTGGCATCGGCGTCGCGCCGCCAGATCGGATCGGCGCCCCAGCGACTGACATGTTGGGCTAGCGTTTCGCTGAGGCCCAAGGCACCGCCATGATCTTCATCGCGGGGCACGACTGCCGCGAGCATCTCGCCAAAGCCGGTCTCGAACCAGGGTCGTTCGAGATAGACCCGAACGCCCGACCGCCGAAAGCTTGCTTGTTGGCTGCCAAAGGAATCGCGGAGCCAGTCAAAGACCGGTATGGACCGGGCGACACGCGGCGGCGGCGGCGGCGCCGCATTCATCACGTGACGCTCGACCGGATCGGAACTCACCGATATCGCATCGCGACTGTCGCGAATACCGGAGGGGAAATACTCTGCAAACCGGCTGGAAGCGCTGAGCGTATATTCAATCCGTCGGTAGCGCGTGTCACCGAACTGGTGGGTCGGGTGGGTCGAGATCGTCCCATCCGGCGTCCGCGTCGGTGAGAGCGTATCCCGCATCACCCGGGCCATGCCCTTGCGTGATGCCGGTGGCTCGGCCAGCGTGTCGACCGGATCGATCCAGCGCGCATCGAGTGTGATATCGGCCGAACTTTCGGCGTGCAGAGGGGAATGCACGGTCAGGTCGGCAGTCGTGTCGCCGGCACTGCGCGGCGCAACATGGACTGTGGGTTGCGGCGTCACGAGTGGACGCTGCGTTGCATGGATCAGTTCCAGCCGCATTGCAGGCGTGATCGCCCAGTGTTGTCCGGCATTTATGTCACTCTTGACCGAATCGTAGTGTTCAGTCGTGAGAGCATCCCTGAGCCATGCGGCGATGCCCCAGATATTGGCGGGCTCTGGTTTGTTGGGGAACGAGTGGCGCAGGTCCATCAAGACGGTTTCGCCCTTGGGCAGCGCCACGGACAGCGTCCGCGTGGCATCGTTCCAGTTCGTGCGTGCCTCGATGTCGAACTCGGTCTGCTGATGGGGCACGAAAGGGAACGGGTCGTCGTCATCTTCGAAGAGATGCAGGACAATCGGTGCGTGATCAGGCCAGGCAGACCCCCAAGGTGCAGTGACGTAGGCGGCGTTGTCGCTCCGTCCGCCAGTGTTGCGCCGCTTTGGCTCGCTTTCCATATCGGCGCGGATCTCGATCGCTGCGGGGTCGGGGAGATACGGCGCGATCGCCTGTGCACCGTCGGCGACGGGATATTTCATTTCGCTGTCCGGCGTGCCGCCGATATGCTCGTCGAGGTCGGCATCCTGTGCGGCGAGCCGAGGATACATGCTTGCTTTGGGGCGCCCCGAGGCATCGTCCAGAACACCGTGACGCTCGCACATCTCTGCGCTGGCACGCGGCGGGAACAGCATCCGTTCCGACACATCGTCGGTGTGCACGTCCATCTGAGCATCGAAACTGCGAATGACAATGCGGGTGAGGCTTTCACCCAATACCGGCGTGCGCACTTTTACCCTGCCCAGTTCGTCCAGTGCACGTACCAGAGCGGGGACAGGCGGTTGCAGAGGTTCGAACCGGTGAAACGTGATCGGGTCAGTCTCGCCGCCCTTTGTCTGAGCGCTCCAGTCTTCGGCATTGTGCGCCAGATCGACCGCGCGGATCCGGAACCTGTAGTCTTCGCCAAACCGCAGCGTCGGCAGGCTGCGCCGGTGCGCCGTCGTTTGTGCGGCAACGGGCAGGCCGCCGGTAATCTCTTCCCGGCCCGGTAACCCGTCTGCATCGACCGCAAGCCCCGGGCGAGGCGCAGCAAGGCTCCAGCCGTCCCAGTTGAAAAGACCCTCGTGCAGCTTCATCAGCGAGCCGAGGTGGGGCGGTGCGCCGCGTCCAGGCTCGCTGACGCCAAGTTGCACGATGCCCTCGCAATCTTCGTCGATCAGCTTAATGCCGGCGCGCGAGAACTGGTAGCTCACATCCGTCCGGCACAGCGAGTACCATGATTTTTTATGGTAGACATCGACATGCATCCCCCGCATCACGTCTTCGGCGTGGAGAAGAATGTTCTTGCGCTGCGTAAGGGCACGGTCGAACCCGGTCGCTCTTTCGAGGCGCGCCTTCAACGTATCGGCCCGTCCGGACTCGGCGACGATGATCCCGGCAGAGCGGAGCGGGGGCAGCGCCGTGGGCGTTTCGTCCTTGGGCGGTGTCCCGCCGTTTCTGGCTGCATTGTCAGTGCGGGACTGCAGGGTCGCTGCCGTGCCTGTGAATTTCAGGATGCCACCATCGACATCAATCTGTTCGGCGCCATAAGCCTCATCGGACAGATCAATCCGCCGGTCGACCATCGGCACGTTTTGCGGAATTGCATCAAAAGATCTTTTGTCCAGCCGTGTCATGGTGCCGGGATAGACATCCGGCAGCGTCGAGACGCCGCGCCCCCCGGCCCAGTCGACCGCGACTGTCAGCGGGCCTTTTCCCGGCCTGAATGGTTCGTCTATTTGCAGGTCGAGCACCAGACCGGTATCGCGCAGCAACCGGCGATACTGTCCCAACGCCGCGACCAGCTTGTGAAAGTCCATGCCGGCCTCGATCGCCCGGGCGTCCTCGTGACCCGCCCGGCCATTGTCCTCGGTCTGGAACGGAGCGTGATAGGCATGGAAGAGGCCGAGGTCCGCAGCACCCGCCTTCTCCAGCTCTCCCAGATAGCCCTTGCCGCCGCTCGCGAAGTTCTTCAGCAGATGAGAGCCATGGGGAGCGTTGGCGAGATGCCCAATCACGGGCCCCAGAAGATCCGCAGGCGGCAACCGGCCCGAATGTCGGCCGGCGACCTCGATCATTGCATCGCGCAGAAGCTTTGCGAGCTCGCGGAACGGGTAGGCGATGAGGACGCGCTGGCTCAGATCTTCGAAGCGATGATCCTCAACGGTCGTCTCCTTGTCGAAAATCTCGCGCCAAATCCTGCTGTCCGGTCGCGATATCAAACGAGCGACACGGCGTTCGCGATTGAACATCACATTGAAGCGGGCCTTACTGATCACTCGGGGCCAGTCCGACCACGCCGGAAAGCGTCCAAGCTGCGCCACTGCGCTGCCGTCAACGCTGAGCCTTGGCGATATGGCCACCGAGACCGCCAGCCCCTTTTCGGAGTAGCCATTGGGCAGGGCCGTCCAGATCACCTGCTGTGAAAAGAGCGCCATCTCCACCCCCTCAGGCGAATGCGTTGCAATAGGCTTTCCAGTCGGATCCGCCCATCATTTCGGCAATGCGCGGGTCATCGGTGCCGGCCTTGAACTCCCGCTCGACATGCAGCGTGACAGAAGTAGAGAAGAACAGTACCTCGACCTCGATCCGCAGCGTCGCCTCGCCCCGCACCAGCGAGCGTTGTCCGCGCTTGATGTAAGCCAGAGCCATGTGGAAGAGCAGCGACGCGGTGATCAGCCCAAGTACCGACATCTTGCCGCGCAATTCGACATAGCCTTCCAACACCAGTTCGTCGCTGGTGAAGCGGAAGTAGACGCCGCCTTTGATCGAGATGCTGCCCGACGCAACACCGATGCTCATCGACGCAACCGCGCCGAATTCAAGCGCGGCCTCGATCTCGCGGATGCCGCCGGCATCAACCTCGAGCGCGAAGAACCCGCCGCCGCCCAGGCCAGCGACCGCCAGTTCGAACGGGCGATGGCGTTCGTTGAAGTTGAACTTCAGCTCGAGCGGACGCTGATCGAACGGCAATACCGTGGATGCGCCCAGGTCCATGTTCTTCAATGCGAAGACACCCAACACCAGGTTCGGGAGTGCCATGTCGAACCTTGCCTCGATGCCCAGCGGGCCCGGGATGATCCGCGGTCCGTTGTCCAGGCCGCGAGGCGGGATCAGCTCCTTCAACTGGTTCAGAAATTCCAGCGGCCCGTGGAAGACCAAAGGATTACTCGCGTGCATGCGCACGTGGGTCTTGGGCTTCTTGCCCGCGATCACGTCAAAACCGATGCTGTCGAAACGAACTTCGATGATTTCGAACAGATCGATGTCAAAATTGTTGATCCATCCGCGCGCTTCGGCACGTGCTTCGGGCAATCCGGCAGGAATTGTCTCGTTAACCGATACGCTGCCTGCCTCTGCCTCGACTTTGAGTGTGTCGATGGTGATGGCAGCGAGGGCGCACATGTAGATCTCGCTCAACCCCCGTGGAGAAAGCGTCGCCGGACCGACCACGGCACTTCGCGCAATGGACTCATGCATCTCCCACTTGCGGACGATCTCGTGCTCGCTTCGTTCCGTGCGGAAGGTCGGCATCCGAGTCGGGCCAACGTTGATCACATCCAGCAGCTGGTGCAGCGCAAATCGGCCCAATACCTTGAAGTCCGGCAGAAGATCTTCCCAGTTCACCTGCCCCTGGGCCAGCAAGTTCAGATTGCCGCCACCGGGCAGCGGAACCGGCCCCAACCCGTCGGCAAGAGCCCTGATCTGCTGGTTCGCCTGCCCGATCGCCCCCATGGCGTCAGAGGTAAGATCGCCCGCGAAATCCAGATCGACCGGGTCCGTCAGTTCCAGCACCACCGGGGTCACAGTCTGGCCAAGGGCCCCGTCCAGATAGTTTTGAGCGAATGAGATCTCCCGCACCGTTGTAGGGCTGGACCCGGCCAAATCGCTGAGTGCCGGGATGCGCGCCTTCAGCCCGCGAACCGCTGGATGGAAAGGCCGTTTGCCATTGATCACAGCCGTCGAAACGTTGCCGCTGATCGCGTCCGCACCGAAAAGGATATCCTGAACCGGAAGGTCAAGATCGCCATCACCTCCGGCCATCAGGCGCACGATCTGACCGTTAACACGCGAGCGTAATGCGGCAGCGTCCCAAGCGTTGGCGAGCAGCCCAACCGGAGTGTTCCCGGCGGTCTCGAACCCGCCAGGCACCCAGATCTGTGCCAGCTTCATCCCGATTGTGCGGCCCGCAGGGTCAGTGCCTTCGAATTCGAACCCCAGGCGCGGACCACCGCCTTCGAGGTGCACCCAGAACGCGCCAGGGATGCCCGAGATATCGGTGCTGTCATCAAGGTTGGGGGTGACCCGGGTGACCGCAGTCATGCGTGAAAACGGCAGCCCACGTCCCGCGAAACGCTGACCGCTTTCTGGAAAATCGAGCACGGCTTTGTTGATCACCAGGAATATCCGCTTGTGCAAGGCCGCGGCATGGTCGCCGTCGGCGATCGCGCGGAACTTTCGCTCGGTAACCGTGACCTTGGTCGCCGGGAAGCCCATCGGATAGATCCAGCCTGCCTCGGTGACCACTACATTTTGATCGCGGCCGTAAGACGCCTGGTGCAGCCAGCCAGTCAGCCGGCCAAAGCCTGGATGGAGCGACGACTCGTCCGGCCATTTGCCTTCGGCGTCCAGTGTGGCCCCGAGGGGCGTCAGCACCATCTCCCGCACCTTTGCGGGGACGGGGCGATAGTAGTGCCCCTCGATGGTGTTGTGTTGTTCTTCATTATGGCCGGTCGTTCGCTGAACAATCCAGCGCCGCTGCTCTGCGTTCAGCGACAGTCCCTCGTCACTCGCGGCAGTGCCCGGACCACTGAAATCAGGTTTTCCTTCTTCCAGATTGTAATCGGGCGACCAAAGAGCAAAGAGATCCGTGCCTTCGGGGCCGAGGTCGCGCGGCGGGTCACCGTCCCGACGCAATCGGCTGTGCCAGAGTTCAACCCGTGAGCCACGATCATAGGCGCCGGAGAGGGCAGGACCCGAATGCTGAAACACGGCGTTGTAGCCGGGCGATGTGATCAGACGATACGGCAATTCCAGCGCCGTTGATGTCTCGGCCGGCATGTGCGGATGCATCATCAGGTCAAACAGGCCCGACATCGACCAATACTGCAGCGGCGAGAAATCAGCCCGGGACGAGATCAGCTTGCGTGCGAGGTGCAGCGCAAACCAGACTTCATACAAAGCCTCTGCCGTTTCGGCTATTTCAGTACGCTGGGCAGATGTCGATCCGGCAGGCGCATTCGACTTGGCATTCACAGCGTAGGCATGCGACTTATTCTCGATCGTCGAGCGGATCGCACGGGCTTTTTGGCTGATCTGCCCGGTCGATGTTTCTGCATTCAATTGAGTGAACGCGGCTTCAGCCTCGGAACTGGTGGCGTGCGGGGCGTACCAGGCTGCAGCCGGGGCGCCCAGATTACCCAGATGGAGAGTCAGATCGACGGTGAGATCGGAAAACGTTTCGCTGACGGATTGCAGCGTCGAGCGTGACAGGCCGCCCCATGTTGAATGCGCCAGAGGATCAAGACTGAGCGGCCAACGGGTCAGCGCGTCGAGCAGCCCGGCGGTTGTCATCACCGGGCCCGGGTCGCCGCTGGGCATTTTCACCGCGATCCGGCTGCGGCCTGCCAACCGGGCACGCAAGGGGATCACGGGTGTGGCGTTCTCGGCGATCGTCTGTTCACCGAAGTGCTGCCCCGGCAGGTTCAGTGAGAGATATGCGGGCTTGCTCGGATCGATTTTCTGAGCGCGCAAGAACAAAGGGTTATGCTGCAGGTTGTGGAACTGGAAAAAGCCGTTCAAAAGGTCGTCCGGTCGCACGATCCGGATTGTCTGGAGCTGTACTGTCTGAGGCAGATCGGTCGGATCCCAATCCGGAATCCCGAGGTCGCCGGGGTCGTACGTCGTGCTGCCACCCGGTTCGAAAGTGACGCTGTTGCCCGGCGTCGTGACGACCGTCAGGTCCGCTACTGTGTTGCTTGTTCGACGAACAATCGACGGGTTGCGTGCAAGTGAACCGATCGACTGCACAAACGTTCTGTTTATCCTGTTCGGCATGGAAATTCCCCTCGCCGCGCAACAGTCCCGTAACTTTACTGATATGTCAACGCGTGCGCCGACAGGTCTTCAGATGCGCAAGAGTTGTATTAGGCCTGAGAGGAGTTCTCGCTGATATTGGGATTTGGAACACTGTTGATCGTCGCAAGACTATGAATTGAAAAGTTTATTTTGATTTCGCTGCGGAAGACGCATTTACCCATCCGGCGCAAACATATGTGTGCAAGCGTTGCGGCCTAACGTCCAATTGCGGATAGTGTGCTAGCCTCTGCTGTTCCGAAGGTCTCCGTCTCACGCAGCGGGATATCGGATTAGGACACCTCTTCACGGTAGCAGCCATGTGCTCGCTATGTCGAATGGTGCGGCCTTGTTACACAAAGGGATTGAGTTGCCGGCCAGCGGATCAATGCAACGGATCAAACCGCCGCCAACTCCAGCATGGCGGCGATGTCTCGGTCATTGGATGCATGCGCCCAAATCTTACTGTTCAGTGTCAAGCCGGGAATCGCGCATTTGCGGCGGCCCCGATATCGATCACTTCGCCCGAGATGACCGTTGCTCCTGCACCGCAAAGGAAGGCCGCTGCGCGCCCTACCTCGATGGGCTCGTAGAACCCCACATCCATCGGGTGGATCATCTGGTTGGCCATCCCGTCGAACTGTTCGAAGGTCAGGCCGGCGCCCGGTGCAAGAGCGTTCAGAACATAGTCGTTGTCCAGCAGCTTTGTTCGAACGAGCGTCGGACAAAGGGCATTCACTGTGATGTTGAGCGGCGCGACTGACAATGCGGCGCTTTTCGCGAGGCCGATCATGGCCCACTTTGTCGCGCCATAAAGTGGAAACCGGTCGCTGCCGGCGCGGCCAGTGGTCGATGCCATCAGGATCACGCGGCCGCTTTTTTGCGCCTCCATGACAGGCATCGCCGCCTCCAGCGTGTTGATCGAACCGATCAGGTTGATGTCGGTAATCGTACGCACCTCCTGCTGATCAAAGCCGCCGATCCGCCCCGGCTGGGTGATCCCTGCGTTGACAATCAGGAAATCCAACGTCCCGAACTCGGCGAGTGTCTGGTCAACGGCTGCCCTCTGAGCAGCGATGTCGCGCACATCGCCTTTGATTGCCAAGCACTTCACATCATGAGCTTCGACGGCGGCCTTTGCGTTCGCCAGATCCTCTTCCGTGGCCAATGGATAGGGTACTTCGGACGGCTGGGCGGCAATATCGAAGAGCGTGACATTGGCCCCAGCCTTGGCCAGTTCTTCCGCACAGGCCAGCCCGATGCCGCGGGCACCGCCGGTCACAAATGCTGTCTTTCCCGCAAATTCCCGTGCGGGCTGCGCTTCGGCCGTATCGGTGGAAGATGCCATAGCCGCGGCGGCAACGGTTAAGCCGGCCGCACCGGTCAGAACTTGGCGTCGAGATGCGAGA
Organism: Pseudomonadota bacterium; assembly: GCA_039026295.1. Classification (GTDB taxonomy): domain Bacteria; phylum Pseudomonadota; class Alphaproteobacteria; order Rhodobacterales; family Rhodobacteraceae; genus Thermohalobaculum. The sequence continues at coordinate 319 of JBCCMP010000015.1, read as the reverse complement.
GTCGCGTCTTTTGTCATGTCGCAGTCCTTCGAACATGTGGATCGGGATAGATACGCCCGCCAGGTTCGGCGGCCGATGCACATGAAACATTGGTGAATTGCGCCAAAAGACTTGCAGCAGGCGACGTCAGTGAATGCGGCGTGCCTCGGCGGGTGTCATGCCAGTCCAAGACCTAAAGGCGCGATAGAAGGAGTTTGGGTCGGTGAAAGCCAGCAAGTATGAAACTTCTTCAATCCGCATTTCTTCGTTCCGCAGGTAGGAGACGGCCAGTTCGCATCGAAGGTCATCCAGCACTTTGCGAAAACTGGTGCCTTCTTCG
>JBCCMP010000014.1:0-25569 GCA_039026295.1 Pseudomonadota bacterium | reverse complement strand
GACGCGGCGATCGATGCCCTCTCTTCCGCGATCAAGCTGGCCCGGGCGGGTCTGCGCGAGCCCGAAAAACCGATCGGCTCCTACCTCTTCACCGGTCCGACGGGGGTCGGCAAGACCGAGGTTGCCAAGCAACTCGCCTCGGTCCTGGGGGTCGAGTTCAAGCGGTTCGACATGTCGGAATACATGGAGAAACGCTCCGTCAGCCGTCTGATCGGTGCGCCTCCGGGCTATGTCGGCTTCGACCAGGGCGGGCTCCTGACCGATGCCGTCGATCAGCACCCCCACTGCGTGCTGCTGCTGGACGAGATCGAGAAGGCGCATCCGGATGTCTTCAACATTCTGCTGCAGGTCATGGATCACGGCACGCTGACCGATCACAACGGCAAGTCTGTCAGCTTCCGCAATGTGATCCTGATCATGACCTCGAACGCCGGTGCAGCCGAGCAGGCGAAAGCCGCTGTCGGGTTCGGCCGCGACCGCCGCGAAGGCGCAGACACAGAGGCGGTGGAGCGCATGTTCACACCGGAATTCCGCAATCGTCTGGATGCGACCATCTCGTTCGGGTCGCTGCCGAAAGACGTGATCCTGATGGTCGTTGAAAAGTTCGTCCTGCAACTGGAAGCCCAGTTGATGGAACGTTCCGTGTCCATCGAACTGACCCGGCCCGCGGCGGAATGGATCGCCGACAAGGGCTACGACGACAAGATGGGCGCGCGTCCGCTGTCGCGGGTCATACAAGAGAACATCAAGAAGCCGCTGGCCGAAGAGCTTCTGTTCGGCGACCTTGCCAAGGGCGGGATTGTCCGCGTGTCGGTGAAGGACGGGAAACTGCATCTGGAAACAGTGCCTCCGGGCAAGCCGCAACTGCCCGAGGAAAAGACCCCGCTGCTGACAGCGGGATAGTCCGGCAACCCTCTTATGCGAAACATTGGCCCGGCACCGCCGGGCCTTTTTCGTAAGGCGTCGGGGGGACGCGCAGGCACTTCCTGCAAGGACGCAGAGGTGCACGATCGGCTGAGGTCAAACCAGCGGACGCAGCCGCCAAGCCTGCCCGTCAGCCAAAGGTGCGCTTCTGCGTCAACCGGGACACTGACCTAGATGCAGGGGTCAACCGTTTGGCCGGGCTCTCCGAACTGCAGTGAACCAAGTTGGTTCCAGGACACCATGGGCCTTACGGTGGACTGTCTGTCCCGGGGTGAAATGGCTTCGCGCGATTGGAGATGCGGGCGACGTCTCGACCATAAGCCTGCGCCCGGACGGTGGTGCTTTACGCATCGCCGTTGTTACGCATGGCCGTTGTTACGCATCGCCGATATTGCGTATCGCCGATGTCGCGCATGGCGCACCGGCCCACCCTCATGCTGGCCAACAGGGCGGCAGAAGATATCTGAGGAAAGGCATCCATCGGGGTGTACGAATTTCCGAAATTCGCGCACCCGGTGAAACTTTGTGGCGGCGCATAAAGACACACGCCGCCGGGAGCTGCGCCGAAGATCAGCCCGTCAGGCCATGGCGTAGATTGACTTGAACTGCTGATAGCTGAGCATCGCTTCGGGGCCGAATTCCCGTCCGATACCGCTTGCCTTGATCCCGCCAAAGGGCGAGCCGACCGAGATGACATACCCGTTCAAGCCGATTGAACCGGTTTTCACCTTTTGAGCGACGTCCAGGGCGTGGTCGTTATCGGCGCTCCAGACAGAGCCTCCCAGCCCGAAATCGCTGTCGTTGGCCATGGCGATCGCATCGTCTTCCGCCTCATAGGGGATGATCGACAGCACCGGACCGAAGATCTCTTCCCGCGCGATGGTTGCGTGGTTGTCAACATCGGCGAAGACGGTCGGCTCGACGAACCATCCGCCTTGCGAGGTCTCTGGACGGCGTCCGCCAACCACCAACCGTGCCTCGTCTTTTCCGATCGCAATGTAGCGCTCGACCCGTTCGCGATGCTCTTCAGAGGCGACGGGGCCGATCTGTGTTTCCGGGTCCAGCGCGTCGCCGACCTTCAGATCGCCGACAAAGCCCGCCACCGCATCGACGACCTCGCTGTAGCGGGTGCGCGGTGCCAGAATGCGCGTCCCCAGATAGCAGGTCTGGCCATTGTTCAAGAGGCAGGCGGTCGGGATCCCCTGGGTGAACGTCTCGAGATCGGCGTCTTCCAGCACGATCGCCGCCGATTTCCCGCCAAGCTCCAGCGTTACCGGCCGCAACAGCTCGCCGCACCGCGCGGCGATTGTCCGCCCCGCCCGGGTCGAGCCGGTAAAGGCGACCTTGTCGATGCCCGGATGTTCCACCAGATACGCGCCGACCTCCCGTTCTGCCGGAACCCAGTTCAGCACCCCGGCCGGCACGCCGGCGGCCAGCGCGGCTTCCGCCATCACGTAGCTGTCCAGGACGGTGCCGGGCGATGGTTTGATCACCATCGTGCACCCGGCCGCCATGGCCGGCCCCAGCTTGGCCAGGGAAAGATTGACCGGGAAGTTCCAGGGGATGATCGCGGCGACGACGCCAACCTGCAGCCGCTGCACATAGGTTTCCTTGCCGAACTGCGATGGCCGCGTATCCTGCACCACCATCTCGTCAGCCAGATCCGCGTAGTAGTCCAGCAACCCTGGTGCGACATCGCCTTCAAAGGCGCCGGAGATCGCTATTGGCATCCCGTTCTGCGTGCTGACCGCTTCCGCGGTCTTGGGTGCCCGGGTCCGCAGTTCCTCGGCAAACCGGCGCATGATTGCCGAACGTCCGGACGGGGCCATGCCCGACCATTCGCCGGAATCAAAAGCCGCCCGGGCTGCAGCGACCGCGGCATCGATGTCGGCCTTTGAGGCCTCTGGTGTGGTGCCGACAACCTCGCCGGTCGAGGCGTTCTTTATCTCGAACCGGGCATCGGTCGCCGGTTGGCGCCATTCGTTGGCAATGAAAAATTTATCGTGCAGCATGTGTTCCTCCGTTCCTGGTTCCGCGATACCGTGTTGTCTTCGACGTCTCTTCCCGTAAGAGCGCCGGTTGTGTTCATTTCGGACCGGTATCTGGGTTTGGCGACCTGGCGGATCCGCGTTTGGCTTTGCGTCAGAGACGCGTGCAAACTGATCGGATGCTACACAGGCCCCCTGCCTATAACAAGTGACGCTTCGGACTGGAGGAACGCGGCCGATCCGTCCTGTTGCGGAAGGGCGGTCGAAGGATCGCAAGCAGCGCTTGCCGACCTGTTCGGGGCGACGCGGCACTTGAAGCCGCCGTCTCGAAATTTGCTGTTGCCGGACCGCAGGCTGCGCATGCGGGTAACGGATCAGGCCGCAGGTTAAGCGTTGTCTATCCGCCGATCTGTTACTGCGCCCGATTGCGTCCGAGGCGTTCCTGTCAGAACGCGGCGTCCCGGGCCGCGCGTTTTCTGGCGGCTGAAGAACGGAGTGGCGGGCAATCCCGGAGAAGACTGCCCGCCGAACTTACCTAGGATAAGCTACGCACGCATGTTCCGGAAACTCATGGCTGAGACGGGTTCGGATCCAGCACCATGCCTAATTCCCGAAAGCAAATTGACGTTAAAAAGTGCCCGTTTCGCAAAATGTGAGTTTCATCACATTTTTTAAAAAAACTCTGTGATCGGCGCTCTGACGCCGGTTGCGTCGAAATCGATTGCTGGACAGTGCAGGCAGGATGTAGAAGTGTCGCGCACAACTTCCGATCGGCGGGGGATCGTCAGACTATGAGCGATCTAGAAGACAACAAATACCCAGAGGGCAGCACCTTGCATGCCTGCGGGCCAAGCGGCGTCGAGGCCCTGGCGCAGTTCTGGACCGAAAGTAACTTTGCCCCGCGGTCGGTGATCGTCAGCGAGAGCGACACCGATGACGACGTTTTCTTCGTCGTCGACGGTCTGGCACGCGCTGCAACCTTCACGGATAACGGGCGCGAGGTTCTCTATTCTGATCTGCCGCGCGGCGATGCGTTCGGCATTTTTGCCGCGATCGACGGGCAGCCACGGTCCACGAATGTGTTCGCGAAAGAGCAGAGCCGCATCGCCCGCATGTCGGCCAGCAATTTCCGCGAGGTGCTGCACACCAACCGGTCCGTCAACCAGGCCTTCCTGACTTATCTGGTCGACCGGATCCGCCACCTCTCCAGCCGGATGACCGAGGCGACCACGCTGTCGACGGAGCAGCGGCTCTGCGCGCAGCTTCTGCGGATGTGCGTCAAGTCTGCGCCGGATCAGGGACTGGTCGAACGCCTGCCGACGCAGCAGGAACTTGCGACGCTGATATCGTCCCAGCGCGAATCCGTCGGGCGCGAGATGTCAAAGCTCAAGGATCAGGGTCTCATCAACCGCGACGGCAAGGCGCTGACGATCCTCAGCTTGCGGAGCATGGAAACCAAGCTCAGCGATTTCTGAGGCGCGGCGTTCGGGCAGACATCTCCACTTTCAGGCAGACATCTCCACGACGCGTGCCCTGTCAAAGCGCATCTGGACAAGGCTGCCTTCTGACCCTGTATCGACGATGCGGAACTGACCGCCGAGGCGTTCCGTCAGCCTCTGACAGAGCGACCAGGAATATTCGTCGCGCCGCGTATCAAGCCGCGTCGTTGTCAGATCATGGCCGCGATTTGCCAGTGCCTGCTTTCGGGCAGACAGCGGCATGCCTGCCTCCCGCAACCAGAGGACGGGCTGGCCGGTCGTATCCATCGACGTGCCAAGCTCGATTTCCGGCACCTCGCCCAGACGCGTGGCACGCACGGCAACGAGCAACAGCTCTTCCATCAACATGCGCATCAAGTCTTCGCGGCAGTGCAGGACCGGGATGTCGCGGACCGATATGTGCGCCCGGCTCTGATGCAGCTCGTGCGTCTGGTCAGAGACCATGGCATGCACCATTTCTTTCAGGTTGACGTCCTGCTCCGCCGATCCGTGGTGCGGGATCGTCGCCGAGATCCGGCTGTCATCCAGAAGTCCGACCAGATTGCGCGTCAGGCGGGCCAGTTTGCGGGCAACATTCGGCCGCTCGGTGCTGTTCAACTGCTCCCCGGCCACCACCCGCCAGGCAAAGGACATCAGAGGGATCACATTGGCTTTGGCCAGACGCATGTTGCGCTGGGTCAGGCGACACAGGGTATCGTGTTCGGCCTGCAGATTAGACAGGCGGGCAAGGTCATCGACAGCCAGGGCAGGCCCGCGCCGCATCACCGATTTCACGGTCTGATGAAATTGCACGGGGGTCAGCTTGTCGATCGCCATGACATCCGAGGCCCCGCTTCGCAGCGCCCCTTGCGCCAGATTCAGCGTCACGGACTGACCGGTCATGATGACCGGAATGGTGCAAAAGCGCGGTTCGGCATTCAGGTTCGCCGCAAATTCAAAGGCATCGCCATCCGCGATGGACTGGCCGATCACAAGGAAGTCGACCGCTGTGCGTTGCAACAGCGTCCGCGCCTCTGCAATGGATCTCGTCTCCTCCAGCACAATGGGTTGCATCGCACCGGTCGCCGCTTTGGTGACTTTTTCGCGCGCCGCATCGTCCGATTCGACGATGACCCCGACAAGATGCGCGGCCCGTCCGGCGGCGCCGCTTCTGTCCGTCGGCGCTGAGTATCCATCTGGCTTTAAACGCGTATCCGCCAGTTCGGCATCGAAATCCGGGGCAGTCTTCGCGGCAGCGATCGGCATCTGGATACTCCGTCTCGGTCCACCGGTGTTCTCCCCGGCAATCCCGTTAGGCCATGGCTGCGGTAAAAAATCCGCTAAGCACCCTTACGTCACCTGTTCCAATCAGCGCGTGCTCCCCACATTGTGTGGATGATTTGCTAACCATGTCGGAATAGGCTCGCTTACATGACCGAAGGCTGGCGGCAGCGCAGAGACTACTCGCGATCGGAAGAGGTCTCGGATGCGACGGTTCACGTCATCGGCGTGATTGGCGCTCTGCTCGCTGTGCCCGTCATGGTCACGCTGGCAGCGGTCTGGCGCGATGACGGGTACTTCATAGCCGCCGTTTCGATCTACGGTGCCAGTCTGTTGGCGATGCTGGCGTTTTCCGCCAGCTACAACCTGACCTTCGTGCGCCGCCCGGGCGCGCGCATCCTGGATCTGCTGAGGCGGCTGGATCACGGGGCAATCTATGTGAAGATCGCCGGAACCTACACGCCCTATGCGGTGATCGCCGGCGGGCCGCTTGGCCGCTGGATGCTGGTCGGCGTCTGGTCCGGCGCATTGCTCGGCCTCGCCGGGAAACTTTTCGCCCCGGACAGGTGGGAAAGGCTGTCGATCGCGCTCTATCTTGCGCTGGGCTGGGCCTTCGTCTTCGCGGCAGGCCCGATCAGCCAGGAAATCACCACGGCAACCTTAGTGCTGATCCTGGTCGGCGGCGGCCTCTATTCGCTCGGCGTGATCTTCCACCTCTGGAACCGGCTGCCCTTCCAGAATGCGATCTGGCATCTCTTTGTTCTGGTGGCGAGCTTCGTCTTCTATTCGGCGATGATCGTCGAGGTATCGATCGGCGCCTGAGGCGCCTGCCCCCAAGAATCGGCTCGACCCGCTTCCCGCTCCGGCCTAGAAACGGCGGGGAATCGCGAGGGAACGCCGATGAACGAGACCCTGCCACACGAGAAGGGCTTCCATGTCAGCTGGGAGCAGATGCACCGGGACAGCCGGGCACTGGCCTGGCGGCTGGACCATCAGGGCCCCGGCGCGGACGGCTCGTGGCGCGCCGTGATCGCCATTACCCGCGGCGGCATGGTTCCGGCCTGCATCATCGCGCGCGAGCTGAACATCCGCGTCGTCGATACGATTTCGGTGAAGTCCTATGACCACCAGAACCAGGCGGACGCCATCGTTCTGAAATCGCCCGATGCCGATCTCATGCAGGACGGCAAGGGCATCCTGGTCATCGATGATCTGGTCGATTCCGGCCGAACACTGGATATCGTGCGCAAGCTCTACCCGAACGCGCACTTCGCGACGGTCTATGCAAAGCCCAAAGGCAAACCGATGGTCGACAGCTACATCACCGAGGTCAGCCAGGACACCTGGATCTTTTTCCCCTGGGACATGGCCCTCCAATATGTCGAGCCCTACCGGGGCACGGCCTGAGACCCGGCATGGCGGACCTTACGAACACCGCCAAGACCCTGACGGGACAGTGCCTTTGCGGCGCCGTGACGGTGACGGCGCACTGGGTCTCGCGCGGGGCATCCGCCTGCCATTGCCGCATGTGCCAGCGGTGGAGCGGATCGGCGGTCTGGTGCATCAGCGCAAAGGCGGTTGATGCATCCGGTCCTGTCGCGACGTATCGCTCCTCCGCCTTTGCAGAGCGGGCCTTCTGCAGCGTCTGCGGCAGCCATCTCTGGATCCATGACGACGGCGGCGACTACGATCTTTCGCCCGGGCTCTTCGACGACCTGACCGATGCCCCACTGGTGCGCGAGGTCTATGCCGACCGCGCCATGGCCTGCGTTACGCTGAGCGGAGACCATCCGCGGATCACGGCCGAAGATTACGAGAACGCCCACAAATCCGTACCGGACCACCGGGCATAAACTGGGGATAGGCGGCGCGATAAGCCGCAACAGACCGACACCTGACAGCAAGGAGATCCATCATGAACCGTCGAAGCTTTCACAAGGGGCTGATCGCCGCCGCCGCGGGCGCGGCGCTGACGACCAGTGCCCTCGCCGCTGACCTGAAGGTCGGCTTTGTCTATGTCGGCCCGATCGGTGACCACGGCTGGACCTATCAGCATGACCAGGGCCGCCTTGCCGTCGAAGAACATTTCGGCGACCGGGTCGAGACGACCTTTGTCGAATCCGTCAGCGAGGGTCCTGACGCCGAGCGGGTCATCCGCCAGCTTGCTGCCTCCGGCCACGGGCTGATCTTCACCACGTCGTTCGGCTACATGGACCCGACCATCAAGATCGCCAAGATGTTCCCGGACGTGAAGTTCGAGCATGCCACCGGCTACAAGCGGGCGGACAACGTCTCGACCTATTCCGGCAAGTTCTATGAAGGACGCCATGTCATCGGCAAGATCGCCGGCAAGATGACCAAGACCAACAAGATCGGCTACATCGCCTCGTTCCCGATCCCCGAGGTTGTCCGCGGCATCAACGCGGCAACGCTGGCCGCGCAAGAGGTGAACCCGGACATCGAGGTGCAGGTCGTCTGGGTGAACACCTGGTATGATCCGGGCAAGGAAGCCGATGCCGCCAAGGCGCTGATCGCCCAGGGTGCCGACATCATCATGCAGCACACCGACAGCCCCGCCGCCCTGCAGGCCGCCGAGAACGCCGGCGTGATGGCGTTTGGTCAGGCCTCTGACATGCACAAGTTCGCCCCGACCGCGCAGCTGACGGCGATCGAGGACAACTGGGCCCCCTACTACATCAAGCGCACCCAGGCCGTGCTGGATGGAACCTGGGAAAGCACTGACAACTGGGAAGGTCTCAGCACAAACGAAGTGGTCATGAGCCCCTACTACAACATGCCCTACGAAATTGCCGTGATGGCCAAGCAGGCCGAGCTTGCCGTGCGTGACGGATCCGTCCATCCCTTCACCGGCCCGATCACGGACCGCGATGGGGCGGAGCGTGTCGCCGCAGGCGCGGTTGCCGATGACGGCATGCTGCTGGGCATGGACTGGTTCGTGAAAGGCGTGTCGGGCGATCTGCCGAAGTAAGCGGGCAATCCATCTCCGGGGCCGGGCACCAGCCCGGCCTTGTCATATGTGCACTTCGCTAAGCGTTTGCGCATCTCCCACTGGGCCTGTGCGACCGGGTTCGTTGACGCTCAGTACCCCTCGCCGTCACAATCGGCGTACCAGCCCTTTTTGTCCACATCCTTCGGCTTGAAGGCGTCGCCTTCTCGCGTCCGGTTATGGCCTGCTGCGGTCGTTTTGGTGTGCTTGCAGGACGTGCAGTTATCGCCAGAAGTGCTTGAAAATGTGCACGGTGTCAGAACGTCGGCGCAGCTCGTCTGGCAGGCGGCGATCTGTTCTTTGTTCAGGACCGCCTCGGCGGGGTTCACCCCTTGCTGAACCTGCCCCTGGGCACTCGTCCCCGACGCATTGGCGGCAAGCTGCCATAGCCGGTCTTCAATTTCACCTGCATGGGCCGATGCCGCAAAGAGCCCGGCAATGGCAACGACTGAAAAGATTTTTCTCACAATATCCTCCGGCAAAATGCAATCTGCCGCGTCAGGATATCACCCGGTTCCGGCCGCAGGCGTGGCAAATCACACGCCTTCAGCCAAGCCCCCTCAAGCCCCTCCCTCATAGATCGCCTTTGCCAGATCGCGGTAGTCGCTCAGGCCGATCTGGCCGACATTTGTGGCCAGCTCTTGCTTCAGAATTTCCAGCGCGTGCGCCGGACCTTCGGGCCCGATGGCGGCAACCGACCAGACCAGCGGGCGGCCGAGCAGCACGAAATCCGCGCCCAGGGCCAGGTATTTCGCAATGTCCAGCCCGGTGCGAACGCCGCCATCGACCAGAACCGTCATCGACCCGCCGACCGCCTGCTTGATGGTCGGCAACACCTGCACCGCGGTTGGCGCCGCATCCAGCTGCCGCGCCCCGTGGTTCGACACGATGATCCCATCCGCGCCGATTTCCTGCGCGAGGCGCACATCGTCCAGCGACAACAGACCCTTGACCACCAGTTTGCCGGGCCAGAGATCGCGATAGCGTTTGAGCCGGTCCTTGTGGATGTGCCCTCCCAGCGCCGTGCCAAGAAATTCCGTGACCGACGATGTGCTTTCCCCGGCGTATCGCTCCAGCGTTTTGAACCGCGGCAACCCGTTCCAGAACGTGGCCCAGGCCCAGGCCGGGCGCATCGCGCCGTGCACCCATGTGCGCCAGTCCTGTCGCGGCGGCACGGCAAGGCCGTTGCCGATATCGCGCTGGCGTCGCGTCGGTCCAGGGATATCGACGGTCACCATCAGAACCTTGCCGCCGACCGCCTGATGCCGTTTCAGAATGTCGGCATCCGAGGTTTCGTCCCGCAGGGGATAAAGCTGAAACCAGAGGTCCTTGCCCAGGATCGCGCCGACCTCCTCGATCGAGTTTGTGCCGACACCCGACAGACCGCACGGCAACCCGTGGGCTGCGGCGCCCCGGGCGATGTGCAGCGGCGTATCGGGCCACATCAGCCCCGACAGGCCGACGGGGCCGGGGGCGAACGGGGCAGAATAGGTTTCGCCAAAGACTGTGGTCGTCAGATCCACCGGCTCTGGATTGACCAGATACCGCGGCATGAACTGGATCTGCTGGAAATCGGTCAGGTTCTTTCGAACGCCGTGCTCCTCACCGATGCCGCCCGCCGTGTAGTCCCAGGCGAACTTCGGCATCCGGCGGCGCGCTGCTTCCTCCATGCGCCCGATCGACGGGAAGCGCTGGTCCAGCGTTCGCGGCTTGAAAAGATCCTGAAACTGAATGTCGGACCAGCGGATCATTTCAGGGCCCTCACCGCAGCCGACTGTGCCGTGGCACCCTGCATCATGAAGCTGAACTCGGATCCCGCGAGGATCAGGCGCATGCCCATATCGATGTACTGCTTCATCACATCCGGCGCGTAGACGCCGCCCATGCCGGGGTGCTTGCCGTGCCTGTGACAGGCGGCGATCACCGTTTCATAGGCCGCGACCACGTCCGGGTGCGCGACCTGCCCCGGGATGCCCATCTCTGCGGTCAGATCGGCGGTGCCGATCAGCAGGGCATCCACGCCGTCCAGCGCCGCGATGGCATCGGCGTTGGCGACCCCCTGCGGGCTTTCGATCATCAGCACCAGAAAGGTCGATCTGTTCAGGGCGGGCATCAGTTCATCGACCGGATGCGCCGCAAACCCTGCCTGCGGCAGCGCGCCGTAGAGCGAGCGGTGCCCGACCGGCGGGTATCGCACATTCTTCACCATCTGCGCCCCGACCTCGGCGGTGTCCACATGGGGCACGATGATCCCCTGTGCGCCGCCGTCCAGGGCGCGGGTGGCGTGGTGATGCTCGACCCCCGGCACACGCACGATGGGGGCGATCCCCTCGGCCTGTGCCGCGACCGAGATGTTGCAGGCGTCGTCCAGCGACATGGTGTTGTGCTCCATGTCGATGAAAAGCCAGTCGAACCCGGCGGTTTTCATCGCCCGCGCGATCTCTACCGTGCGTGCGCCGCGCAGACCGACGCCCAGCGCCAGCTCGCCCGCGTCCAGACACTCTTTCAGGGTGTTGCGAATCTCGACCATCTCTCCCTCGTATTTTTTCCCGGCACACATGACCGGGCGGGACGGGATTGGTCAAGCAAAGGGCGCGTAAGCGCCGGTCAACAGCCCCAAAGCACGCCGGTCGCCCACAAGATGGTCAGGGGATCACCCGCGACAGATCGGGCGGCTGCGTCAGCACATCGCCGATCCGCAGATTGCAGTCGGCCAAGACACCCAGATTGGCCTCCAGCGCATAGGCCGTGCCCCGAGGGCCGCGCGTGATGCTCAGATCCAGCGCCTTCATCTGCTCAATCGCCATGACGCGCCAGCCCTCATCCAGGAACGCGATGTCCAGATCGATCAGGGTGTTCTTCATCCAGAAACCGGGCGCATTGCGGTTGGGCATGGCAAAGACCATGCCCCGGTCGCGGGGAAGGCTGTCGCGGTGCATCAGACCCAGCGACCGCTGCCGGGCGGTTGCCGCGACTTCCAGGTCCATCGCGCAGCTGCCGACCGTCGCAGGCACGGCGTCGAACGTAATCTCGTCGGCCGCGGCCGGTCGGGTATTTCCACCGGCAACACCGAAAGCAAGCAGCGCCGCAAGGAGTACAGCTTTCATTCGCATCAGTCCGTCCGTCCGATGTAAGTCTATCGCCGCCGCGGAGTGTCAGCAGCGGCCCCCTGTCTATCTATTCCGTAGGTAAGACGATGCCAGTGTGCCTGCAACCAATCTTCCCTACGTTATGGGCCAGCCTGGCATTAGACCTTGCGCTCACGCTGCGCTGCGACAAAGAATGTCAGTAGGGGTGACAGCAGCGGCAAAGATCGCACCTGACAAATAACGCCCCGGCGACACGGGAGCTGCGATGTGGGCATCAAAGCCGATATACTGATTCTATTGGCCAAACGACTTGGGCTGGGACTTTTGACCCTTTGGGTCGTCTCGTTGGTCATCTTCACCGCCGTCAACATGCTGCCCGGCGATTTTGCCGAAGAACGGCTGGGCCAGGGCGCAACGGAAGAAGCCGTCGCCGCGATCCGCGAGGAACTGGGCCTAGACCGTCCACCGGTCGAGCGGTATCTGGACTGGCTGGGCAGCGCGGTTCGGGGCGACTTCGGCACCTCTTTCGGGAACGAGCGACCGGTTGCCGATCAGATCTGGGCGCGCTTTGCAAACACGCTCTTCCTCGCGCTCTATGCTGCTGCCATCGCGATCCCGTTTTCGCTGACCATCGGCATCCTCGCTGCCCTCTACCGAAATTCGATCTTCGACCGGGTGGCCAACGTCAGTACCTTGACCTCGATCTCCAGCCCGGAGTTCTTCCTCGGGTATATTCTCGTCCTCTTCCTCGCGATCGTTTACCCGATCTTCCCGCCGAACTCGCTGGAACAGCCGGACGGGTTCTTTGATCGGCTCTACATCACCTTCATGCCGGCGCTGACGCTGACGCTGGTGGTCACCGCGCACATGATGCGCATGACGCGGGCGGCGATCATCAACCTTTTGGCGTCGCCCTATATCGAGATGGCGCGGCTCAAGGGCCTGAGTCCGATCAGGATCATCGTCGTCCACGCCTTCCCCAACGCGCTGGCTCCAGTGATCAACGTCATCGCGCTGAACATGGCATACCTCATCACCGGCGTCGTCGTGGTCGAGGTGGTCTTCGTCTACCCCGGCGTCGGATCGCTGTTCGTCGATAGCGTCCGGCTGAGGGACATCCCGATCGTGCAGGCCAGTTGCCTGATCTTCGCGGCGGCGTATATCCTGCTGAACCTGACGGCGGATGTCCTCTCGATCCTGTCCAACCCGCGCCTGAGGCATCCGAAATGATGGGCTTTCTGACATTCCTGTTCTGGGTCGCCGTCATCATCGCCGGATCGGCTGCCGCGGCCTGGGTCTTTCGCGAGGCACTGCGGCGGACCATGCCCGAGACCATCGCCAAGCCGATGCGTCAGGCCCCGCTGACGGCTGCCTTCGGCCTGCTGGTCATCCTTATCTACATCATCTGCGGTCTTTTCGCCGACCTGATCGCGCCCTATGGGCAGGCCGAGGTTTTCGACAAAACCTATGTCCCGCCGGGCGGCGATCCGGCCATCGGCGGCGACCCGCGGTTTATTCTGGGCACCGATCAGATCGGCCGGGACATCTTCTCCCGCCTGATCTACGGCGCGCAGAATACGGTCGGGATCGCCTTCATCACCACGGTTCTGACCTTCGTTCTGGGGGCGACCATGGGCTTTCTGGCGGCCACGGTCGGTGGCTGGCTGGACCAGCTTCTGTCGCGGATTGTCGATGTCCTGATGTCGATCCCGCAGTTGATCTTTGCATTGCTGCTGATGACGGTTGCCACCAGTTGGGCGGCGGATCTGGACGCTTTCAATCTTTTGATCTTCAGCGTCGATGCACAGACGCTGTTCATGATCGTGATCATCGCGGTTCTGGATTCCACGCGCGTCTACCGGCTGGCCCGCGCGGTCGGGCTGAACATTGTGGTCATGGACTATGTCGAGGCCGCCAAACTGCGCGGCGAGGGGCTGAGCCACCTGATCTTCAAGGAAATCCTGCCGAATGCCTATGCGCCTCTGCTGGCAGAGTTCGGGCTGCGCTTCTGCTTCGTCTTCCTGTTGATTGCCGCGCTGTCCTTCCTGGGCATCGGGATCCAGCCGCCGCTGGCGGACTGGGGATCGATGGTGGCGGAGATGAGCCAGTTCATCTCCTACGCTTCGTTCGACGTGCTGCAGGCGTCGCTGCCCCTGATGGCGGCCGGTGCGATTGCCCTGCTGACCGTCGCTGTGAACTTCGTCGTGGACTGGATGTTGCACCGGTCCTCGGGACTGAAGGAGTAGGCACATGACCGAGACCTCCGAACTCCTCGTCAAGATACGCGGCCTGAAGATCGAGGGCCGCGCGGACGAGACCTGGAACGAGATCGTCCACGGCGTGGATCTGGACCTGCACAAGGGCGAGGTGCTGGGGCTGATCGGGGAATCCGGCGCGGGCAAGTCCACGATTGGCCTTGCCGCCATGGGCTTCACCCGTGACGGCTGCCGGATCAGCGCGGGCGATGTCCAGTTCGACGGCATCGATCTGGTGAAAGCTTCGTCGGCGACGAAGCGGGGTTTGCTGGGCAAGCGCATCGCCTATGTGGCGCAGTCGGCGGCGGCCAGCTTCAATCCAGCGCACAAACTGCTGGACCAGCACACCGAAGCGCCGGTTCAGCATTCGGTCATGTCCAGGGCAGACAGCCAGGCGGATGGCATCGAGCTCTACCGCGCGCTACGCCTGCCGAACCCGGACGAGATCGGCTTTCGCTATCCGCACCAGGTCTCGGGCGGGCAGCTTCAGCGCGCCATGACCGCCATGGCCATGTCCTGCAAGCCGGATCTGATCATCTTTGACGAGCCGACAACGGCGCTGGATGTGACGACACAGATCGAGGTGCTCGCCGCGATCCGCGACATTGTCGAGCAGTTCGATACCGCCGCGATCTACATCACGCACGATCTGGCGGTCGTCGCGCAGATGGCGGACCGCATAAAGGTGCTGCTGAAGGGCGACGAGGTCGAGGAATCCGATACCCGGTCGATGCTGTCGACCCCGAAGGAAGACTACACCAAGTCGCTGTGGGCCGTGCGGTCGTTCGAGCGCCCGCAAAAGCCCTTGGCAGCGGCAGATTCCGTGCCGGCGATCAGCGTGCAGAACGTGGTCGCCGCCTACGGGAAGATCCCGGTGCTGCACGATATCAGCTTTGACATTCATCCCGGCCGGACGGTCGCGGTGGTCGGCGAATCCGGCTCGGGCAAATCCACGGCCGCGCGCTGCATCACGGGGCTGCTGCCGCCTAAATCGGGGCAGATCCTCGCGAACGGGCAAGCCCTTCCCGCGGATTATCGCCGCCGCTCGAAGGATCAACTCCGCCAGGCGCAGATGATTTACCAGATGGCGGACACGGCGCTCAACCCCAAGACCCGGATTTCGGACATCATCGGGCGCCCGGTGGAGTTCTATTTGGGCCTGAAGGGCGCGGAGCGGCGACGCCGGGTCGAAGAGCTGCTGGATCTGATCGAACTGGAGCCTGCGCAGTATTACAACCGCTACCCGACCGAACTTTCCGGCGGGCAGAAGCAGAGGATCGGCATCGCCCGCGCGTTGGCGGCAGAACCAAGATTCATCATCTGCGACGAGGTCACATCGGCCCTGGACCAGCTGGTGGCCGAGGGTATCCTCAAGCTGCTGGCACGGCTGCAGGACGAATTCGATCTGGCCTACATGTTCATCACGCACGATCTGGCAACCGTCCGGGCGATCGCGGACGAGGTGGTGGTGATGAAGGACGGGGTTGTCGTGGAAGCCGGGCCGAAGGAAGAGATGTTCCAGCCGCCGCATCACCCCTACACCGACCTTCTGCTCAGCTCGGTGCCCGAGATGGATCCCGACTGGCTGACAAATCTGCTGACCGATCGCGGGGTCGAAAACATTGGCGACGCTGCCACGCAAAAGATGGGCTGACTGGACCTATCCGCGCTGAAATGGTCATGAGATAACCGCGATATGGGCATCAGACGCCCCAAAAAACGCACAACCTTGACGACCAAGACTACAAGTAACTGAGAGCCACGTGACACAACAGGGAGACACAATATGGCTTTGACCCTCAACCGACGCACGGCCCTGAAGGCCGGTGCCGCGGCAACGGCTGTCGCCGCCGCGGGTCCGTCATTTGCCGATGGCCACAGCCCGAAAAAGGGCGGCACGTTCCGCCTGGGCATGGGCGGCTCGAACACCTCTGACAGCTGGGACGGCCGGACCCATTCGGACAGTTACATGATCAACGCCGCGCACGGCTGCGTGTTCGATTGCCTGACCGAAGTTGCCGCCGATGGCTCGCTGAAGGGCGAGCTGGCGGAAAGCTGGGAAGCCTCGGCCGATGCGAAAACCTGGACCTTCAATCTGAAGAAGGGCGTGACCTTCCACAACGGCAAGGATTTCGGCGCAGATGACGTGCTGGAGACTATCGCAATCCATGTCCAGGACGGTTCGGAGTCTCCAGCGAAACCGATCATTGGCGCAAACACCGAGGTGAAGAAACTGGACAGCCACCAAGTGCAGTTTGTACTTGAGGCAGGAAATGCTGACTTCCCGTATCTTCTATCCGACTACCACATCCTGATCCATCCGGCAGGTATGATCGAGGAATCGATCGCCAAGGGCATCGGCACCGGCGGCTACAAGGTCGAAAGCTTCGAGCCCGGCGTGCGCATGGTCGGATCAAAATACGAGAACCACTACAAGGACGATGCCTGCTTCTTCGACTCGGTCGAGATGCTGGCCATCAACGATACCGCGGCGCGCATGAACGCGATGGCAACCGGCCAGGTCGACGCGATCAACAAGGTCGACTTCGCCACCATGCAGATGCTGACCCGCAACCCGAACGTCAACGTGTTCGAGGTGACCGGTAACCAGCACTACACCTTCCCGATGCACGCCAATGTCGCGCCCTACGACAATGTCGACGTGCGCAAGGCGCTGAAATTCGCCTTCAACCGTCAGGAACTGGTCGACAAGATCCTGCAGGGCCACGGCGCGATTGCCAACGACCACCCGATCGGTCCGGCGAACCAGTACTTTGCCGCGGATCTGCCGCAGACCGAGTACGATCCGGAGAAGGCCAAGTTCCACCTGAAGCAGGCTGGCCTTGACTCGGTCGATGTCGATCTCTCGGCCTCGGGCGCGGCGTTCAACGGCGCTGTCGATGCCGCGCTTCTGTTCCAGCAAAGCGCCAAGGCCGCCGGGATCAACGTCAACGTGGTGCGCGAGCCGCAGGACGGCTACTGGTCCAACGTCTGGCAGAAAAAACCGTTCTGCGCCTGCTACTGGTCGGGCCGCGCGACAGAGGACTGGATGTTCTCGACCGCCTACGAAGACGGCGTGCCGTGGAACGACAACTACTGGTCGAACGACCGGTTCCAGGCGCTGCTGCTGGAAGCACGTGCCGAACTGGACACGGCCAAGCGTCGCGAAATGTACACCGAAATGCAGATGCTCTGCTCGACCGAGGGAGCGACCGTGGTTCCGATGTACGCCAACTACGTCGATGCCGCTTCGGCCAAGCTCGCCAACTCCGGCACCATCGGCAACCTCTGGATGCTGGATGGCTCGCGCATTTCCGAGCGTTGGTGGTTCGCCTAAGCTGACCCGGGCGGGCTGCGGCCCGTCCTGAAATTCCGGGCCCGGCGCTACGATGCGGCGCCGGGTCTTTTCGTTGTGCTAGTTCCGGGCCCGTCGCCAGACCCGCCAGGTCGAGTGCTGGATCTCGTCGGGCATGGTCGTCGTCTGGTACATCTGTCCGTCCCGGGTCAGGACCACGTAGTTTCCGGTGTTGTAGTCCGACACGTTGCGCCAGTAGCTGAGACCGGCAAAGATATTCACCCCCCAGGCATCGCGCAGGCTCTGCAGCAATTGTAGGTTCTGGCCCACATGGCAGGCGCGCACCGCGACCCAGGCACCATCGGCGAAATGCGGACGCAAGCGCCGCAGTTCATTGGCGTGCTGGTTGAAGCTGGCATTCGTCAGCGCAACGCCGCGTCCGTTCACCGGGTCACCGAAGTGAATGCCGCTGGTGTAGCCATGGGCCTGCAGGTGCAGCAGGGCGATCCGATCGCCCGCTGCGGCACCGATCACCCCGTCGACGAATGAGGTGATGTCGTGGAATTCGACATCGCCGAACGTGGTGACGGATTCCCCCCAGCCGACGCTGACCCAGTCCTCTTCGCGCCGGTAGTCGTCGTAGGCGACAATCTCGCAGCCGATCAGGCGGCGAACATCGGGGGCATCGCGCACGGGCAAGTCGCTGCCGACAGGTGCGAGCGCGCGGGATTGCGGTGCCTGGTTGTGTTCTTCGACGCTGGGTGCGTGATAGAGTGTCTCTCCCGCGACGATCCGGCCGTAATCGGTAATCGGGGTCAGATCTTCCAGGCTTTCGACCCATTCCACACCGGTCTTGGCCCGCATGAACGTGTGCCAGCACCCGTCGCGATTGCCGAAACTGTCGTAGAGAATCTTTGTGTAGACCGAGATCATGTCCCCAGGCTTCACGCGGACCTCGTAGCCGTTTTCAAGGTCGAGTTCGAGGCTGCCTCTTTTGTAGACTGTATAGACGCCCGAGCGGGCGTCGCCCGCATCAATGCGCTCGGCCGTAATCTCGGGCCAAGCCTGTTCCGTTGTAGACATTATCGTTCCTGCAAAAATTCGCCCCTCCCCGGGCAGTCACCGAGGTTTTCCCGGAAAACCCGGATTGGTCCGTGGCATTTAGCACAAGGCCGATGCGCGGCCGTGGTGCCCGGCTTGCCTCGGTCCGGCCTTCACGTGATGATGGATGGCAACTACAGGAGGAAACAGCCATGACATCGAACGCCTGGACCGTGAAACGCATGTCAGCCGCGCTGGGTGCCGAGGTGCACGGTGTCAGCCTGGCCGCAGCCGATGCCGGGGATATCGCCGAGATCAAGCACCTGCTGGAAGAGCACATGGTTCTGTTCTTCCCGGACCAGCATCTGGATCAGGCCGCCCATGTTGCATTTGGTCAGAACTTCGGTCCGCTGGAGGGGCATCCAAACCTGAAAGACCGCAACGATGTGGAGCATCCCGAGATCTTTCGCCTGGCCGCATCTACCGGCGGGATCGCGGATGAATGGCACACCGATCTGACCTTCCTGCCGAACCCGTCGCTGATGTCTATTCTGAACATGAAGATCGCGCCGGAAGTCGGTGGCGATACGATGTGGTCGAACCTGTTCGCGGCTTATGAAGGCCTTTCTGCCCCGATGCAGGAGCTGTGTGACGGGTTGTCCGCGCTTCATGACGCCCTGCCCCATAACCGGCCCGAAAAGATGACCATCCATCCGCTGGTCAGGCTGGACCCGAAAACCGGGCGCAAGGCGCTTTATGTGTCAGAGCATTTCACCCGCCGGATCGTCGAGATGGACGCAATGGAAAGCGATTTGTTGCTTGGCTATCTGACCAATCTGGTTAAACAGCCTGCCTGTACGGTCCGCTATCGCTGGACAGCCGGGACCATCGGGATGTGGGACAACCGGTTTACCCAGCATTACGTGGTCAACGATTTCGAGGGCGAGCGCGTTATCGAGCGGGTTACGATCATGGGCGACGAGGTGCATGGGGCTCAGCCGCGCTGGCGGCCCTTTACGGAAACCGCGAAGCTGTCCGCGATGAGCCGACACGACCGGCAACTGAGACGGCACCTCAAGGATGAGGCGAAGGCATTGGCCTAGACCGTCCCGAAACACTCATCTCACGTGGTGGAGAGTAGAATGCAGACCATTACCGACATCGCCTCGCTGGAGGCGGTCTACGATGCGGCCGTACCAACCGCGATCGAGAAGGTCGCGACACAGATGACGCCGATGTACAAGGCGTGGATTGAAGCATCGCGGTTCACGGTGCTGAGCACGGTGGGGCCCGAGGGGACCGACGGCACACCGCGCGGCGATGACGGACCGGTCGTGCGCATCGTCGATGACACGACCCTTCTGCTGCCGGACTGGCGCGGCAACAACCGGCTGGATGCGCTGCGCAACATCGTGCGCGACGGCCGGGTCAGCCTGATGTTCATGGTCCCCGGCTGCAACAACGTGGTCAGGATAAACGGGACCGCCGTGCTGACCGCGGATGCGGAGATCACCGGCAGCTTCACGCAGAGCGGCAAGCATCCGAAAACGGTGATCGTGGTCACGCTGGAGGAGATGTATTTCCAGTGCGCCAAGGCGCTGATGCGCTCGAAACTCTGGGCGACCGGGGATGAGAGCGCGGCGGTGCCGACGGCCGGTCAATTCATCAAAGAGTTCAAGGACGGCTTTGATGCGATCGACTATGACACCAGCTATCCGGCCGGCGCGGTCGAACGCATGTGGTAGCGGCTGCAGCCGAGATGGCTGCACACAAAACGGAGCAGGCCTGTGCCGGTTTTGGCGAGCCGCGATCCGTATCACTCTTTCGGGGAAGCGTTCTGCGGGGCAATGGCCCCATCGAACCGTCTTGCGTGACGTGACCCTGAAGGGCCTGACCTTGTCCCCGCATCTTGCGATGCGGGGCCGAAGGCGTGGCTGCACAGCCAACTTGCGATCTTCGGCCTTTCGGCCACGGTCCGCGGCGGCGTGTCAGACCGCCCGGGCGCCGTGTGTTCGAACGTGGAGAGGTTTTACCATCACCGCCCCTGCTAGCGCGGCGATCTCTACGCGGCGATTGCTAAAATTTGATTAAAATGGCCGAAGATTTACAGGCTTGATGGACGAGTTCCCCACTGAGCAAGGTATCTGCAGGCCATCTTTGCGATCAGACTTCGCGTGACAGCACCACGATCCCGCTTCCCCCTCTTGCCTGTCCTCGCCTGCCCCGCTTAGGCTTTGGCCAGCACGGGCGCAAAGACCCCAGCGGGAGGAGACGCATGAGCGCGAACGGGAACGCCGCGATCTATTTCGTGGATCGTCATCTGGCGGAAGGCCGGTCTGCCAAGACGGCATTCATCCAGGGCGGGCGCAGCCTGACCTATGGGCAATTGGCCGAACAGACCGGACGGCTGCCCGATCTTTACGCCAAGATCGGCATCGTTCAGGAAGATCGCGTCGCGATGATCGTCCACGACGTGATCGAGTTTCCGGTGATCTTCTGGGGCTCGATCAAGGCCGGTGTCATTCCGGTTGCGATCAACACATTGCTGACGACGGACCAGTACCGGTACATCCTGAACGACAGCCGGGCCAAAATTCTGTTCATATCAGAGGCGATGGTTGAGACGGTGCAGCCGATCCTGCACACCCTGACCCATTTGCGCGCGGTCTTCGTGGTCGGCGGAGAGAACCCGATCGGCGTGCCCTTTGACCAGGCGCTTGCAGCGGCCATCGCCGGGCCGATGGCCGAGGTCTCGCCGGGGGACACGGCCTTCTGGCTCTATTCCTCGGGCTCGACCGGCATGCCCAAGGGTGTGCGCCACGTGCACGAGGCGTTGCGGGCAACATCGGACACCTACGGGGCGGAGGTCCTGGGCATCAGGGAGAGCGATACCATCTTCTCGGCCGCCAAGCTGTTCTTTGCCTATGGGCTGGGGAATGGCATGACCTTTCCCATGGCGGTCGGGGCGACGACAGTGCTGATGCCGGGCCGCCCGACGCCGGAGAGCGTGTTCGAGCAGATGCAGGCGCATCGGCCGAGCATATACTGCGGCGTGCCCACCTTGTTCGGCGCGATGCTGGCCCATGTCGGCGATGGCCCGGTGCCGGGCGTCGATCGCCTGCGCATCTCGATCTCGGCGGGAGAGGCATTGCCGGAGGAGATCGGCAAACGCTGGACGCGGCTTACAGGCACGCACATTCTGGACGGTGTCGGCTCGACCGAGATGCTGCACATCTTCCTGTCGAACGCCCCGGGATCGGTCGAATACGGCACATCGGGTGTCGCGGTGCCGGGCTATGAATTGCGGCTGGTGGACACGGACGGAAGCGAGGTTGCCCACGACGAGATCGGGGAGCTTCTGGTTTCGGGCATCTCGTCATCGGACGGGTACTGGAACCAGCGGGAGAAGAACCGCGCCACCTTCGAAGGGCGCTGGACCCGTACGGGCGACAAGTACACGCGCCGCCCGGACGGGCGGTACATCTATTGCGGGCGCACGGATGACATGTTCAAGGTCTCGGGCCAGTGGGTCAGCCCGTTCGAGGTCGAGCAGGCGCTGATCGCGCACCCCTCGGTGCTGGAGGCGGCCGTCGTTCCGGCGCTGGACGAGGAGCGGCTGGAAAAGCCCAAGGCCTTTGTCATCCCTTCGGATGCGTCCGCGGGCATCGACGACGAGGCGTTGAAAGAGCACGTCAAGGACGCGGTCGGCGCGCACAAGTATCCGCGCTGGATCGAGGTGGTCGACGATCTGCCGAAGACCGCGACCGGCAAGATCCAGCGGTTCAAGCTGCGGGCCTGATGGCCGGCATGGACTGGACGCCGGGCCGCGATCTTTACCTGAGTCTGCCGGATGGCCGCCTGGAGGCGCGGTGCTGGGGGCCACCGCCGGATGAAGCCCCGACCCTGGTCTTGCTGCACGAAGGCCTGGGCTGCGTCCGGTTGTGGCGGGACTTTCCGCAGCAGCTGACCGAGGCGACGGGATGGGGCGTCTTCGCCTTTTCGCGCTACGGGTACGGCGCGTCGGACATGCGCCCGCTGCCCTGGCCGCTGGATTACATGACGATCGAGGCGATGGCCGTGCTGCCGCAGGTCTTGCGCGCCGCTGGCCTGCGGACGGGCGTTCTGCTGGGACATTCGGACGGCGGGACCATTGCGGCGGTCCACCAGGGGCTGGTCCCGGACCCGCGGATTTATGGCGCGATCCTGCTGGCGCCGCATTTCTTTGTCGAGGACTGCTCGGTCGCGGCGATCACAGCGGCGGGTGCGGCCTATCCCGGCGGGCTGCGCGACAAACTGTCGAAGTATCACAGCCATGTCGATTGCGCGTTCCACGGCTGGCATGATTCCTGGCTGGACCCCGGTTTCCGAAACTGGAACGTGAGCGACGTGATTCCGAAATGGAAGAAACCGGTGATGGCGCTGCAGGGGCTGGATGATCCCTACGGCACCCGGGCGCAGGTCGATGTGATTGCTGACCTGGCAACAATCCCCGCCGAGGTACATGTGCTGGCCAACTGTCAGCATGCCCCGCATCAGCAGCAGACGGAGCAGACCCTGGCGTTGGTCAGCGATTTTCTTTCGCGGATCAGACCGGTCTGACCATCATAAATCTGCACTATATTGCTTGTTCACGTGTGGAATGCTGGCAAGGCCTCTTAACATCAGGCTCTTTCGCCCCGAGAAGAGCAGTATCGTTCAACCTCTAAAGTGAATCGCGAGAAGACGACCATGTCTCAGCCAACACCGATCGACTTTCAGACACACCCGTCCGCCTACCGCCATTGGAAGCTGGAAACAGAGGGCGCAATTGCCCGGCTGACCATGGATGTGGACGAAGAGGGCGGCCTTTTCGACGGGTATGAACTGAAGCTGAATTCCTACGATCTGGGGGTCGACATCGAACTGGCCGATGCGGTGCAGCGGCTGCGGTTCGAACATCCCGAGGTCAAGGTCGTGGTGATGCAATCGGGCAAGGAGCGTGTGTTTTCCGCCGGAGCCAATATCCGGATGCTGGCTGGCGCGACCCATGCCCACAAGGTGAACTTCTGCAAATTCACGAATGAGACGCGGAACACCTATGAGGCCGCAGCCGAAGACAGCGACCAGCAATACATCTGCGCCATTCGGGGGTCCTGTGCCGGGGGCGGGTACGAACTGGCACTGGCCTGCAACTGGATCATGCTGACCGATGACGGATCATCGAACGTGGCCCTGCCGGAAGCCCCCCTGCTGGCCGTGCTGCCGGGCACGGGCGGGTTGACGCGGGTGACCGACAAGCGCCGCGTGCGGCGGGACCGGGCGGATGTCTTCTCGACCATGGAGGAAGGCGCCAAGGGCAAGCGCGCCAAGGATTGGGGCCTTGTGGACGAGGTCGTCGCGAACTCGAAATTCGACGATGCAGTCGCAGCGCGCGCGGCGGAGTTCGCTGCCCGATCAACGCGCGCCGATGACGTCGTCGGGATCGAACTGACGCCGCTGGAGAGGACGATCGCCGACGATGCGGTGACCTATTCAACCGTGGAAGTGGAACTGGATCGAGAGGCCAAGACAGCCACGATAAGCATTGCCGGACCCACTGATCCGGCCCCTGCCGACGGTGCGGCCCTGCATGCCGCAGGTGCGGCGACATGGATGCTGCGTGCGGCACGGGAACTGGACGACACGATCCTGCACCTGCGCAGCAACGAGCCGGAACTGGGCGTGATCGTCTTCAAAACCAGCGGGGCCACGGATCTGGTGATCGCCCACGAGGCGGCCGTGCTGAACGATCGCGACCACTGGCTGGCCAATGAGATCACGGCCTACTGGAAACGGCTGTTCAAGCGCATCGACGTGACGTCCCGGTCGTTGGTGGCCTTGATCGAACCGGGGTCCTGTTTTGCCGGTCCGCTTGCCGAGATCACCTTTGCCTGTGACAGGTCCTACATGGCGGAAGGCGAATTCGATGGCGACAACCGCCCACCGGCGACGCTGACGCTGTCCGAGGGGTCGTTCGGGCCATACCCCATGGCGAATGGACTGACCCGGCTGCAAACGCGGTTCCTGGGCGACGATGCCGCGGTGGAAGCCGCCGGGGAGGCTATCGGCACCGCGCTGGATTCTGACGACGCCGATGATCTGGGCCTGGTGACCTTCGCCTATGACGACATCGACTGGGAGGACGAGATCCGGATCTTCCTGGAAGAACGGGCCAGCTTCAGCCCCGATGCCCTGACAGGGATGGAGGCCAACCTTCGCTTTGCCGGACCCGAGACGATGGAGACCCGGATCTTCGGACGCCTGACCGCCTGGCAGAACGGGATTTTCCAGCGGCCGAATGCAGTGGGCGAGGACGGCGCGCTGCGCCGGTACGGGACCGGCAAGCGCGGCGAATATGACATGACGCGGGTGTAATGGACGCGGGTATGATGGACGCGGGAGCGATGCAGACAGGCGTGATGGACGCCGCGATGGTCGACCGGATCCGTGCGGAAACGCCCGGCATCGGCGGGGACGGCGTGCATCTGCTCGCCTGTGGTTCGGCCCTGATGCCGCAGCCGGTGATCGATGCCATCACAGATCATATTCAGTTGGAGGCCCGGATTGGCGGTTACGAGGCGCATGCCGCCCGGCTGGACCAACTGGAGGCGGTCTATGACAAGGTTTCCGCCCATATCGGCGCCAAACGCAATGAAATCGCGCTGGTCGAGAACGCCACCATCGCCTGGCGGCAGGCCTTCTATTCCCTTCCGCTTAAGGCGGGGCAGCGGATATTGACCTGCGAGTCCGAGTATTCCTCGAACTACATGGCCTATCTGCAACGGGCGAAGCGCGACGGCATCGAGATCGACGTCATCCCCTCGGACGAAAGCGGCGCACTGGATCTGGCCGCGCTGGAGGCGGCGATCGGCCCGGACGTCGGGCTGATTTCGATCACCTGGATTCCAACCAGCGGCGGACTGGTGAACCCGGCGGCAGAGATCGGGCGCATCGCCAAGGCACATGGCATTCCCTATCTGCTGGATGCCTGTCAGGCGATCGGGCAATTGCGGATCGACGTCGCCAAGCTGGGCTGTGATTTCCTGTCGGCCACGGGGCGCAAGTTCCTGCGGGGACCGCGCGGCACCGGCTTCCTGTTCGTTGCAGAGCCGTGGATCGAGCGGATCGAGCCGATCATGATCGATCTGCACTCGGCCACCTGGGTCGCGCGGGATCGGTACGAATTGCGCAAG
>JBCCMP010000013.1:0-26222 GCA_039026295.1 Pseudomonadota bacterium | reverse complement strand
CTTTTGCTGCTTGTCCTCGTTCTCTTTGCCGCCAGCACTGCGTTGGGCCGCTGGCTGGACCTGATCGCGCTTGGGCCGGAAATTGCCTCCGGACGGGGCCTGAACTTGCGCCTGAGCCAGCCCTTGCTCTTTTTGCTTGCCGGGCTGTTGGTTGCGCTGGCCACTGCGGCGATGGGCCTTGCGCCGTTCATCGGGCTGCTGGCCCCGCACATCGCCCGGCGGCTTGGCGCCGGGACGGCCCGTTTTCATCTCGCCCTCTCCGCGGTGATCGGTGCGGTGCTTCTGGTCACATCGGACTGGATCGGCAGAACGGTGTTTTACCCGGTTCAGATTCCCGCAGACTTGACCGCGGCGGTCATCGGCGGGCTCTACTTTGTCGCTGTCTTGAGGGCCCGGTCGTCCGCGAATTAGATCGGCTCGCGAAAGGTCTTCTATGAGCGGTCGTTTAGACCAGCGACCCTCCCTTCGCCGAACTCGTCGGCTGCGATCGGGTAATCCCAACCGTCAAAATCAGAACCGGATGATCGGCTTGTGACGTCTGTCGGGTTCGCGCTGCCAGCGCGATCATGAAATATACTGCTGCCGCTCTATCGCTGCGGAGATCGATCGCCACATCCGGACGCCTACTTTTCCATCGACCCGCACCGCGCCACCCAAGGTGAAAATCTGATTATCGGGAGTCTGCCCGGCATCATCGCCCTAGCCCGAAGAACGATTTCCAAGCGGTCAGCCCTAGCCGAGGTAAAGCACCCTTCCCATTCGGGCTGTTTACCGGGGGTCGTCAGGCTCAGTTCGGCCCTGTATGGACTTATCTAGCGCGAACGAATTTCGGGACGCCGAACCCCAAAACCACGTGAACTTTCAGGATCTTAAGTGGAAAACTGGGGTATGGTGGGCGCGGCTGGGATTGAACCAGCGACCCCTACGATGTCAACGTAGTGCTCTCCCACTGAGCTACGCGCCCTCAGAGGTCAGCGGCGTATACGGATTTGCAGCCGGGCTGGCAAGGAATTTCCCGACCGGCTCGTTACCTGACCCACCCGGCGCTGCAGACGCCCGTAGTCCATGTCTGATCAACAGGTTGTGCGACCATTTGGGGGTGTTCACCGCGCGCGATCCCATTAAGTTGAGCGCATGCAGGCCTTGGCTCCATACAAGCTGTCTCATCCAGCCAATCCCGTTGGCGGCGTGATTTTTTCCTCCCCGCACAGCGGGTCGGCTTATCCGCCAGAGCTGTTGGACCGCTCGCGGCTCAATGCCCTTGAACTCCGGACGTCGGAAGACGCCTTTGTCGATCGGTTGTTCGAATCGTCCCCCTCCTTTGGCGCGCCGCTACTGGCAGCAACGTGGCCGCGGGCCTGGGTGGATCTGAACCGGGCACCTACGGAGCTGGACCCGGCCCTGATCCGCGACGTTCGTGCGCGGGGACTGAACCAGCGCGTCGCTGCGGGTTTGGGTGTTGTTCCCCGTATCGTGGCCGAGGGACGCGAGATCTACACTGGCAAGCTTTCACTGGAAGAGGCGCAAGACCGGATTCGTCTGGCACACGCGCCCTTTCACGCCTGTCTCGAGGCGCTGATCGCGGCTGCGGTTGACCGGTGCGGCATGGCGCTGCTCTTTGACTGTCACTCCATGCCGCGCGATGCGCTGCGCGCCGCGCCGCGCATCGGTGGGCGACGGCCGGAGATCGTGCTGGGCGACAGGTTCGGCGCGTCCGCCTCGCGCGAGATTGCGGGCGCAGTGCAGACGGCGTTCGAATCGGAAGGCTTTCTCGTCGCCAGAAATGCCCCCTTCGCGGGCGGCTACATCACGCAGCGCTACGGACGCCCTGCGCGAAGCGTTCACGCGATCCAGATCGAGATCGATCGAGGCCTCTATCTTGATTCGCGCCGCATCGCGCCGCTGCCAGAGTTTGACACCCTAAGCGGGCGTCTTTCGCGCGTGATTTCGCGTCTCGTCGGCCTTGTGCCCGACCTCGGCGCGCTGGCGGCAGAGTAGCGCAGCGCGCCCGATTTCTCTGCATCACCCGGTAAAACTTTGATCCAACGGTAAATTTTCCGCGGGCCTGCCTTCAGGTAAAAAAAAGGCCGCCCGGGGGCGGCCTAAGTCAAAGGGAGGAAACGCCCGCTGGGGCGCCGCAATACACCGTATCGCTGAGAAACAATCTGCAGTGTGCGGCGCAACAAATCAAGTGTGCAGTGCAACAAATTTCGAGGTGCGGCAAAAAAGGCGCAGGAATTATAGGTAAACTCAGTTGGTTACCTATGGTAAACTTGAGTTTACACGATGCCGCGTCACAGCATTTTCTACTTTAGCGCGCGTCCGCGAATGATCGCGTCCGCACCAAATCGGGCCCGGATTCTGTCAGTCGCAGCCTCTGCCTTGGCTTTCAGAACCTTGCGCTCATCGAACAGATCAACCGCCGGTCCTTTGCCGGATTCTGGCACCAATTGGCTCAGACCGATGCCGATCAGCCGGAAAGGCCCGCGATCAATCTCTCGCGTCAAAAGGGGGGCCGCGGCGTCGTTCAGCGTATCCGACAGGTTACCTGCCTCGGACAGCCGCGTCTGGCGGGTAAGCGTCCTGAAATCCCGGGTCTTCAACTTTAACGCGACCGTGTGGCCCGCGATTTCCTTGGCCTTGGCCCGGTCCGATACCTTGACCGCCAGACGCCAGAGATGGCCACTCAGAAGGTCCAGATCATCGATGTCTTCGTTGAACGTTGTCTCGGCTGAAATCGACTTCGCCTTCCCCGACGAATCAACGCTTCGCGTGTCGCGCCCATGCGCCAATTCGAACAGTCGCCGGCCCATCGTGCCGTAGCGGCGCATCAGATCATCGGGGTCCTGGCGGCGAAGATCAGCATTGGTCATCAGACCATCGCCCTCCAGTTTGTCGGCCATCGCCCGGCCGACCCCCCAGATCGTCCGGACAGAGCGCGGGGCGAGAAAATCTTCGGTCTCTGCCGGACCAAGAACTGAGAATCCACGTGGCTTGTCCAGATCCGAGGCGATCTTGGCCAGATACTTGTTATGGCTCAGCCCGATTGAGACCGTGACGCCGATTTCCTGCTCGATGGTCAGGGCAAGCTTGGCCATGGACGCCGCAGGCGGATGTCCGAACAACCTGTCGGTCCCCGTTAGATCCATGAACGCCTCGTCCAGGGACAAGGGCTCGATCAGAGGTGTCAGGTCCTCCATCAGCGCCCGGATCTGCCTCGACACATCAGAATAGACGTCCATGCGCGGACGCACGACAACGGCTTCGGGGCAGAGCTTCAGTGCCTTGAACATCGGCATGGCCGATCGCACCCCTGCGACCCGCGCGATGTAGCAGCAGGTCGACACAACGCCGCGCCGCCCGCCGCCGACGATCAGCGCCTTGTCCCGCAATGCGGGATCGTCGCGCTTTTCCACCGTCGCGTAGAAGGCATCGCAATCCATGTGAGCGATGGACAGATTGCCAAGATCCGGATGGCTCAGGATCCGCGGACTCCGGCAGGACGGGCACCGCCCCGGGGGCGGCTGTTCAAACCATTCCAGGCAATCTCGGCAGAGCGCGGGCATGCCGCGAAGGTAACAGAGGCCGCTGTTCCGGACCAGAACGGCCTTCGCGAAGGCCCGTCGAAAAGGTGGCATCGGTGCCACCCGCAACCGGCAAGCGGCCTAGTGGCGACGGCGAACCCTCTTATGCGTGGACGAACACTCAGTGATCATGCCGCCCAAACGCCTGTGTCTGCGAGGGCGCGGTTTTCAGAGCGTGCTCAACTCGCCCAGTATCTGGCCTGCTGCCTGCGCCGGGCTCTCGGCGGCCGTGATCGGGCGGCCGACGACGATGTGATCGGCCCCGGCCCGGATCGCATCGGCCGGGGTCGCGATGCGCTTTTGGTCATTCACCGCGCTGCCGGCCGGACGCACACCGGGTGTGACGATCAGGCGGCCCTCCGCTTCGGGCAGGGCGCGGATGATCGCCGCTTCCTGCGGCGAGGTGATAACCCCGTCAGCCCCCGCCGCCAGCGACCGGCGGGCGCGCTCGGCCGTGATCTCTGACAGATCCCCGCTTTCCACCATCATCTCGTCCAGATCGCCCCGATCCAGCGAGGTCAGGACGGAAACCGCCAGGATGCGTGTCGGGCTTGCCCCGCGGCCTTCCACCGCCGCGCGCACCACCTGCGGGTCGCCGTGCACGGTCAGGAAATCCAGTTCGAACTGAGCGAGACCGCGCACCGCCGCTTCCACCGTCGCGCCGATATCGTAGAGTTTCATGTCCAGAAAGATGCGCTTGCCTTGACCCTTCAACTCGTTGGCCAGCGCAAGCCCGCCAGTCGTCAGCATGCCCAGCCCGATCTTGTAGAAGCTGACCCGGTCACCGATCCGCCGCACCATGTCCTCCCCGGCCACGGCGTGCGGCACGTCCAGCGCGACGATCAGGCGGTCATCTGTGGTCATAGGGAGCTCCCCTTCCGGTCGGCGCGCACCATAGCAATGGGTGCTCACCGGACAAGGGCGCGTTCTGACTTCATGCCAGGGCGAAGTCTCAATCGAACGGGATCACCACCGGCAACCTGCTGTCGACGTCCGGCCCTGCCGGCGGGTCGGGCAGCGGCACGAATGTCTCGACCTGCTGCGGATCCAGATCCGGCAGCGGCGCAGCGCCCAGCCTGTCGCGGGCCTCGTTCAGAAGCTCCTTGACCTTCGCCGACCGCTCCAGGGCCGCAGCAAGACGGCAGAGCGCACGGCCCGGCAGATCGTCGCCGTGATCAGCCTCGCAGGACGCCCGGACGCCGTCGCTCCATGCCCCCTGCGAGTCCCGCAGCTCCCGATCGAATCGTATCAGATCCGCCGCTCTCAGGCCCTGCAGGTCCGACAGCGCCTTCCCGATCAGCCCCTCGATCGCCAGCTCGCGCTGATCGGCCAGATGGTCCAGGCAATGGGCCCGCGCGATATCCAGGATTTCCACCCGGCATGGGCGAGAGACCGCATTCAGATCCGCGGCCTGGGCAGGGCCCACCATTGCGCTGAACAGCAGAGGAACGCTCAGAAACCGAAACATGGCCCCAGACTGCCCCGAAACTCTGACCGTATCCTGAATCGCGGCGGTGAATTCCGGCCCTCGATCCCGGCGCACTCCCGTCATCTGATCGTTTCTCACGGCGCTTAACAAACGGATTGAACCAGACGGGCACGCAGGCTTTGATGCACCCAACCTGAGATCAGAGAAAGCAGCCAATGGACGTCCTCGAAGCCATCAAGACCCGCAAGTCGATCCGCCGATTCACCGACCAGCCGGTCCCGCGTGAGACACTGGACGAGATCCTGCGCATCTCCCAGCAATCGCCCAGCGGCACCAATACCCAGCCCTGGCACACCCATGTCTGCACCGGGGCCGTGAAAGAGGCGCTCAGCCAGGACGTGCTGGCCATGGCGGCATCCGGTCAGGGCAAAAGCTATGAAGAGCTCAGCTACTATCCCGACAAGTGGAACCCCGACCATCAGGCCCGCCGCCGCGGTGTCGGCTGGGGGCTCTACGGGCTTCTGGGGATCGAGAAAGGCGACCGCGAAGGCAGTGCCCGGCAGGGCGCGCGGAACTTCGTCTTCTTCGATGCGCCGGTCGGAATTTTCGTGACCACCGAACGCTATCTGATGAACGGCAGCTGGGCCGATGCGGGCATGTACATCCAGACGATCATGCTGGCAGCCAAGGGCTTTGGCCTCGACACCTGCCCGCAGGCGGCCTGGGTGCCGTTCTCCGACGCGGTCTACAAGCACCTGCAGATCCCGGAGGATCAGGTCCTCGTCTCAGGCATGTCGCTCGGATACGCTGACCCCGATGCGATCGAGAACACGCTCGTCTCGGACCGCGAAGCGGTCGAGGATGTAGCGACCTACCACGGCTTCGGCTGAGGCAGCTGTGTCCGATGATGCCGCCCTGCTGAAAGGCCTGAAGGTCATCGATGCGGCCAGCTTTATCGCCGCCCCCGTGGCCGCGACCGTGATGGCCGATTTCGGCGCGGACGTGATCAAGGTCGAAGCCCCCGGCGGCGACGGTTTTCGCGACATCTATGCATTGCCCGGCATGCCCATCGATACCCGCAACTATGCGTGGGAGGTCGACAACCGCTCTAAGCGCGGCATCTGCATCGACCTCAGATCGGATGCGGGGCGCACCGTGCTGGACCGGCTGCTGGATGATGCCGACGTCCTGATCACCAATTTCGTCCCCCGGGTCCGCCAGAAACTGGGCCTTCGCTATCAGGATCTCAAGGCGCGCTATCCACGCCTGATCTACGCTTCCATGTCAGCCTATGGCGAAGCTGGCCCCGAGGCGGAAAAGACGGGTTTCGACTCCACCGCTCTTTGGGCGCGCAGCGGCCTGATGGATCTGGTTCGCCCGGACCCCGATACCGCCCCGGCACGGTCTTTGCCCGGCATGGGTGACCACCCCTCCGGCATGTCGCTCCTGGCCGGGA
This sequence comes from Pseudomonadota bacterium, assembly GCA_039026295.1. Classification (GTDB taxonomy): domain Bacteria; phylum Pseudomonadota; class Alphaproteobacteria; order Rhodobacterales; family Rhodobacteraceae; genus Thermohalobaculum. The sequence goes on along the minus strand of JBCCMP010000013.1, from coordinate 19,753 downwards.
TCATGATGGCGCTCTGGCAGCGCGAACGCACGGGGCAAGGCAGTCAGGTCTCCACATCGCTGGTGGCCAACGGCATCTGGATGAACGCCTTCTACGGACAGGCCGCCCTGAACCGGGCAGAGATACCGGTGCGCCCGCCCCGGGACGAAACGCCCAACGCCCTCTCGGCCCTCTACAGATGCAGCGACGATCGCTGGTTCCTTCTGGCCATCGTGAATTACGAAGACCGCGCCGCGCCCGGTTTCTTCAAGGCCATCGGGCGCGAGGACTTGCTGCAGGATCCCCGCTTCGCCACCTCCACCGCGCGGCGACAGAATGCGGCCGAACTGATGGCGATCCTCGATCAGACCTTCGCCAGCGCCGATTGGCCCACATGGCAGGCGCGCCTGACCGAGCACGGCGTAACCTTCGGCACTGTCGCCCGAAACGCCGACATGCCGGAGGATAAACAACTCCGCCACGCCGGAGCCGTCGTCGACGACCATCTCGGCCGCCCGATGATCGGCTCTCCGGTCTTCGTCGGCGGTGCTGCAAAGCGCCCACCGGCTCCGGCTCCCGGCCTTGGCGAGCACACACGCGAAATCCTCGCTCAACACGGCTATGGGCCCGAGGATATCGACCGGATGCTGTCTGAAGGTGTCGTCGCCGAAAATGTACTCGCCGAAGATACCGCCGCAGAAGGCTAATCCGCCTTCACCCGTGTCCCCGGCGCGGGCGGGTCATGGGGCGGCCCGGCAAAGCACTGGGCAATCGACATCCAGCGCACGGCATTCGGGCCGGTCACCGACAGCGATGTATCGGCGATGTTCCGGGTCTGCGCGGCAACCTGGCAGAATTCCACCGCGCTGCCCGTGATCACCTCGGTCTCGGACGGCTGGCCATACTCCCAGACGGCTCCCGACGGCGCGGTCAGGCGGGCGAAGGGCGCGGGTTCCGGGACGGTTTCGCCGCGATTGATGAACGTCCAGCCATAGGTGCCATAGCTCAGATGCACCACGTTGCGGATGCGATCGTGCTCGTCGCGATCCAGCCCCAGGACGTCAAAGACCTCCTGCGCGTGGGCCCAGGTCTCCATCTGCCGTGCGGTGATCGATGACCGGACAGACATGTCCGGCCCCGCCCACTTCACGCGCGCCTTGGGGTCCAGTGCCGAGAATGTCGTGACCATTCCCTCATAGGTCTCCCGCCATGCCGCCCGCAGGTCAGGGCCGCTCAGACCCTCCAGCAGTATGTCCGTCGGGCGCACCATCGACCCGCCCTCGGCCTCGCGCATCTCTCCGAACCGGGCATATTCCGCGGCAAAGCGCTCCGGCTCGATTGCCGAATACCCGGCCATCAGGTTGAAGTAGTGCAGATGCTGCAGAACGTTGTTGATCGTCCAGTCCTTGAACGCCGTCACGCGGTCATAATCAGCCGCTGAAAGCCCCTCCAGTATTGTATCCAGCGCCGCGCTCTCGTCCCGGAAATCATGGGCCTGTTGCATGGTCTCCTCCCGTACCGGCTTGTGCCCGCCCCTTGACGGGGCCTTGGCGACCTGATCGCATGCAGCAGAACAAACGACAAGGCATCGGGAACCAACAGGGGGAACGGTCGATGACGGGTATCTTCGATCTTTCGGGCAAGGTGGCGCTGGTCACCGGCGGCAATGGCGGCATCGGGCTGGGCATGGCCGAAGCGATGGCCAAACACGGCGCGAAGATCGCGATCTGGGGCACCAATCCCGACAAGAACGCCGCGGCACTCGATGTCCTTCGGGCCCACACCGAAGCCGAGGCATGGACCTGCAATGTCACCGATGCGGGCGAGGTGAACGCCCGCATGGCCGACACGCTGGCCCATTTCGGGCGGATCGACGGCTGCTTTGCCAATGCCGGGGTGTCGGGCCGCGGCGTGAAATCCTATCTCGACATCGACGAGGCGGAATGGCGGCGCGTCCTCGGGGTCAATCTCGACGGCGTGCACTACACCTATCAGGCGGCCTTGAAGCACATGGTCGAACGCGCCTCTGCGGGCGATGGCGGCGGGCGTCTGGCCGCTGTCTCTTCGCTCGCCTCCCTCTCCGGCGCGGCCCGGTCCGAGCATTACGCCGCCACCAAAGGCGCGCTGAACGCGATGACCTACGCCCTGTCGGTCGAGTTCGCCCGCTACGGCATAACCGCCAATGCGATCCTGCCCGGGTGGATCGAGACCGACATGACCGAAAATGCCATCGGCAACGAGAAGTTCGCCCAGAACGTGGGTGCCCGCATTCCGGTCCGGCGATGGGGCAAACCGGCGGATTTCGGCGGCATCGCCGTCTATCTTATGTCGGATGCCTCCGCCTATCACACCGGCCAGTGCATCCAGATCGACGGCGGGTACTGGCGCTTCTGACGATATCGCAACAGCGAGGCCGACCATGGCAACCAACGATGTCCGCAACGCCGTCGATGACGACGCGATCCGCCTGGCAAAAACACTGCTCAGGACCGAACGGCATGGCGCGCTCGCGGTTCTGGACCCGGCGACCGGCACACCGCTGGCCAGCCGGGTCGCGGTGGCAAGCGATCAGACCGGCGCACCGCTGATCCTGATCTCGCGACTTTCGGCCCATTTCAACGCGCTCGAGGCGGATCCCCGTTGCTCCATTCTGCTCGGCGTGCCGGGCGCGGGCGATCCTTTGGCGCATCCAAGGATGACCGTCATGGCGCGGGCAGAGCGGCTCGAGGGCGCGGACAGGGACCTCGCCCGTGGCCGATTCCTGGCCCGCAATCCCAAGGCCGCGCTCTACGCCGACTTTCCCGATTTCGCGTTCTGGCGTCTCAGCCCGACCGGGGCCGATCTGAATGCTGGCTTCGGCAAGGCCTATCTGCCGGATGCCGCCGACATCCTGATCCCCGCCGATCCCGACCTGGGCGAACGGGAACCCGGCGCGGTCGAGCACATGAACGATGACCACTCGGAATCGGTCAAGCTCTACGCCGAGGTGCTGATGGATCTGCCAGAGGGGAACTGGACCCTCGCCACCATCGACCCCGAGGGGATGGAGGTGATCTGCGGCGATCAGGTTGCCCGCTACTGGTTTGACCCGCCCCTGGCGAACTCGGACGAGATGCGGGTCCGGCTTGTCACGCTGCATCGGGACGCTCTGGCGAAAAAGGGCTGAGACCTTTTTCGGTTCCTTTCCCACCTGTCGTCCCGCCTCCAGACCGAGAAATTTCCCGCTTTCGGCCCTGCCACGCAAAAAATGCGCAGGCGATTAAGACAATTTTAATCAAAGACTTCTAAAGATCGCCGCGTTCGCGAACACGGAACTATTCCCCTCGGCTGGTCGCGCCGTTGAGGGGGCGGGGACTAACCGCTGGCCGGCGGTCCTTGCCCGTTGGGCAAGGCTCCCACATGACGAAGGCGCTGATTGAAGACGTCGCGGGATCGCAAAGAACAGCGTCCCACCTTCCCGGAAAGAGAAACGCCTGAAACGTGCCCCGACCGATCCGGCGGCTCAGCGTTTCGCGCGTGTGAACACCATCTTCTGATTGGCGAGCGTGGTCTTGGGCCCGACCCAGGCATAGCCCAGCAGGGCAGGGTTCTGGTCTGCGACCGTGATGCGATGAAGCTGCCCCGGCGGGTTGAAGATCAGCGATCCCGGCGCATAGACGCCCTGATCATTCTCTGACACCGCGCCCGACAGGCAGATGTAGCTCTCGGTGATGCCCGTATGGGCATGGGCGGGATAGGTGCATCCGGGCGCAAACAGGACAAGACCCAGCTTCACCTCGTCCGTCACAACGGCCCCCTGCGTGCCGACCAGCTCGACGAAGGCGTACTTGTTCTTCAGGCCGCGCGGCACCTTTTCATACCCGTACTGCCAGACCATGTGCTCGGCTGCCCGCTCCAGCCCGCGGATCAGCGGCGCATGGCGATACTGGCGGCCGTTGTCCAATGCCCGGTGCAGGTGCGCCGTGACCGGCAGATCGACCCGCTCAAGGTCCCGCACCTCAGGGTCCGCGCGCAGAACGCGCCCGATGCACTCGCGCACCTCACGCTGGTGGCTGCGGATCTTCTTTGATCCCCCGGCTGAACTGAACCGGTAAAGCTCGTAGAAATCGCGCAGCAGATAGGTCCAGGCGGGGCGGTCCTTCAGGCGAATCTCGGTCGTCATGTCTGGCGTCCTGCATGGCTGGGCACTGGCAAATCACAGCCCCGTGTCGTGCAATCCGGATCAGCGGGCAAGCAAAATTGTGCACCTGCGAAAAGACGGCGCAGCCGGACGCGAGCGGGGCGCTGAACGGGCCGCTGAATGGGCCGCTGGATGAGGCGTCAGTTGAACAGGCCGGTCTGCGCTGCGAACAGCAGGAAAGCCCCGGCGGCAAAGCACCCGCCAGCCCAGACCCAGGGGCCTGAAGAGGCCAGCCGCCCCGTGCCGGGATGCTTCGGGTCGATCAGGATCGCCTGCTCCAACCCGATCTCCAGCTTCAGACTGCTCGACGCCTCGGTCGACGTGATCCGCTGCCGTGTGCCCTCGCCGCCGACCTCCCACACCGGGCGGAACAGTATGACCTGCCGGCCCGATCCGGCGCTCGTGCCAGAGCTGCTCCAAGACTTGATCTCTTCCAGTTCGACCAGCTTGCCCTTTGCTCTCTTGCACCGCGCCCGAAAGCGCAGATGTTCGGCGATCAGTCCCAGGCCGACCAGAAAGGCGAAGATGGCAAGGGCAGTGATCATGACGGCAATCCCGGGCAATGTGCGTCAAAGACCCTAGCGGGACATCGCACGTGGGTTCAATCCGCATGCCCCAGTATGGGACGAGATCACATTACGGGGTTTCCCTTGGGCTCCGCCGCGCTGTAGCCTTCGCCGCAAGAAATGACCGAGGTGCCCGATGGACCATATCCTCTACAATGTCAGCGACCACATTCTGACGATCACCCTGAACCGGCCGGACAAGCTGAACGCTTTCACGGCGGAGATGCGCGATGACCTGATCGCGGCCTTCGACAAATCCGATGCCGATGACGACATCCGCGCCGTGATCATCACCGGTGCCGGGCGCGGGTTCTGCGCCGGGGCCGATCTGTCTCAGGGCGCGAAGACCTTCGACTATGCCAACCGCGAAGACCGCCCCGATGACGACATCCGCCGCGACGGCGGGGGGCGCGTGACGCTGCGCATATTCGAGTCGATCAAGCCGGTGATCGCCGCCGTCAACGGCCCCGCCGTCGGCATCGGCGCAACCATGCAGTTGCCCATGGACATCCGCATCGCCTCGACCGAGGCGCGGTTCGGCTTCGTCTTCTCCCGCCGCGGCGTGGTGCCAGAGGCCGCCTCCAGCTATTTTCTGCCGCGCCTGGTCGGCATCTCCCAGGCGCTGCAATGGGCCTATTCCGGGCGGGTCTTCCCGGCATCGGAGGCGTTGAACGGCCGCCTTGTGTCGGAGGTCATGGCCCCGCAGGATCTGCTCCCGCGCGCGCGGGAGATCGCCGCCGAGATCGCCGAAAACACCTCCGCCGTTTCGGTGGCCATGATCCGGCAGATGTTCTGGCGCATGCTGGGCGCCGACCACCCGATGGAGGCGCACAGGCTCGACAGCCGCGGCATGGTCTACATGGGCGCAGAGCAGGATGCGAAAGAGGGCGTGACCTCGTTCCTGGAAAAGCGCCCCGCGAACTACACCATGAAACCAAGCGAGGACATGCCGCCCTGGTATCCCTGGTGGCAGGAACGCAGTTTCGACTGAGAGGTCAGCCTGTCAGCGGATGTGGCCGGGTTCGCAGACTCAGATATGCAGACCCGCATCACCGCGTCGTCTGCGTGGCCTTCCAGATCAGCACCGCGCCGATGCCGCCGATGACGATGGCCAGCTGCGTCTGATCTTCCATCAGCGCATAGACCGCACCCGCCCCGGCAAACAGGCCGTAGGCCAGGTACAAAAGGCGGCTCCACCAGGGATGCGGGCTGTGGTTTGGCGGCTCCATTCAGCGGCAGGCAATCATGCCCTGATCGTAGGACGCGTTCATCACCGCCTCGGCAAATGCCCTATCCATGTCGCGGGGCGTAAACGCGCCTTTCGGCCCGAGGGCGCGGATCACGGTCTCTGATGGCGGATCGATTTTCTGGGTCTGGCGGCCCCGCCCGAAGACCTGAGCATCCAGCCCGCTCTCCGGCAGCCGAATGGTCCCGGCAATGCGCCAGATCCCGGCTGGGCGATGCTCCAGCAATGCCTCGGCAGCAGCCAGCGTCAGCACCGCAGGCCCCCTGTAGTCCCAGATGGCAAAAGCATCCGTCAGATCCAAAGGCTCCGAGCGCGGCCCTGGCCGTGGAAGCGTCGAGACGGTTTCCGCGGTAATCGCATCCCGGTGGGCATCAAGGACCGGTTGACCGGTCAGCGGCGCGACAAGATCCGCAACCGGGCGGACATCGACCACATCGCTGCGCGAGATCACCACGCAATCGGCAGCCTCGATCTGGGCGCGGATCAGCGGCCCCGCGAATGCATCGTTCAGACTGGCCGCGGCGTTGACCCCGTCGACGACCGTGACGATGCAACCGTCAGCGGCGGGGGTGGAAAAGCCCGGCTCTTCGACCACCCGGACCGGCCCTGTCAGACGCTCGGCAATCCGGGTTTTCCCGGATCCTGGATATCCGGTGACGACGATCGGCTGCGGGTCCTGCATCGCGCCAGTCTGCGCGCCTTAGGCCAAAAAGCAATGGCGCCGGGTCAGGCGGTGATCTTCTGCTCGGACGGATAGGCGATCTCGAACCGTGCGTGGACCAGCGCGCCGACAACGACCATCGCCATGGCCTGATGCAGCAGCGCCAGATCCAGGGGCGCGGCGTGCATCACCGTCACGATGCCCAGCACGACCTGCAGGATCAGCACCACGCCAATGCGCGCGCCCCACGCGCTGATCCTGGCATGCCCCGACCGCAGCAATCGCCAGACAAAAAGCACACCGACCACCACGATCAGGTAGGCCAGCATCCGGTGATTGAACTGTGCCAGCGCCGGGTTTTCGAAAATGTTCAGCCAGATCGGGGCCAGATCGAACGACTCCGTCGGCATGAATTCGCCCTGCATCAGGGGCCAGTCCACATAGCCGCGCCCGGCGTCCAGCCCTGCGACCAGGGCACCGGACAGAAGCTGCACAAAGATCAGCGCGCTCAATCCCCCGGACCAGAGCATCAGCCTGCTGTCCCGCCGCCGCCGCGCCTGAAGGGTGGCAACCGCGTCATGCCGGATCCGCAAGGCATACCAGAGCAGGAGCGCAAAGATCACGAAGGCAAGCCCCAGATGGGCCGCCAGCCGGTACGGCGCGACGTCCAGCCGGTCGGTCAGGCCCGAGGCGACCATCCACCAGCCCAGCGCACCCTGCGCGCCGCCCAGCACACCGGCCAGCAACAGGCGGCCGGTCCAGCCGTCGGGAATGCTCCGCCGGATCATGAACCAGACGAAGCCCACGAACCAGACCAGTCCGATCAGCCTGCCCAGCAACCTGTGCCCCCATTCCCACCAGTAGATCGGTTTGAAGTCGGCCAGTGTCATCCAGTTGTTCTGCTTCTGGTATTCGGTCGTCGTCTTGTAGGCGTCGAACGCCGCCTCCCAGTCCGCCGCCGACATCGGCGGGATCGCGCCCATGACGGGCGCCCATTCGGTGATCGACAGGCCGGAATCCGTCAGGCGGGTCGCACCGCCAACCAGCACCATGATGGCAACCAGCAGAGCCAGACTCATCAGCCAGACGAAGATGGCCTTGCGCGCGGGTTCGGCCCGCGGCGCGGGCATGGCTGCGATTTCGGCCGCGTGGCCGCTGACATCCTCGAACACCGCCCTCTTGCTCATGCGTCACTCCGCTCTGGATTGTCGGATAGGTAGCCACCACGCGGCCCTGCGGCAAGGGGCGCTTTGGCGCGGGCCGGGCGACGCGGCGCAGCGGGTGGACAGGCGAAAACAACCATAAATTGTAACAATTGCCGCAGAACACGTAAAGCGGATGCGCCAGCGTGCTGGGATTTTAGCCCATCGGTCCTCCTGCAGGCCAACCGAATATTTTGAAACAGGAGATTACCAATGCCCACGACAAGACCGAAACCTGTCGGCCGCCCGGCGGTCAGGCCCAAATTCGACATCACCGGCAAATTGAAGGACTTTCGGGCGAAACACCTCGTCCCCGGGATGAGCGTGGCCGTCAGCTATCGCGGCGAAATCATCAAAGCGCAGAGCCTTGGGTATCGCAAAGGGTCCGAAAAGAACCGGGTCTTTCACAAAAGCAGCGAATGGAAAGCAGCGGACAACGACACGACTTACCGGCTGGCATCGGTCAGCAAAACGGTCACCGCGGTGCTTGCGATGCGCCTCGCCGGTCGCGGGAAGCTGGATCTGGACGCGAGCGTTCACGATTATATCGACGACTACCCGGTCACGAAGGGCAGGCTCACGCCGCGGATGCTGCTGGGCCACACGTCCGGGATCAGGCACTACAAGGGGCGCTCGAACGCCGGACGCTACAACAAGCAGGCCTGGGACACGTGCACCGATGTTGCCGCGCTCCTGCATGACACCGCATTCGGGCGCAATCGGGACTATCTCTATTCGACCCACGCCTACACGATCCTCGGGGCCTGTCTGGAGGGAGCCTCCGGCATGGATTTCCCACGGCTCCTGTTCGAAGAACTGAAACCGGCCGGCCGCAATCTGATTTCATGTGAAGGCGGATCAGTTGCCGGAAAGCCCACCCGACTGTCGCAGCTCTGGGCACACCGATCAGGCAAACGCCGACGGGCCAAGCATGTCAGCGACAAGTACAAGATCGTGGGGCGGGACCGCCTCAACTGGAAGTGGCCCGGCGGCGGCATGTTGTCGACAGCCTCGAAATTGGCGCTGTTCGGCGCGGCGGTCTGCGACGGCACGCTGATGTCAGATCGCTGGCAGGACGAGATGTGGTCGACGCAGCGGCTCTGGAACGGCAACACGGCCAGATCGGACTATGGTCTCGGCTGGTCACTTGGCACGCGGGGCGGGCTGCGGATCGTCGCGCATCGCGGGTTTCAGACTGGGGCGTCCAGCTATCTGCGCATGATGCCGGATCAGCAGATCGTCGTCAGCATCCTTTGCAACACGCGCGATCTTCCGGTGGTCAATCTGGGACGATCGATTATGGCCGATGCGGTCGATTTCGTCCGGCCCAGGACCAGAGGCAGGACAACAACGCGCAAAGGAAAGTAGCCGGGCCCCCGCCAAAGCGCCTGGCAAAGAAGCGACAGTCCTTCGCGCCTTGGCCCGCAGAGAATTGGCCAACTCTGCTTTGGCCCACAGAGACTTGGCCCACAGAACCTTGGCAATACAACCTTGGCCCACCGAACCTTGGTCTGTGAGGGCCGTGGCTAGCGGTGCCGCTTCGGCCCCTCGGCCAGCGCCCGGACCACACCCCACAGCGTGCGCACATCCGGATCGGTCAGCGGTGCGCGGCGGAAAAGATTTTCCAGATTCGCAAGCATCGCGTCCCGCTTGTGTTCCGGCCAGAAAAACCGCGCCTCGTCGAGCTCTCCGACCAGGTGTGTCAGCAGTCGGCTGACTTCCCCGGCTGGCGCGCGCTCGGGCGCATCCTCCGGCGGCGTTCCGCCCAGCCTGCGCCACTCATAGGCCACCAGCAACACGCACTGCGCCAGGTTCAGGGACGCAAAGGCCGGGTTGACGGGGACCGAGATGATGGCGTCCGCCAGCACCACGTCCTCGTTGGCCAGCCCCGCCCGTTCCGGGCCGAACAGCACGGCAACCCGCTGGCCCGCGCTCGTCGCTGCCCGTGCCTCCGCCATTGCATCCTCGGGCGTTACGACCCGCTTGGTCATCTCACGCGGGCGGGCGGTGGTGGCAAAGATCAGCTGCGCATCGGCCACGGCGTCGGCGGTGCGGTCAAACAAACGCGCCTCGTCCAGCAACCCGCCCGCGCCCGAGGCCATGGCAACGGCCGCCGGGTTCGGCCAGCCATCGCGCGGGGCGATGATGTCCATGCCACGCAGGCCGAAATTCCACATGGCGCGGGCCGCGGCGCCGATGTTCTCGCCCATCTGCGGCTGCACCAGCACAAAGCGTGGCCCCTCCGGCGACCAGTCCGCCGCGTTCGTGTGATCTGTCCCTGACATGCGCGGCGATGTAGCCAAGCCGCCCGTTGATGACAAGCGCGTCAGGACGCCGTGTCCTGATCCTCTGGCGTCCCGTCTTCTGTTCCCTCGTTCTGGGCCAGAAACTGCGCCAGGGGCAGGGCGCTGGTGAACAGCAGCGGCAGCACACTAGTACGCCGTCCTGCCTCTGTGTTGGCCTGAGCCTCCGCCAGCGCGGCCTCGTAGGTTGGCAGAGCCTCGATATCACGGCGCATCCGGTCCAGGTCGAAATACCGCGCCGCGACGGTGCCGGAGAGGCGGTCAATCTCTCCCAGAAGCTGTTCCCGGATCGCGGCAAAACCGGGCAGCGCGCCATTGTCGCTGACGATCTTCTCCGCTTCTGTACGGATCATTTCGGGCAGTACGCCCTGCATGGCGCGGCGCATCAGCCAGCGACGCTCGCCGTCACGGGTCAGGACATCGGCGGGCAGGCCAAGACTGAAGGCGACCAGATCGCGGTCCAGAAACGGAAACGCGACGCTGATCCCGTACTTCGCCGCAAAGATCGCCATGTACTCAGCGTTCTGAGCCAGTCGTCCGTCGTCCAGCTTCGCGCGGCGTCCCGCTTCGCTGCGCCACGGGGTGGACGGACCGCCGATCAGGCGATGGCCCTCCGGTGTCAGATAGGCTGCCAGCCGGTCCATCGGGTCGGCATCGGCACCGAACCACCGGCGCACGCGCGTGCGGGCGCGGGGCGAGAGCATCCGGTTGGCCACATCCCGCGCGACGACCTGCCAGGGCGATTTGCCTTCGATCCTTGCCAGCTTGCGTGCCGCGCGCAGAAGATCGGGCAGGTGCAGCCGGGCCAGTGCATCGGCCGCCTCTCCAAGACCCCCGGAACTGATCGTCTCGTCACCGCCAAAACCGGACAGCAGCATCGGTATCCCGCGCGCGGCCGCCTCGGCGAACATCGCGTTCATCGGGTCGGCCGTGCCGGTCGCATGGGTCGGGGCATCGCGCCGCATTGGCGCCGCCCATGTCGCCTCGGGCCGTTGGTGTTCGGCGGCAAACAGGGTGGTGCCGGGCGTGCTCTGCACCAGAGAGTGTACATTCTGCAGTCCGTCACGGCGGTCCAGCCCGTCCCGCTCAGGTGCGGCGGCACAGCAGGCCAGAACCTCGCGACCTTCTGGGGCCAGGTGGTTCGCGGCAAGGACCGTCAGGGCGGAACTGTCCAGCCCGCCGGAACACTGACTTGCCACCGGGCCGGTTTGTGGCAGCCGCCGCCGCACGGCCTGTGACAGCAATCGGCAGGCGGCTATTGCATTGTCTTCCGGCGAACGTCGCGCTGCCTGGCGATCCGATTGCAGAACCGCGTAGCGGCGGGTCGAAAGGGCACCGTTGCTGAACGTCACACAGTGGCCATGGGGCACGCGGCGAATGCCCTGCAGCATGGTCTGGGACCCGGGCCAGTACTGCGCCATCTGCACGCCCAGCAGTGGTCGAAGCTGCGGCGCACCGCTGGCAAATCCGGCGTCGACCAGCGGCAGCGGCAGTGAGCAGAAGGCAAACGTCCCTTCCGGCCCGGTCGCATGGAACAGCGGCCGTATTCCCATCGGATCGCGCCACAGGGCCAATGTCCCCTCGGTCCGGTTCCAGATGGCAACCGCGAAATCACCCTCGATACGGTCAGGTTCGGCATCAGGCCCCGTAAGGTCGACCTCGGGACTGTCTGAATAGGGCCTGCAGTCTGCCGCGATCAGAACCGCGTCTGATCGTTGGCAAATCACTGCGTTCGAGGCACCCGTGGCAACCGCCAGGGGCGCGCCGCACATAGTGGCCGGACCATCCTTCACGGATTGCACCGCGCCCAGCGAGGCGTGGTCCAAAACAGCCGTGGTCAGGCGGGTAACGATTGCGGGGTCGGGTGCCGCTTTGACTGGCCGAACAACGCCCCAGACCAGTCCCGGCGTCCCGGTTGTCGGGGAAGCGTTCAGGAGGTTATGGGGTCGTTGTTTGGCGTGATGATGGTCTCTGGCATGCTAAAGCCACCGCCTTCGGTCGCCTTGACCGCTACTTCCTCCAGGACAGGGGTATCCCACCCCTGTTTTACCGTCGCGGTGCCATCATCTTTGAATTCCATTCGTATGGACTCCGTAGTTCCGTCTATGAGGCAATTCCCGAAAACCGCGAGACAGCCGTCCAATGGTTCAATTCCGACGACCGCAGGGTTCGATCGCATCACGGTCTTACCAACACTTGCCCCGATTGCGCCTGTCCGATTGCGTTCGGTCGGGCATCATTCCTGCTCCCCTCCTTTTGTGTAAGAAATTTTGTCGTCAGGTCAATTGCTTATGTCTCCCTTTTTGGCACGCCTTTCCATCGGTATTCCCGGTTTGGCTGGGTCTGAACGATCAGAAATGAACACATGACCTCTCCAATCTCGTCGGTCCCGATCGGACGCAACGCAGAGATGAGCGCTTGATTCTCGACGCGGTGGTCTCGGATTGGCGGGCCCGTTGCGATCCTGCGCCCGGCAGCTACAGCTTGCTTTGGCCTTGCCGTGCCCTCAGCCGACCGCGCCCCTGCGCAGCATGAGGTTTGGTGCGCGATGCTCCGAGGTTTCGGCACACCAGTCCTTGGCGGCTGGCAGCGACATCGGTCGGCCGATGCCGAACCCCTGGATCACATCGCAGCCCAGACGCCGAAGGATGCTTGTCTGTTCGGCGGATTCGACGCCCTCTGCGACCACGCGCATCCGCAACTCCCGGCCCAGCGTGGTCACGGCGCGAACGATCGACTCGCTGGCACCATCCGGCAACGGGGCAATCAGCGACCGGTCCAGCTTCACGCCTGAAAGTTTCAGGGAACCCAGATTGGACATCGCGGCATAGCCGGTGCCGAAATCGTCGAGCTCCACATCGAACCCTTCCCGGGACAGGCGCATTATGTTCTGCGCCGCGATATCGGTCGGGTCCAGGATCATCGTTTCTTCCAGGATCTCGACCGCCAGATCCGACGGGCCCATGTCCTTTTCGTCCAGACGGAACAGCAGCCAGTCCACGAAGTTTGCATCGAACAGCGTCTTTGACGAGGCGTTCAGCGAAACACGGGGTACAACGTGCCCCTCCGCCCGCATTTCGGCCAGACCGTCCAGACCCTTTTCCAGTATCATCGCGTCGATGCTCGAGATCAAACCGGCTTCTCCGGCGATATCGATGAATCTGGCCGGGACCATCAGACCGTTTTCCGGGTGGTGCCAGCGGGCGAGCAGTTCAAATCCGATCAGCGTTCCGTCCGAGAGCGAGACCTGCGGCTGGTAGAAAGGCTCGAACTGGCGTTCTTCGACGGCGGTCTTCAGATCTGCCAGTGTCTTCTGGCGATTGATATAGGCAGCCCCCATGTCGGTCTGGAACAGCCGCACGCTGCCGCGCCCTGATTTCTTTGCATCATAGAGCGCGATGTCGGCGTTGATGATCAGCTGCGCCGCGTCGCAAGCCTCTGGCGATGTCAGTGCGATCCCGACACTGGCCCCGACGCTACATTCCAGCCCGTCAATCAGCAGGGGCTCGGTCGCCGCCGAACGGATCCGCTCCGCGAATGCTTCGATTGTCTCGCTCTGACGCGGCATCTCAGCGACAATGATGAATTCATCGCCGCCGACCCGGCTGACAAAGTCGCTGCGTTTCAGGCTGCGGCGCATCATCCGCGCCACATGCTGCAGGATCTGGTCCCCCGCCGCATGCCCCATCGTGTCGTTGATTTCCTTGAAGTGATCCAGATCGACGTGCAGCACGCCAAGCTGTCCGCCTTCACCGGAGACGTTTTTCAGCACGGCCGAAAGATGATCGCCCAGATACTGGCGGTTGGGCAGATCCGTCAGACTGTCGTGCATCGCGCGGTAGGCGACCGCGTCATTGGCCTGGCGCAGTCGCTCCGCGTCCTTCTTGCGCTGGGTGATATCACGCTCGACGGTCAGGAATGTCAGCCCGTCCGCGTCCGTATCCCTGCTGGACGAAAGCGGGATCAGATCAAATTCGGTCCAGAAGGTGGTGCCATCGGCGCCGCGGTTCAAAAGCTCGGCCCTGTACGCGATTCCGTTCTCGATCGCGGCATTGAGAGCAACCGCTTCCCCGGCGTTCAGCGGTGCACGGTCAAGAATGTCGCGGCAATCGCGCCCCAACAGGTCGAGCTTGGCGTGGCCGCTCAGCTTGCGGAAGGCCGGGTTCGTCCAGGCGATGCGCCCTGATTTGTCCATCAACGCCAGCGAGTCGTTCGAATGCTCTGACGCCAGCGCCATCCGGCCTGCACGGGTGCTTTGCCGGTCGCGCGCTGCCAGATGCCGGGTTCTGGTCAGCTCCGCCGCCGCGAAGACCGGCGCCGCGCGGGACCAGAACCTTGATGCCGCTGTCGCAGTGACAAGGAAAATTGCCAGGGTTCCGATAGCGATCAGCACCCAGTTCTGCGCGTCGGGCATCGGCGCGGAAGTGCCCGCCCGCAAAGCGTAATCGGTGCCGGCAATCGGGATTTCGACCCGGCGAAGCGTGGCTGTTCCGAGAGAGCGATCCCGCACCACCATCTCTGCCGTCTGCATATCGCGGCCAACCAGCGCAGAGAGCGGGACCGTGGCCGCAAGGATGCCGGGCGGCTGCGATGCGGTGTCTCGCCTGATGGCGACCAAGAGCCATTGCTGCGAAAGTCGCCCGCCCGGGGTAATGCTGATCAGCTGATCTGCCCTGGGCGTTTCGGAAAGCTGCCACGCCAGACGTTTCAGCTCCGCTATTGGACCCGCCTCGTCGCTGCGTGTTGGCTCGCCTGCGTCCGATCGTGCCCAGAGCAACCGGCTTCCCGATGGAAACGCCAGATTCCCAAATGCATCCCTCTGCAATTCTGCGAAACCGTCATCCCTTATCGGCATCCCGCGCGTTGTCGATCCGCCCGGGCCAGATGCGAACAGCAGACGGAGCGTCGCCGTGCGCAGATTGACTTCGGCACCGATCAGACCCGCCGCCGTGCGCATCCTGTCCTGATGCAGTGTCGTCTGTACCTGAACTGTGATCGCCCACAGAACGATGGCCCCTGTCAGGGTGATCAGGGCAACACCGGCGGCGATCACGCGTCTGAGCCGCTGCCGTTTATCCGAGAGGTTTATCACCATGGCCCAGCGCTGGGCGGCGCAGTGGAGGAGATAGGGCGCCCATGTCGGCAACTGCACCCATGGCGGGGCCTGCGCCCATATCGGCAACTGCGCCCATGGCGGGGCCGCTGGGACGCGCAGATTTCTTCGGGATGGCCGTCACGACGTACATGGGACGACAGAACCACAATACCACCCTGAAAGACCCGGAGAACCGAAACTGGGACACAGTCGTCGCATGCGCAGCCTAATCAACGCTTAATCGGGCGTCCCGGCGGCGGCACCGGTTCTGCTGCGCCACAGGTCATTGGCGGCCCGGATGCGGCAAACGGGTCGGACCGGCGTCGGTCCGAAGTGGATCAGAGGCCGGTCCGGGTTACCCCGGCAGCATCCCCAGCGCCGACAGGTAGAGGTCCAGCATCGCCTCTTCCTCCTGCCGGTCTTCGGTCGATTTTTTGCGGAGCCCGACCACCTTGCGCAGGGTCTTGGTGTCGAAGCCGTTGGCCTTCGCCTCGGCGTAGACCTCCTTGATCTGCTCAGCGACCTCCTTCTTTTCCTCCTCCAGCCGTTCGATACGCTCGACAACGGCCTTCAACTGGCCGGCGGCAACGGATGTGGCGGAAAAGGTCTCGTCAGACATGGAACACCCCGGGATCAGAATTGCGCGAGGCGCGGGTTATAGGCGGGGCAGGGTGGGGCGGCAAGGGGCATGAATTCGGCCGATCCACCGGTTGATCAGGTGCGGTCGTTGAGAGAAGAGTTACGATCTGTCGCAAGCGAGGCACGGCTGCCTGATGGTCCCGGCCACCAGATGCGAGGAGGCAAGTCTGTTGAAACTTGTATGGATGTCAGATCCGCACTTCAGCGGCGATGGAGATGTGTTGGGACATGACCCACGCGCACGGCTTTCATTGGCGGTCGATCACGTCAACAGTCACCACGGCGACGCCGAATTCTGCGTCATCTCCGGCGACATGGTGAACCGGGCGAGCAAGACAGACTATCAGACACTGCGGGACCACCTTGACCGTCTGACTGTCCCCGTGATGCCGATGGTTGGTAATCACGATGATCGCGATCTATTTCGGGCAATGCTGCCGTTGCCCGCCAGTTGCATGTCCGATTTTGTCCAGTACAGCATCCCCGCCGATGATTATCTGATCCTCTGCCTCGACACGTTGAAGCCCGGCGTTGCCGCGGGGCAGTTCTGCGAAGGGCGTGTCGCTTGGCTTCGGAATGAGCTGGAGAATGCCGGGGGCAGATCGGTCATACTGTTCATGCATCATCCGCCGCTGCCACTGGGTCTGCCGATGCAGGACGCCGACATGATGGAGGACGGCGCGCGGTTTCTTGATCTGGTTTCGGGATACGATTGCGTGACGTATCTTTTTATCGGACACGTTCACCGGCCGATCTCGGGGACCGTGCGCGGTCTGCCGTTCTCGACAATGCGCTCGGTCCTCTTTCAGGCACCGCCTCCGCGACCCGAATGGAATTGGGATAGTTTTGAGCCTGCGGCCGAAGCGCCCGGTCTGGGCATCGTCACGATGCAGGCGGGATCAGTGATCCTGCAGTACGAGCAGTTCTGCCCATACGAATACGGTCTGCGCAACGACGGACTTCAGACCGGGTAGACCGTGGCGGCAACCCACCCCGGCAGATTTGAGTTCGCTCAATGATCGGGTGCGGCGTCCTCGAAGGCTGCCTTCTGGGCCTCGGTCGCCTCGGTCTGGTACTTGTCGCGCCAGTCGCCGAAGGGCATGCCGTAGAAGACCTCGCGCGCTTCGTCCTTGTTCAGATCGACGCCCTGTTCGGCGGCGGCTTCGGCATACCAGCGGCTGAGGCAGTTGCGGCAGAAGCCGCTCAGGTTCATCAGATCGATGTTCTGCACGTCCGTGCGGTCCAGAAGATGCTCGCGCAGGCGGCGAAAGACGGCGGCTTCGACGGCTTGGGTGTCCAGATCGCTCATGGTTCCCTCCAGGTTAAGCTGAGCATGGATATGGGCGGTCAGGGCTTTCCTGCAAGCCCCAGACCCGCCA
This sequence comes from Pseudomonadota bacterium, assembly GCA_039026295.1. GTDB lineage: Bacteria > Pseudomonadota > Alphaproteobacteria > Rhodobacterales > Rhodobacteraceae > Thermohalobaculum. The sequence goes on along the minus strand of JBCCMP010000013.1, from coordinate 2,503 downwards.
GCACGGTGCGGAACATCGGGGCCAGCCGGTCGGCCCACGCGGCCTGACCGACAGGTGTTTCGATCAGGTCGTTGCGAATCTCGATCAGCACGTGCGGGATGCCGCGAGATGTGGCATGGGTCCACATGCTGTCGCCGCCCAGCTGACCCGAATAGGGTTGGTTGTCGCCGACCACCAGATCCGGCTCGGCCTGCAGCAGATCGAACAGCGGCACCTTGATCCGGTCATCCCTGTCCCACAGCAGGCCGATATGCCAAGGCCGCTGCACCCCGTCCTTCAGGTAAGGCGTGAAGGAATGGATCGAGATGATCGCGGGGCTGCTCTCGGCTTCGATCGCATCGACGGCCGAGGTGATGGCCGTGTGATAGGGTCGCCAGTAGGCCTCGACCCGGCGCGCCTTTTCCTCGGGCCCCGCGTGGCGGTTCCCCTCGATGATCGTGCCGTCATAGAGCTTCATCAGAAGGGTCGGATCCCGCTCGCCCCGGTTTGGGTCGATCACCAGACGGGAAAAGCACGACATCACCGCGCCCGCACCCAGCCTGTCAGCCAGACCAAGGGTGACGCCGCGCGCGCCCACATCCCAGGCGATGTGGCGGGCCATATCCTGGGGCGCGATGCCCAGATCGCCGACATCCGGCGGAACGGCGTTCGAGGCGTGATCGCACAGCAGGAGTAGATTGCCGATATCGCCGGGCGCGGTGCCGGGGGCAATGGTCTCGACCGGAGAGAACTCTGTCTGATCGCTCATGCGCCGCGGCTTATATTCGGCGGCGGCCCGGCGCAAGGACGCAACAATGTTAACCATGCTTTGGTTGAAACCGGCCTGCTCCATCGCGATGATGCGCGGCAAATATCAAGGGGATCACATGCGCCGCAAACGCAATACGAAGATTGTCGCGACAGTCGGGCCTGCCAGTTCGACCCGGGAAATGCTGAAGAGGCTTTTCATCGCAGGGGTCGATGTCTTCCGGCTGAACATGAGCCACGGCTCGCACGACGATGTGGCAGAGCGGCATCGCCTGATCCGCGAGATCGAGGTCGAGCTGAGCCGCCCGATCGGCATCCTGGTCGATCTTCAGGGTCCGAAACTGCGCGTCGGTCAGTTCACCGATGGCGCAGCGGATCTGGAACAGGGTCAGCCGTTCCGGTTCGATCTGACCGATGCCCCGGGCGACGGCACGCGCGTGACCCTGCCGCACCCGGAGATTTTCGCGGCGCTGGAGCCCGGTGCGACGCTGTTGGTGAACGACGGCAAGATCCGGTTGAAGGTGCTGGCCTGCGACGCCGAAAGCGCCGATTGCGAGGTTCTTGTCGGCGGCACCATTTCGAACAACAAGGGCGTGAACCTGCCCGATGTCGTGCTGCCGCTGGCGGCGCTGACCGAAAAGGACCGGGCGGATCTGCAATTTGCGCTGGGTCTTGGCGTCGACTGGCTGGCGCTCAGCTTTGTGCAACGCCCCGAAGACGTGGCAGAGGCACGGGCGCTGCTGGGTGATCACCGGGTCGCCGTGATGGTGAAGGTCGAAAAGCCCGCCGCTGTCGCCCGCTTTGACGAAATTCTTGAAAGCGTCGACGGCATCATGGTCGCCCGCGGCGATCTGGGCGTCGAGATGCAGAGCTTCGAGCTGCCCGCCATCCAGAAGCGCATGATCCGCGGCTGCCGCCGGGCAGGCAAGCCGGTGATCGTCGCGACCCAGATGCTGGAGAGCATGATCGAAAGCCCGCAGCCGACGCGGGCCGAGGTATCCGACGTTGCCACCGCGATCTATGACGGGGCGGATGCCGTGATGCTGTCCGCCGAAAGCGCCGCCGGTCAGTACCCGGTGGAGGCGGTCGAGATGATGGACAATGTCGCCCGCAATGTTGAAGGGGACGAGCTTTACCGCCGCGCCATCGATGCCGGGCCGACGCTGCGCCGGGCCTCGGTCTCGGACGCCATCACGGCGGCCGCACGCGAAGTGGCAGAGGCAACGGATGTCAAGGCGATATGCTGTTTCACCCATTCCGGCACGACGGCCCTGCTGGCCAGCCGGGAACGCCCGACCGTGCCGATCATCGCGCTGACGCCGGTGGCCGGAACCGCCCGGCGGCTGTCGCTGGCCTGGGGTCTGCACTGTGTCCAGACGCCGGAGGTAGAGCGGTTCAAGCTGGCGGTCGTGCAGGCGGCGCGGGCCTGCCGGGCAGATGATTTTGCCGGGATCGAAGACAAGGTGATCGTGACCGCCGGGGTTCCGTTCAACCGGCCCGGTACAACGAACATCCTGCGCGTTGCGCCCGTCGACGAGCGGCTGATCTTCGACGGCGGTCAGGAATAGGGCCCCGCATAGGCCCCGCTTTCACAGGGCTTGCATGGCGCGCAGGCCGACCCGGGCAGTCACTACAAAACGGCGCGCCCTGTTCCCGGGCCGTTTGCCCCCTAGATCTAGTCCCGATCACGGCAGGCGGCCCGGACCCGTCTGTCAGAGCAATCTCACGCGCTGGCCACCGGCAGAGCGGCCCCCGG
>JBCCMP010000012.1:0-26567 GCA_039026295.1 Pseudomonadota bacterium | reverse complement strand
CGATGCGGCAAGGGACGGGCCGGAGATTACGGTGAAATGCCGGATTGGCGTCGATGATCAGGACCCCGCTGCGGTGCTGCCGGAGTTCATTGACACCGTCGCTGCGCGGGGTGTCAGCCGGTTTGCGGTGCACGCACGGAAAGCCTGGTTGCAGGGTCTTAGCCCGAAGGAGAACCGGACCATACCGCCGCTGGATTACGATCTGGTCCGGCAGGTTAAGCAGGATCGCCCGGACCTTCACCTCTCGCTGAACGGCGGGATCGAGACATTGGCAGAGGCCGAAGCGCACCTTTCCGACTTTGACGGGGTGATGATCGGGCGGGCCGCCTATCACGACCCGGCGGGCATTCTCGCCGGTGCAGACCGGCAGATCTACGGAGTCGCCAAACAGGATGTTGATCCGGTTGCTGCCGTAATGAGCATGTATGACTACATCGAGGGCGAGCTGGCAGTTGGCACACGTCTGCATCAGATCACGCGCCACATGCTGGGGGCGTTTGCGGGGCGTCCCGGTGCGCGGAAGTGGCGACGATATTTGTCGGAACACGCTCATCTGCCCGGTGCAGGGCTGGAGGTGGTGGAGGCAGCGCTTGACCAGGTCGCCCCAGCGCGGGCGGCCTAATGAGCCTGGCGGCGGATTTCTTCGCCAAGGGGTGGGTTCGTTTCCCGCTTGACCCGGACATCGCCCGGTGGGTCGATGCGGTTCGGCCGGTGGCCGCGGCTGCGCTTGCCGATCCTGAGCAGCGCAAAGCGTGGTTGCGCTGTGGCGGGACATGGTTCGCCGGGGTCAATGCGTTGGCCAACGATGCGGACGGCGGCATAATGGACGCTGGCGTGCCGCCACTGGCCGGGAGCCCGCTTGTCTTCGTGCGCGATGTGCTCGGCCTCGACGGTTTCGTCTGGGACCGGGCGCAGATTTCGGTCTGCTTTCCCGGCTACCCGCAACCGTCCGAGGAGGAGACCGAGGCAAACTTCCGCTATCGGAAAAACCGGGATGCCGCGCATGTCGACGGGCTGCTGCGCGAGAAACCTTCGCGGCGACGGTCGTTGGGGGAGCAGCACGGCTTCGTGCTGGGGCTCCCGCTGAGCGACGTGCCGGCTGGGGCGGCGCCTCTGGTTGTCTGGGAAGGCTCTCACGAGGTGATGCGCGGGGTCTTTCAGGATCGTCTTGCAGGGATTGCGCCAGGGGACTGGGCGGGGGAGGATGTGACCGAGGTTTATGTCGAGGCGCGCCGCCACTGCTTTGAGACCTGCACGCGGGTCGAAGTGTCCGCACAGCCCGGAGAGGCGTACATCGTCCACCGCCTTGCCCTGCACGGGGTGGCCCCGTGGACGGCAGGCGAGGATGGGTCGCCGCGATCGATTGCCTATTTCAGGCCGGATCCGTTTCCGGGTCAGAGCCCTGATTGGTGGCTGGAGCGCGATTGAGGGGCAATCGAACCGCGGCGAGGCGGGGATCGTAAAATTGCTCGGAAGACCAATCTTACAATTGTGTGCGGTTGCTGGATTTATTGAACCTTCGCCGTGGCCGCACCGTCTGTTCTTCATGATTGATGTGCTGACCTGGTCCGGCCGGTCAGTTCTCTTCTGGTTCGCGTTTCTGCCGGTTCAATTCGGCGCTCCGTCGCGGCGTCTGAAGCATCGCACCCTTTTGATCGAGAGCCTGCCCTGAGACGCGGAGGGCGGGCGTGAGCGCTGGCGGTTCCTGTCAAGTTATCTGATTTAGGCTAGGAGGCGCTCAGTTGCGCAGGATCAGCCGGTCCTTGCGGAACGAGGTCTCATCGAGCCGTTCGAGAAAACTCATTCCCAAGAGGCCCATTTTCAGTCGGCCGGGCTGGGCGACAGCGGCTTCTACATCGAAGACAGCGATCGGGCCGATTTTGATGGACGAGAGGCGGATCGGTGCCACGCTGGATTTACCATTCGCGGTTGTCACCGGCAAAGTGTAATCCAAGGTTGCCGGGTCGATGCCGAGGCGCCCGATCTCTTCGTGGGGCAGCAACACCATGGATGCACCGGTATCGACCAGCATCATCACGCGCACACCGTTGATCTCGGACTCCGCGCGGTAGTGTCCGTCCCAGGCGCGCTGCAGCTCTGCCTCGCCCCGCGCGGTTGTCACCGCGACCGAAGGGTGGATGTTGCCGCGGAACCGGTCGTAGAGCTCGCCCAGTTCAGCCTTGCTGCTGTAAGCGAGCGCAACGCAGATCAGGACGGCGGTCCAGACTACCGCATGGCGACTGGTTTGCGGGCCGCCTTCGAACAGCAGCCGCCCTGCGCTGGCGATCGTGATACCGGCGGCGAAGACCATCATGTAGACGAGGCGGTCCTGACCATGGTCATCCCACAATTGTTCGCCATCCGGCGCGCCGACCAGAAACCAGGCCAGCAGCCAAAGGGCAATCAGAACAACCGGCCAGAAGAAGTTACGAGCGCGCACGCCAAGTCCTTGTATCACCGCCGAGGCATTACCACCGAGCCAAGCCATGTAAGGGTTACCCCCAATCCTCTCGGTTGGAGCATTCTCACAAATCGTTAACTGTTTGTAAATGTAAGGGTCAGTGGGCTCACGCTATGCGTGTGAACAAGGGTTAATCGCAGGGTTAAGTTTGGTTGCGGCGGGCAGATCTTTGCCGTTTCAGACGCGCATTGCGACCGCCGCTGCGCTTTGCAAGCAAGCCTTCGCGCTCTGGCAGTGCCGCCATGATGTCCTGTCGCTGCTCGGGGCTGTAGGTCGACCAACGGCCGATCTCCTCGCCCGTCCGGAAACAGCCGACGCAGATCCCCGACTGCGGCGACAGCATGCACAGCTTGACGCACGGGCTTTCTATTTCCTGCCGTCGCCAGACATCGTCGGTCATTCGAGGTCTCCTGAGAGATTTTCAGCCACGTCGCGTGCCGCGTGGGCGGCCGTAGCCAGACGGTCGAGCGCGCCCTGCAGGATTAGTTGCGCGGCCAGACTGTCGATCACCTCTTTGCGACGTTTTCGGGACGCATCCGCCTCCAGCAGCACCCGCTCGGCTGCGGCGGTGGTCAGGCGCTCGTCCCAGAGTGCGACGGGCAGGTTCAGGGCATTCGCGACGTTGCGGGCAAAGGCGCGGGAGGACTGTGCACGTGGGCCTTCCGACCCGTCCATGTTCAGCGGCAGGCCGACGACGACCCCGGCGATGTCGCGGCCCGTGAGCATGCCGCGCAACGCCTCTGCATCCTGGCCGAACTTGCGGCGGCGGATGGTCTGCAGAGCCGACGCCGTGATGCGCAGACCGTCCGATACCGCGACGCCGATCGTTTTCGTGCCGGGGTCCAGCCCGACCAGCGCCCCGGTCCGGGGCAGGGCAGTCACATCGTCAAGCACGTTCATTCGATCGGAACCCCCATCAGCAAGGCCTGCTCGCGCACAAATCCTGACCCGTTCTCCGGTGACAGGGCCTCTTGCGACAGGGTGTAGATTCGAACGGCATCCTCTGTCCTTTGCAAGGCCATGTAGGCCCGGATCAGGCGCACCCATTCCTCGGCCACGCCGCCGATGGATGTCAGCCGTTCTTCCAGCCCCGCGACCATGGCATTGATCTGCTCGGCGCGCTCTTCGGCGGTCAGTTCAGCCGCCGCTTCGACGTCTTCCTGCGTCGGGCCGGGGGAAAGCGCGGCGGTGCGCGTTTCGGCGATCAGGTTGGTCAGAGCGCTCTGCCACGCGGCACCGCGGGGCTGGGTTGCTGCCTGATCTTCTTCAAGCAGGGTCTGCCACATGTTGATCGCGGCGTCGGCGCGTCCCGCCTGTCGCAGGGCGAAGCCTGCATAGTACCGTCCCATCTGGTGCGCAGGATCGAGGCGGAGTGCTTCCAAGAGCGCGGTGCTTGCCCGGGGTGAGACATAGCCGCCTGCCGCAAACACCATTGCCTCGGCGTGACCGGCGTGCTCCTCGACCGTGGCGGTATCGCCTTTAAGGTCCATCAGCCGGTCATAGGCCTTGCGTGCATCGACCCAGCGACCGGCGTTGGCGAGCGTGCGGGCGAGCAGCCGCTGCCCCTCGATATCATCCGGGCGCTGGGCAACGACCTGTTCCAGCCGGGCGAGCATCTCGGCGAATTCGGGGTCAAGCTGCGGTGGCGGCTGCCCGGCGCGGGCCTCTGTCGCCACGGCTTCGGCTTCGGCCTGGGTCGGCTGGTTCGGGTCGCCCTGTGTCTGCCGCGCGGCCAAAGGCTGGTCGGGTATGCCGGGGGCGCCGATGTTGGCATAGATTGCGGCGGCGATTGCGGGCACCAGCAGCACGGCCACCGCCGCCGCTAGGCGCGAGGCAGAGGCCGGGGCGGTGCCCAGCCCATCTGCGGTCTCGGCCCTGGCAGCCGCGGCGAGGAGGCGGCGTGACACCTCGATGCGGGCGCCTTCCGCCTCGGCCTCGGAAATCGTGCCCTTGGCCAGATCGCGGTCGACCTCGGCCAGTTGGTCGCGGAAGATCTGCTGGTCCGCCTCGGCCCCCACCACGGCCGAGCCGCGCCGGCTGATCAGCGGCCATGCGATCACCACGCCGACGATCAGCGCAATCCCGGCTGCGATGATCAGGAATGCTGGCATGCGGCTCCTCGGCTCTCTGGCTCCGTGGCTGGTCGGCTGCGGCGTGCGATATTCGTGCACGCTTGGGCTGTCGGGCGCGGTGGCTGTTCGGCAATGCAGGCTTGCTGCGTGACCTAGTCTGCCCTGCCGCCGGGCGCAATCCTGTCGCGACAAGGCGGCGCAAGGCCGCTTTCGGTTTTGCAGTGCGGCAGCGCTGCGCTAGGGTCCGCGCAAACGTCCCCAGGTGAGTCCAAGGACAAGGCCGAGTCCATGCAACGCTATTCCGCCTTTGCCATCGCGCGCCGCGCGCTCAGCTATCACAAGGGGTGGGAACGCGCCTGGCGTTCCCCCGTGCCCCGGCAACGCTACGAGGTGATCATCGTCGGCGCTGGCGGCCACGGGCTGGCCACCGCGTACTACCTCGCCAAGAACCACGGCATACGCAATGTCGCGGTGCTGGAAAAAGGCTGGCTGGGCGGCGGTAACACTGGGCGGAACACCACGATCATCCGGTCCAACTATCTGCAGCCTGCGTCGGCAGGTGTCTACGAGCTTTCTCGTTCTCTCTATGAAGACCTGAGCCAGCAGTTGAACTTCAACATCATGTTCAGCCCGCGCGGCGTTCTGATGCTGGCGCAGACGGAACACGAGAAGCGCGCCCTGATGCGGACGGCCCATGCCAACGCGGCGGCGCGGATCGATACGCGGTTCATCGACCCGTTCGAGGTCAAGCAGATCTGCCCGATCATCGAGACGGACGGCCCGCGCTTTCCGGTTCTGGGCGGGCTTTGGCAGCCGCGCGGCGGCACGGCGCGGCATGATGCGGTGGCCTGGGGTTATGCCCGTGCGGCCTCGGATCTGGGCGTCGATATCATCCAGCAGTGCGAGGTGACCGGCGTCGAAACCTACCACGGCAAAGTCACCGGGGTGCAGACCACCAAGGGCGAGATCGCCTGTGACAAGCTCTGCATCGTGGTCGCGGGGCATTCCGGCGTTCTGGCTGACATGGCCGGGTTCCGGCTTCCGGTGGAATCGGTTGCCCTTCAGGCGCTGGTTTCGGAGCCGATCAAGCCCTGCATGGACATCGTTGTCATGGCCAACACCGTGCACGGTTACATGAGCCAGTCTGACAAGGGCGAGATGGTGATCGGCGGCGGCGCGGACGGGTACAACAACTATACTCAGCGCGGCAGCTTTCAGCATATCGAAGAGACGGTCGCCGCGCTGTGCGAGACCTTCCCGATGATCTCGCGCCTGAAGATGCTGCGCCAGTGGGGCGGGATCGTCGACATGACCGGGGACCGCTCCCCCATCATCTCGAAAACGCCGGTGGGCGGCGTCTTCATCAACTGCGGCTGGGGCACCGGTGGCTTCAAGGCCATCCCGGGATCGGGCTGGGCCACGGCGGGCCTGGTCGCCAATGGCGGCGACAAGGTTGCCGACCCGTTCAGCCTGGACCGGTTTGCCGAAGGCCGGATGATCGACGAGAGCGTCGCTGCGGCGGTGGCACATTGATGACGCTAACGGTCGCCTCCTCGCAACCCTTCGCCTTCCAGACCGCCATTCTGGATGCGCTGTGCATGGTCATAGGCGAAATGATCCTTTGCGTTGGAATGCTGAGGCGGTGGCCCGGCCTTGCGGGCGCGGACGACTTTCACGCGCCAGTAGATCAGAAAGGCGACGAACAGGGTCGCGACGGCAACGGTGATCCAGTCTCCAATTCCCATAACTCGGTAGATGGGGTCGTAAGGGGGTCGGTTCAATGCGGCAGGAATTTGTGTGCAGAGGCCAAGCCAAGGCCAGGAATTCAATCCAGCCCGGCTAAGATCGGCATTCTGCTGCCGAGCCTAAACCCTGCGACCCGCCAGAAACCGTTGTTCCTCGCGCATGTTCCTGAAGCGTTCGATGGCGCGTTCCAGGCGGTCGTTAAGGTCTTTCTGGGCCGGGTTCGGCTGGCCCTGTCCCGGTTGGGCGTTTCTTCGCAGAGCCTGGGCGGTTTGGCTTTTTTCCGCTTTTATCATCGGGGTCTCCTGACGGTCGATAGGCTGTATAAATCTCAAATTGAGAAAGAGTATGGCGCAGATGGGGCGAGACCGGGAATGCGCGGGTACTCTGCATGACCGCTCTGTCCTGCCTGAAATCAGATACGTACCGGGCGCACATCTCCGGCGCAGCGGCGCTGGCAGGTGTTGTTGTGTTCGGGTTGGGACCTGCATCGATGTCTGCCGCATCGGAGAGCGTCGAGCGCTATCTGCAAAGGCCACCCGTCGAGGCGCTTTACGATACCGCGGAAAGCTCCCGGTCGCGTCAGGTAGAGGTAACGCCAGAGGCGCTGGCGTTGATACGCCGGGCCGTGATCAGTTGGCCCCGGACCGAGGTCGGCGCCCCGCGCCTGGATCCACGCACGCCGTTTGGACGTGACGCCGGGGCGGATATGCCCCGGACCATTGCTGAAGCCGAAGCCATGGTCACGCTGGTGCACCATCTGAACGATTTTGCGGCGCGTGCTGTGCTGGTGCCAGGGGATTACCCGCTGTCCAATCTGACCGCCGATGCGATCCGGCAGAAATTCGCCTGGGCAGGTGCCGATGCTGCTTCTCTTGGTCTGACTTCGGCCGGCGGGGTCACCGTAACCGGCGATCACCTGAAGCTGATCCGCGAGATGCTGTGGGAGTGGCCGAACAGGCATGAGGTTGCCGACCTGCTGGACCTTGGCGGCATTCCCGCCCCCGCGATCGACCCAAAGCGGCCCTATGGGGCAATGTCCTACTACCAGCTTGACGTGCACCGGATCCTGGGCTGGCCGATCGAGCGGCGCGACGCCGACGGCTACATCGAATTGACCGAGGCGCAGGTGGATGCCGCCACCCGTCTACACCACCAGATGATGGGCGTGATGCAGGTGTTCCTGGAACATGCCGAATTGCCGGAGTGAGGTGAGATGCTCCAACTGTTCTGCCCCTATTGCGAGGTACTGTGCGAAGAGACCGAGCTGACGCCGGGCGGCGAGGCGCATCTGACGCGCTATGGTCCGGGGTCCGATGACGACGCGTTCCGCGATTATCTCTTCACCCGCAAGAACCCGAAGGGCGTGCATTTCGAGCGGTGGCGTCACACCTATGGCTGCGGCAAGTGGTTTCACGTTGCCCGCTGCACGTTGACGCTAGAGGTGTTCGGCACCTACTCGGCGCAGACGCTTCGACCGCCGGAGAACATCATCAACATCATCAACGCACGGCGTCCGAACTGGGAGGGCTGGGCATGAGCCATCGTCTTTCCTCTGGCGGTCTGCTGATCGACCGCGAGCAGCCGATCCAGTTTACCTTCAACGGCAAGAGCTTTGACGGGTTCGAGGGCGACACGGTTGCTTCGGCCCTTTTGGCAAACGATCAGACGCTTGTCGGGCGCAGCTTCAAATACCACCGACCGCGCGGGATTTTGGCGAGCGGTGCGGAGGAGCCGAATGCCCTGCTGGGGATAGGCGAGGGCGGTCGGTTCGAGCCGAACCAGCGGGCCACGACGACCGAGCTTCACGCCGGGATGGTGACCACCAGCCAGAACCATTGGCCGTCGCTGGAGCGGGACATCGGCGCGCTGAATGCCTGGGTGGCTGACAAGCTGCCGGTCTTTTCGGCGGGGTTCTATTACAAGACTTTCCTCTTCCCGCGCGTCGCGTGGAAGCATCTCTATGAACCCATCATCCGCAAGGCGGCCGGTCTGGGGCAAGCCCCGACGGAGCCGGACCCGGACACCTATGAGCATTTCCATGCGCATGTGGACCTGCTGGTCGTCGGCGGCGGCGTTGCCGGGCTGAAGGCGGCACGGCAGGCTGCCGATGCGGGGAAGCAGGTGCTGCTTGTTGAGCAGACCGCACATCTGGGCGGGCGGTCGATGGTGGACGGCGGCAAGATCGACGGGATGGCGGCAGCCGACTGGGTGACGGCCCAGATGGCCGATTTCGCGGCCATGCCGAACCTGACCGTCCGCACGCGGGCGATGGCCTCGGGCCTTTATGACCACGGCTATGCGATGGTCTACGAGCGCGTATCGGACCACCGTCCGGGCCAGCCCGGCGCACCGCGCCACCGGCTGTGGCGGGTGCGCGCCAAGGACATCGTGATCGCGACCGGCGCGATCGAGCGGCCGCTGACCTTTGCCGGAAACGACATGCCGGGGGTCATGCTCGCCTCGGCCGTGCGCGACTATATCGGGCTTTGGGGCGTTATGCCGGGCAAGCGGGTCGTGGTTTGCGCAAACAATGACGATGCTTACCGCACCGCGCTGGCGATGGCCGATGCCGGCGGCAAGGTCGAGGCGGTGCTGGATGTCCGGGCGGAGGCGAACGGTGCGCTGCCTGACGCGGTGCGTGCCCGCGGCATTCAGGTGCGCCCCGGCCACGGTATCGTGCGCGTCAAGGGCGGCCTGAAGGTCGACGAGGTCGAGATCGGCAAACTGAGCGGCGATGGTATCTCAACTCGTGGCGAGCACATGTTCTGTGATCTGGTCGCCGTCTCGGGCGGGTGGAGCCCTGTGGTGCACCTCTGGTCCCATTGCGGCGGCAAGCTGACATGGCAGGAAGACGGGGCCTATTTCCGGCCTGACCCGGACCGCCCGCCGCTGGGCGCAGATGGCGGCGCTATGGCGCGGACGGTTGGCGCGGCCAATGGGGACCTGCGACTGAGCGACATCATGGGTGATACACCGGTCGAGGCCCCCGAGGAAGCGCCGCTGGAGCCGCACTGGTTCACCCCGTCGACGGGCAAGTACGCCCACGGCACCAAGCACTTCGTCGACTTCCAGAACGACGTGACGGCCGCCGACGTGCGCCTCGCCGCGCGGGAGGGGTATGAAAGCGTCGAGCACACCAAGCGCTACACCACGCTGGGCATGGCAACCGATCAGGGCAAAACCTCGAACATCAACGGTCTCGCGTTGCTGGCCGAAGAACTTGGGGCCGAGATCCCCGAGGTCGGCACCACCACGTTCCGCCCGCCCTACACGCCGATTTCGATGGGGGCGATTGCCGGTTCCGCCAAGGGGCCGCTGTTCAAGGCGGTGCGCCAGACGCCGATGCACGGCTGGAGCGATGCCAACGGTGCAGACTGGGAACCGGTGGGCGACTGGTATCGCCCGTTCTGTTATCGCCGCAGCTATGAAGACCGTCACGCCGCCGTCACGCGGGAGGTTCTGAACGCCCGGCAGAATGTCGGGATGCTGGATGCCTCGACCCTGGGCAAGATCGTCGTCAAGGGGCCGGATGCGGGCAAGTTCCTGGACCTGATCTACACGAACATGATGTCGAACCTGAAGGTCGGCCGATGCCGGTACGGCCTGATGTGCACCGAGAACGGTTTTCTTTTCGATGACGGGGTCGTGGTGCGCACGGGAGAAGATGAGTTCCTCTGCCACACCACATCCGGCGGGTCGGACCGCGTCCATGCGCACATGGAGGAATGGCTGCAGACCGAATGGTGGGACATGAAGGTCTGGGCGGCCAACGTGACCGACCAGTGGGCGCAGATCGCCGTGGCCGGACCGAATGCCCGCAAGGTGCTGGAGGATGCAGGCACGGATGTCGATCTGGACAAGGGCAGCGTCAAGTTCATGGACTATGTCGACGGGACGCTGGCCGGTGTGCCCGCGCGGATCTTCCGGATCAGCTTTTCGGGCGAGTTGTCCTACGAAATCGCGACCCCGGCCCGCCACGGCCTGAAGCTGTGGGAGGCACTGGCCAAGGCAGGCGAGGCGCACGGGATCATGCCTTACGGAACCGAGGCCCTGCATATCATGCGGGCCGAGAAGGGCTTTATCATGATCGGGGACGAGACCGATGGAACGGTGATCCCGCAGGACCTGGATCTAGGGTGGGCGGTGTCGAAGAAAAAGACAGACTTCCTGGGCAAGCGCGCGCAGCAGCGGACTGATCTGACGCGGCGCGGGCGCAAGCAGTTGGTCGGCCTGATGACGGAAGATCCGGCAACCGTGCTGCCGGACGGCGCCCACGCGGTGAAGCGGCTGCGCGAGCAGGTCCAGATGCAGACCATCGGGCATGTCACGTCGACCTATTTCTCGCCGACTCTGGGCCACTCCATCGCAATGGGGCTGGTCGAGGACGGTCTCAGCCGCAAGGGCGAGTGGTTGGACTTCCCGAACGGCGACGAGGTGATCCGCGCGCAGATCGTCGATCCGGTCTTCTACGACCCCAAGGGGGAGAAGCAGAATGTCTGATGCCGCAGCAGAAACAGGAGCCATGGATGCTGCCCCGGAACTGATCATCGGGATCGCGGAAGCAACCCCGCAAGGACAGGTGACGTTCCGCGGCGATCTGAGCGCCGTGGACCTGTCGGTCGTGGACGGCTTGACGGTGCCGGGCACGTTGCAGACCACCGCTGCCGGGTCATCCCGCGCGATCTGGATGTCGCCGGACGAGCTGCTGTTGTTGGTGAAGGACGCCCCAGCCACGGTGACGGCGCTGACCGAGCAGCTGGCAGGCCAGCATGCCATGGCGCTGGATGTCTCGGACGCCCGCATAGCCTTTCGCTTGACCGGTGATCTGGTCGGTGAGGTTCTGGCAAAGGGCGCGCCTTGCGACTGCTCGGACCACGGCTTCCCGCCGGGCACGGCGCGGCGCACTCATCTGGGCGGTCTGGCGGTTGCGATCTGGCGGATTGATGCCGGAACGTGGGAGATCGCCTGCTTCCGGTCTTTTGCGCATCACCTTAAGGCGTGGCTGGAGCAAGCCGCCGTCGCAGGGTCGGAGGTTGGCTGGTCAGGCTGACATGCCCGCCGCGCCGACGACCGTGGTCAGCAAGGCCGGGTCGTCCTTCTGCATGGTTGCCTCTGCCAACCTGCGTGCACGGCTGACCTTTTGGAAAGCGTTATCGGCCTCGATACTGTGCGGGGTTCCATCGAAAGCGCCCATCAAATCTGTAAGGGCTGTCTCGATCATCGTCAGCAGTTCTTGCACCGTTGTGTGGTCGGGAACCACCTGGACTGGCGCGAAACTTGCCGGGGGCCATCCAGAGGATCCGACGTGGTTTCTGTATGTCGACAGAAACGACATTGCTCCGTTCGCCGCAAGGACATAGGCGTCCACAGCCTCGGCGAGAGGCTGTGCCTTTGCGACGCCCACCTTTTTCAGAAAGGCCATTTTGCAGTTTTCCATAGCGCCCCCTGAAACAGAGATCGAATATCCAAGAACATCGATTTTACGTTTTGCTTCTGCAGAAGATTGCCCGCCGCTGGTCGTATCGCTGCTCACTGATCTATCCCGTCTGAAACTGTCTTTGCCGCGCTGCGAGAGCCATTATCCGCCGTTTGGGAATACGCCTGCGTAATGGATCGTCAGGAGAATGATACCAAGACTCAGGCGATAGATCACGAAGGGCAGCATCGACCAGGCCGCCGCGAACATGCGCATCATGACGGCCAGGGCGGCGAGCGCCGCCAAGCACGACAGCGCCGCCCCCAGGATCAGGTCGAGGCCGAGGACAAGATTGCCGTCGCGAACGACGCCCAGCGTCTCCATCGTGCCTGCCGCCAGAATGATCGGCACGGCCATCAACAGGGCCAGCCTTGCAGCTTGTGTGCGGTCAAAGCCCAGCCAGCGGGCGGCGGTCATGGTGATGCCGGACCGGCTGGTGCCCGGGATCAGCGCGATGGCCTGCGCAACACCCATGATCAACGCATCGCGGATTGTCCAGCTTTCGGCATTGCCGCGCTGAGGCATCACGCGGTCGGACAGCCACAGAAGGATGCCGCCGATCAGCGTAGCCCAGCCGATGACGGGCAGCACCCTAAGATCATCCTGCAGATCGCCGAGCTTCAGGAACAGGCCGAACAGAATGGCCGGGACCGTGGCCAGCGACAGCAGCCAGAACATCCGCGCCGGGTCGGTCGCAAAGCGCCCGGTGCAGACATGGCCAAAGCCCTGGAACAATGTCGCGACCTCGGACCGGAAGAACCAGCAGACGGCGACGAGCGTGCCCAGATGCACCGCCACATCCATCACTGGCCCGTGATCCGGCCGCCCGGTCAGCAGCGGCCACAGTGCCAGATGCCCCGATGACGAAATCGGCAGAAACTCGGTAATCCCCTGGATCAGGGCAAGCACGATGATGTCGAAAAGATCCAAGAGGGTCTCCGGTTTGGGCGTGGTGGGTGGGTAGGGGGAGCTTAGGACAATTTCCGAAGATGTGCGCCTTCGGAGTCTATTCCGCGAAGGCTCTTAGTATGCAACGCATAATCAGAGAGGTGGGAGCTGCGGTATCCACGCCACAAGATCAGGGGATTGAACACCTAAGCCAACATTTATTCAATCGTGACGTTTGGTTGGCGTCATGACAAATGAGGTTCTGAAACGCGATCCGATGCTGTAACAAGACGTCAATGCTTTTTTTTGGAGGCAATCGTGTTCCGCTTTTGTTTATTCGTCATTTCAGTGTGCTTGCCAACGTACACATTTGGACAATCAGCTGACAGAACTGAGGCAGAAAACGCGGAGCGAAATCCGCCACAGTATGCTTGTACGTTCGACAGAAGATTGACCGTCCTCAGAGCGGTCGGTCGGGGAACTGTGATCTCTGATTCGCACTATCGGGTTCGAGTCCGAAAAGGCGGCGAAGCAGATTCGCGCTTGTTTGGAAAAGACAGAGCTTCGATGTCGAAACCAACACAATCAGGCTTACCGATAAGTTTTCCCGTGGATGTCGATGTTTTTCTCTGCGGAACCTATCCGTCGATGAAGATCGAACGAGTCGTTTGGTCTATCAATGTTTCGCAAGGGAATGTCAGGATCAAAGCCTCTGGCGAAGTTGAGGCTGCTGAGCGCCCAATTTATGTAAATCATCGGGTCGGACACAAATCTGCCGGTTGGCATGAAATATATGGGGAGTTTGTAATCCCCAACGTGCCGGTTTCACGAGAGCCAAGCCAACCAGTCGAAACTGGAATATACGACATCGAAGTCAGAGTTAACACTCACAGAAGCCTGCTTTAATCCATGCGCCGCCGACTTTTTGTCCAATAGCTAGGATCGAGTGAGTGTTTATCCCTTCAAGAATGCAGCCGCAAAATCGAGTACGAATGTTGAACTGAGCCTGTTGCATTGAAAATCACTGGCTTTGTGAAACTTCGTGGCATTTAAATCGCCTCGATCGAACAACCTACCCCAAGAGGCCCTCTTTTGATCCGAACCCGGCAGGTCTGGTATTTTCACGGGTTCGATCCGGCCACCACGGCGCGGTATCGGCGGATCTTTGAGGCGGCGTCGGAGAGGTTTTCTGCGGACATTTCCGATCTGCCTGACGGCGGCGATGGGTGGCAGGTCAGCCGGGACGGTGTGACCGCCCGGATCAACTATTGCCGGTACGAGGATCTGGTGCGGGACTTTCAGTATGCCCCGCTCTGGCGTCGTGCACTGCGTGGGTATGGCGCGCTATGGGGGTATGCCCGCGATGGTGCGCTGGCCCGGATGTGGCGGTTGGGGAAGCGGAACCTCGGGCTGGCCCTGTCTCCGTTGTTCGTTGCGCTGGTTGCGCTGGGGCTGGGTGTCGGAGTTATGACGGCGATTGCCGGAATGGCCGGTCTGTCCAGCGTGCCCATGACCGTGATCGCAGCGCTGATCTGGGCGCTGGCGTTGATGATCGTGGCCTATCCGGCGTTCTACCTGCATCTGGTTGCCGACCTTTTCGCATACATGCGGGTTCTGGCGCTCGGGCAGGGCGGGGATTGGGCGACCTATCGCCAGCGGGTTGCCGGTTTGTCCGAGATGATCCAGGCGGGTGAGGAAGATGAAACGCTGCTCGTCGGCCACTCACTTGGTGGTCTCGCCGCGATCTTCGCGATTGAGGCGTTGCTCGATCGCTGGCCGCAGGGCCGACCGATCGCACTGCTGACGCTCGGCTCCGTCCACGGTGCGGTACTGGTGCAAAAGGGGGCCGGACGAGACAGGTTAGCGGAGGCCGTCCGCCGGGTCGCAACGGACCGGCGGGTTTTCTGGCTGGACGTGACGTCACCCCGCGACTCTTTCTGTTTGCCCCTGATCGATCCGTTGGTTTTCGCCGGGACAATAGACGGCGCCGAGAGCCCCCGCGTGATCTCCACGCGGCTGGCGCGCGCGCCGCGCATTCCCGGTGACCGGCGGACGGTGTTCGCGGCGATGCGGCGGCACATGGGATATCTGCTGGCTCCGCAGCCCGGCAGCGGATTTGATTATGCTGATGTGGTCTCTGGCGAAATCTCGCTGAAAGACCGGTTTGTGGACCGCCCCAATTCGCCGCGTGCGCGGATGGTCGGGGCATGACCCGAAAGCCTGCGCGAAAGGGCGGCCCCAAAGGTTCGCCCAATGGCAAAAAAAGCAAAAAGCTGAAACGAGGCCGTGTCTGGCGGGTGCTGCGTTGGCCGGTGAAAATCCTGCTGTGGAGCTTTGTGATTGTATGTCTTTGGGTCTTTGCCTACCGGTTCGTGAATCCGCCCGGCGGAATCTACATGGCCTCGGAAACCTGGCGGCTGGGCGGGATCGAGCGTGACTGGCAGGATCTTGAGGAGATTTCTCCGCGCCTCGCCCGGTCGGTGATCGCGGCAGAGGATGCCCGTTTCTGCGACCACTACGGCTTTGACATAGACGCGATAAGAGGTGCGATAGAGGCGAACCGCGCTGGCAAACGGGTCTACGGTGCCTCGACCATCAGCCAGCAGGTCGCAAAGAACGTCTTCCTCTGGCACAAAAGATCATGGGTTCGAAAGGGGCTGGAGGCCGGGTTCACAGTGTTGATCGAACTGTTGTGGCCCAAACGCCGGATCGTCGAGGTTTACCTGAACACGTCCGAGTTTGCCGAGGGCGTCTTCGGGGCAGAGGCTGCGGCGCAAGCGGCGTTCGGGCGGCCTGCAGTTGCACTGACCCCGACGCAGGCGGCGCGGCTGGCGGCTGTTCTGCCCAATCCTAAAGGCCGGAGCGCGTCGAGGCCCTCTTCCAGCGTGCGCCGCCGCGCGGCGCGCATCCTGGATGGGGCGGAGACGATCCGTGCGCAGGGACGGGACGGCTGCGTTTTCTGATCGGCTTCAGGGCAGCGGCGCAAGAACGCCTTCCAGACTGTTGCCGTAACCGAACAGTCCTGGCGTTCCGCCGGTGTGAACAAACAGCACGTTCTCGTCCGGTTTGCGGTTGCCCGCCGCGGCCAGCGCCCCTGCCAGCGCCTTGCCTGTATAGACCGGATCGACCATCAAAGCCTCGGTCCGCGCGGCCATGCGAATGGCGCGTTCGGTCGGCAGGTTCAGGCGACCATAGCCGGGTTTCAGCCAGCGGTCGCTGACTATCACATCTTCCTCAGCAACCGGGTTCTCGGTTCCAAGCAGCGCCGCGATCTCGGCGCAACGCTCGAGGATCCGCGGTTTTTGCAGTGCCGCTGCGCGGCGGACGCAGATCCCTGTCACCGGGCCCTTGAACCCGAGTGCGCGCAGTCCGAACAACAACCCGGCATGGGTCGCGCCGCTGCCGGATGCGCAGACGACCTGATCGAAGGCGATGCCCATCTCGGCCGCCTGGTCGAGCATTTCGCGTGCGCCGTCGACATATCCCAGCGCCCCGAGCGGCGGGTGTCCGGGGGCAAGGTGGATCACGTATGGCCTGCGGCCTTTGCTGCGCAGATCTTCGGCAAGGCGCTCCAGATTGGCATCGGCGCCGGCCTCGTCCTCCACCGCCGCATAGTGGTGCAGCGTCGCACCCATCAAGCGGTCGAGAAGGACATTGCCGGATTCGCGGTAGAGCAGGTCGTTGGACGGCACCCGCTCTTCCAGTTGCAGGTGACACTCCATCCCCAGCTTGGCGGCAAAGGCCGCGGTAAGGCGGCAATAATTGGACTGAATTGCCCCCGTGATCAGCACGGTGTCGGCGCCGGCCGCCTGTGCTGCGCCGAAATAGAAGGCCAACTGGCGCACCTTGTTGCCGCCGAAGGCCAGCCCCTGCATGTCATCGCGTTTGGCCCAGAGCCGCCCGCCGGTGTTCTCTGCACTCAGTCGATCCAGTGGCTCCATCGGCGTCGGCCCGTGGGTCAGCCGCGCCTGCGGCAGGTCGTCGAGTTTTCCGAGGGCCGTCATGCGCCTGCTCCCATCCAGTCTCGCAGCACGCTTAGCATCAGCGCGGCCGCCGCGGCAAAGAGAACCCCGAAGACGAGGCGGCGAAAGAAGGCTTCCGACACCCGCGCAGCGGCCCAGTTGCCAATCGCCAGTCCCGCGAGCGTTGCCGGGACCAACGACAAAGCGTTCCATAAAGTATCGCGCGGAAGGCCGATGCTGATCGCCTGCGCCGCAAAGACGATGGGCCATACGGCGACGAAAAAGCAGACCATTGTCGCCCGCACCGTGCGTTTGTCCCAGCCCAACGCGCTGGCGCGGAGGGCTGCAGGTGGACCGGGCATCGCAAGCGCGCCGCCGAAGAAGCCGCCAAACGCCCCGAAAATCGCGTCTCTGCCGGGCCCGGGCCGATTCACGCCGGGAAGGCCGAACAGGATCATCAGCGTAAGGCCTGTGATCGCCAGAGCGGCAAAGAGTTTGAGAACTGAGATGTCTGCATACCCGAGCAGCAGCGCCCCCGGGATCACTCCGGCGCAGGCGGCAAGTGCCAGCCGCCGGACCATCGCGCCGTTCGCGCCGCGCCAAAGAATCGGGAACAGAGCGACGGCAACCAGCCAGCTCATCAGGGTGCTGATCATCACACCGGCCGGGTCGTTCAGGACGATCAGGATCACCGGACCCGCAATCATTCCGAACCCGATCCCGGTGACCGACTGGAAGAAGGCGGCGATCACGGCGGCCGCATGGAGCGCGATCAGATCCAAGGGCATTTCGAGGGGCAGGTCCAAGGAGGTCTCCGGCAGGGATGCCTGATGCACCCTGGCCCCTAACAATCGCAGATCGGGGATTGGATCAATGGGTTTCGTGGGTCTCCCATCAGGCGACGCGGTACTTTGCGATCACAGCAGGGTCTGGATCAGCGCCCAATCCCGGCCCGTCCGGGATTGCGATCTGTCCGTTCCGGGGCAGAGGCATGTCGGCAAAGAGATCCGCTTCGCGCTGGACGTAGAGCCACTCAAGCCAGCCCTCTTCTTCGACTGCTGCCAGAACCTGCATGGTTGCCAGCAGGCCGGGCCCGAAATAGGGGGCGTGGTGAGCAACCTTGATCCCGGCCTCGCGGGCAAGGGCGTGCGTGGCCATTGTCTCTGCGACCCCGCCGATCTTGGTGAGGGACGGCTGGACATAGTCGGCCCCGCCAGCCCGGATGATTTCGGCGAACTGGTAGCGGGTGCAAAGGTTTTCGCCTGCCGCGATCGGAATGCCGGTGTCCCGGCGGAGGGCGGCCATCTGGGCATAGTCCTCAGGGGGGAATATTGGCTCCTCCAGCCACAAGAGGTCGATGTCGCGCATGCGGCCGGCCCAGTCGCGGGTCTGCCGGGCGGTCCAGTTGCAGTTGATGTCGTCGGTCAGAGGCAGGTCGCCGATAACGCCGCGTACCGCTGCAACATGATCGAGATCAATCTCGTGCAGCTTGATCATGCCGAAACCTTCGGCTGCGGCGTCCGATGCGACCTTGGCTGCCATGTCGCTGTCGCCATAGCGGATCAGCGACGCATAGGCGGGCAGGTCCGTCCGTTTTGCCCCGCCGAGGTATTCGGCCAGAGAAACACCGGCAGCCTTCGCGTTTAGGTCATGCAGGGCGATGTCGACCGCCGACAGGGCGAACATCGTGACCCCGTAGCGCCCGATGATGTGGCACTGGTGAGATAGACTGGCCAGGATTCCGGCGATATCCGATCCGTCGCGTCCGATCAGGTTGGGCAGGATGGCGTGATCCAGCATCGTCTTGACCGAGGCGGCGCAGAAATAGCTGAACCCCTCGCCCCAGGCGGTCAGGCCGGTATCCGTCTCCAGCTTGAGCAGCACAAAGTCGAGCGCAGTCCAACTGCCGGGGAAGAGGCCCCCGCCCGTGCCCGGGTCATAGAACGGGATCTTCAGCTGGATCGTCTCGGCGGATGTGATCTGCATCTGTTTGCTCCCCGACAGTGGCGGCCAGCCGGTCGATCAGGGCGGCAACCTCTTTTGGGGCAGCATGATGCGGCATATGCCCGATCCCGGGCAAGATGGTCAGATTGGCATGGCCGATCTTATCTGCCAGCGGGATGGCGTGGATCGAAGCCGGGACGATGGTATCGGCATCACCGTGTACGACCTCGATGGGGCAATTGATCTCGCCGTAGCGGTCACACTGGTCGAGGATATCGCGGTAGAGCCGCAGCATCATCACGGCGTTGATCCGAAATGTATGTGGCCGCAGGGCGAGTTCGACGCCGCCCTCGGTCGGGTAGCTAGGTGGGACGGCATCGGGGTGGAACACCTCCTTGATCGCTGCCTCGACCCAGCGCGGTCCGGCTAGGATCGGGGCCATCCAGGCAAGGGCCGGGCCGATCACAGGACGTCCGCCGATTTGGTAGTGCAGACCAATGCCGCCACCGCCCCAGTCTTTCACCGGGGCTGAGAGGAGGGCGAGCCCGGTCACCTCATCGGGATGGTCCAGTGCCCAACGCATTGCCAGGGAGCCGCCATAGGAGTGCCCGACGAGGATGTATCTGTGATGGCCCATCCGGTGCAGAGCGGCGCGAAGTGCTTTGACCTGATGCGCGAGGCTGAGCGCGTTTATACGCGGGGATTTGGAATGACCGAACCCGGGCCGGTCGAGCGCGATGACGTGGTGGCGCGCTGCCAGATCCGGCAGGATCGAGAGCGACCAGTCCCGGATGTTGCCGCTTGCGCCGTGGAGCAGAACGATTGGCGTGGCGCCTTGCGATCCTGCTTCCATCGCATGGACGTCCCCGATTTGGCGACCGATCGGCGGATGGGTGACGGTTGCTCGCTTGGTGAAGCGAAATATTCTGTCCGACAAATGCATTTGGGCACCCCGATTGACCCAGCATCAGATGGAGCAAAAGATAGCGTTGCTATGCGTACACTCAAGCGATGGTAAGGGTGCCGAGGCCACGTCCTGTTGCGTGATACAAAGCGGTTTCATCAGACTTGTTTATTTTAAGATTGACCTCCTCGCGATTGCTTGGGCTGAATAATCGAGCAGCAATTTTGATAAGAAAGGGCAAGCTGAACATACAGTCGCCGCGGCACTGCTGAAAATCCCGGCGGCACAACTTGAAATTAGCCGCATCAATGGAATTTTGGCTGTGAATGGCAGCGAAATACGGTAGGGTAATTCGCAAAATTCGGCTTGCCTTTAATCAACTTGTCAATCGCCGCTATTCGGGTTCGTCTGCATCTTCGATGCTTTCTAGTGAGCTGATCACCGGCTCCAGGAAGCTCGCGAAGAGAAAGCCGTCAACGAAGCCGTCTCCTTCAAGATCAACGCGCGCCCAAGCATCATCGGCGCCCTCGAAGGCGACAACGGAAACGACAGTGCCCGGCGCAAGAACGCTCGTAATGCCGAAGCTGAGATCTGGTCCCTTACGCAAATTCAGTCCGCTCCTCGCGATGACAGTGTTCAGACCCTGAGTGGCGTCTGCTTTTTCAATCGTATCGGAGAATTCAGCAGGTGAACTCCATCCCTTTTTTGCCGCTTTTACTAACCAAGGTGGCGCATTTGCAGACTTCCCCTTCTCGCCCCAAACCAACTTGGTTGTGTCAGAAGAAGTTCGTCCAAAGCCAATGTGAACGGTGCGGTTGCCCATGTAGGTCACGCCAGCGCCGATCCCTGTCGCCCCGTTTGAAGCTGCGGCAACGATGAATTTCTCGATCGCCTTACTCGGCTTTGAATCGGTGAAAGTCTGGGTCTTTCCTTTTACGACGATCTGGAGATCAGCTGCGCGCCCTCCATTATGGCGCGTTGAGCCTATCGACTTCCCATGTGTGCCTGGTTGCCGACCGGATGTGATGTGGATTTTGTCCACATCTGCAGCTTTGGCGGCAGCCTCCAAAATGCGTCTTAGTTCCAACGAAATTGCCCTATTGCGTATCGCTGACTTTGGCGGGCCACTAAAAACAACCATCGTGCTCGTCTCCTCTCGATAGTGCTCGGTGAAATTGATATTCACGAGAGGAGAGCATCTAATTTTCGTATGACTTTGACATTCCCCAAATGGGCTAAATATACGTTCTATGTGGAGCTCAACGCCCCTTCCGACCCTTCTTTCGCTTCGCGTACTTGGTCGCCCGTGTCCCGGGCTTTCCTGACGATGACCGGGGCATCGAGCCGACCGCTTCCTCGACCGCCGACTGGCGCGCAAGCGGATCGTCGGCAACGGCGAGGTCCACCGCCTCCAGCCGTTTGATTTCGTCGCGCAGGCGGGCCGCCTCTTCGAATTCGAGGTTTTCCGCGGCTTTCATCATGTCCTTGCGCAGGCCCTCCAGCACGGTCTGCAGGTTCGCGCCCACCCTGGCGCGGTCGACCTTGGCGGTGACGCGGGACATGTCGGTGTCGCCCTCGTAGGTGCCGTCCAGAATATCGGAGACATTTTTCTTCACCGTCTCGGGCGTGATGCCGTGCTCCTCGTTATAGGATTCCTGCTTCGCGCGGCGGCGGCTGGTTTCGTTGATGGCGCGTTCCATGGAGCCGGTCACGCCATCGGCATACATGATCACCTTGCCGTCGGCGTTTCGTGCGGCCCGGCCGATTGTCTGGATCAGCGAGGTCTCTGACCGCAGGAACCCCTCCTTATCGGCGTCAAGGATAGCTACCAGCGCGCATTCGGGGATGTCGAGGCCCTCCCGCAGCAGGTTGATGCCGACCAGTACGTCGAAAGCCCCGAGACGGAGGTCGCGCAGGATCTCGATCCGCTCAAGCGTGTCGATGTCCGAGTGCATGTAGCGCACGCGGATGCCCTGTTCGTGCATATACTCGGTCAGATCCTCGGCCATGCGCTTTGTCAGGACAGTCACCAGCGAGCGGTAGCCGGCCGCGGCGACCTGCCGGACTTCGTCCACCAGATCATCTACCTGTGAGTCTATGGGCCGGATTTCGACCGGCGGGTCGATCAGGCCGGTGGGCCGGATGACCTGCTCGGTGAAGATGCCGCCGGTGCGCTCCATCTCCCACCCGCCCGGCGTGGCGGACACAAAGACCGACTGCGGGCGCATTGCGTCCCATTCCTCGAATTTGAGCGGGCGGTTGTCCATGCAGGAGGGCAGGCGGAAGCCATGTTCTGCCAGGGTAAACTTGCGCCGGTAGTCGCCTTTGTACATCGCCCCGATCTGGGGGACGGAGACGTGCGATTCATCGGCAAAGACGATGGCGTTGTCGGGGATGTATTCGAACAGGGTCGGGGGCGGCTCGCCGGGGGCGCGGCCGGTAAGGTAGCGGGAATAGTTCTCGATCCCGTTACAGGCGCCGGTTGCCTCGATCATCTCGATGTCGAAGTTGGTGCGCTGTTCCAGGCGCTGTGCTTCGAGGAGGCGGCCTTCGCCCACCAGCCGCTCCAGCGTGATTTTCAGCTCTGCCTTTATGCCCTTGATCGCCTGGTTCAGCGTTGGGCGGGGCGTGACGTAGTGGGAGTTCGCATAGATCCGGATGCGGTCCAGTCTGTCGGTCTTTTCACCGGTCAGGGGGTCGAACTCGTCGATGCGTTCGAGTTCCTCTCCGAAGAAGCTGAGCTTCCACGCCCGGTCTTCCAGGTGTGCCGGCCAGATCTCGAGCGTGTCGCCGCGAACCCGGAAGCAGCCGCGGGAGAAGCCGGCATCATTGCGGCGGTATTGCTGGGTGATCAGCTCGCGCATGATGACCTGCTGATCATAGGCGTGTTCGACACGCAGATCCTGGGTCATCGCGCCGTAGGTCTCGACCGCGCCGATGCCGTAGATGCAGGAGACCGATGCGACGATCACCACATCGTCGCGTTCCAGCAGTGCGCGCGTGGCGGAGTGGCGCATCCGGTCGATCTGCTCGTTAATCTGCGCTTCTTTCTCGATGTAGGTGTCGGACCGGGGGACGTAGGCTTCGGGTTGGTAGTAGTCGTAGTAGCTGACGAAATACTCCACCGCGTTGTCCGGAAAGAAGTTCTTGAACTCTCCATAAAGCTGCGCGGCGAGCGTTTTGTTGGGCGCGAGGATGATGGCGGGACGCTGGGTTTCCTCGATGATCTTGGCCATGGTAAAGGTCTTGCCGGTCCCGGTTGCCCCCAGCAGGACCTGGTCTTGCTCTCCGTCGCGCACGCCGGCTGTCAGTTCCTCGATCGCCGTTGGCTGATCCCCTGCGGGCGAAAATTCGGTCTTCATGACCAGTTGCCTGCCGCCTTCAAGCTTTTCGCTGCCCAGGCGATTCGCGGCTGACGGCTGCGATCCGGGCGCGGGAGTGGTGTCTGGCGTTTCGAGCATTACTGACCCTTTGGGTTGTTGCACCTGATATGGCGGTGGATGGGGCGAATCTCAAACCATACCGGTGCCTAGGCGCTTCACTGCTGACAGCTTCAGGGTCCTCGTTAACTATTTTCGCGAAAATGGCGAAATAGTGTTGACGAAATTCCCGTTAAGGATGTATTAACTTTCTTGCAAGCAGCAGATCGCCGCTGGCCAGGTGCAACATCCACCCCACCCTCGCTCCCTGCACCTGGTCGGCGGCGTGATCTTTTCCGAAAAGACAGATGATGCGCTCACTTCAGTTGGCGCAGATGTACGATGCCAGCGTCTGCGCCGTAGATAAGGGTGCCGTCACGGGCAACTACAGTGTTCACGCCGGCATCCAGCCAGTCTTCCGGATCACCGATTGATGCACGCATAACGACCTTCCCGGCGGTTGGGCCGGTCAGGCCAAGGCCGGTCATCTGGATCTGGCCCGATGCTGCGAGGCCCGACGAATAGACGGCGTTGGATCCGGTGGAGATGGTCGGCACACCGTTCATCTGCACACCGGAATTGGTCCACGCAATCTCCCACTTTGCGGCCGCGGCGCTCCAGCGCGCCGCAACGACACCTTTCGCATCCGGATTGGCACGGTACCCGCCGTAGTTGGCGACGACGACGAGGCCATCAGCGGCTGCGGGAGAATTTTCGACTGTGCGGATGCCAGGGGGAAGGTCCAGGCGCTGGATGGTGGCGGTTTCCGTATCCACGGCGATCAGCCGGGATGGACCTGTCGCCTCGTCGGCGCAGTCGATGTTGCCGGTGAAGGGATTTGTGACGGCACACATGGCGTCAATCACCACAACGCTGCGCCGCCCGCCCGCATCAACCAGCGTCGGTGTCGTCCCTGTCCGGCCGCGGAAGGGAAGGGCGAGGCGCCAGCCAACGGTCAGATTACCGGTGACGGGCTGCCAGTTCATGCGGACAAGTTCGGTTTCGGTTGCGATGAAAAGGGCGCTGCCGCCCTGTGCCGTCGGCATGACCGGAACGTTGTTGGTGGAGGTGCCCTCGCCTATTTCGGCGCAGGCAACGATGCGCGTGAGGTCGTTATCGATCAGAACGGTGTAGCTGCGTTTTCTGGCACCGAATGATCCACGGCGGACGTAGGTTGCGTTGGTTACGATCTCGCCGCTGTAGGTGACACCGGTCCGGGTCGCCGAATAGCCCTGTCGCCAACCCGTTCGGGGAACAGGGCATTCGGCGCGGACAACGTCATCCGACAACTCGAACTTTCGGGTACATTTGATAGCTGAGGTCGCGGTTGGTCCGTCCCTGAGTTCGATCAACGCTGGTTCATCGCCCCGGCAGGGTCCGTTGCCCTGCCGCAGGCCGCGCGGCTGGGGAACCAGGATGCGCGAGCCGATCTGGGAAGACAAAGCGATCAGGTTCCATGAAATCGAGCCGAGCCGTGTCAGTTTGAAACTGCCTGCAAAGCGCAGATCGTCCTGGGTCATTGCGAACTTGTAAGCGTATTTCAGCGACGCTCCCCAGACCGTCCGCTTCTCCGGTTCGCCCGGATAGCTGTTGCCCGAAATGACATGCCAGGGCGATGTGCCAACATGTTCCCCGACGCTGTCCTCCAGCAGGTGCAACGTCACTATGTTCCGGCTGCCGAGTGGGGCCGGGATCGGTGTGCTCGCGGTCTGGCCCTGCGTTCGGTGCGCCATGGGCCAACTGGATTGGGCAAGGTAAGCCGAATCTGAAATTGGATCTGCCGCGACATTGGTCATTGAGATGCCGGTGAGGATCGCGAAGAGGCAGAGAATTCGGTGCATATTAACTCTCGGCTATCGAAACGGTTTCATCACACCTTTTAGGCGACATGTCGCCACTTGCTTGTACGCCGCGTTCACGCGATATCGTCGGATAGAGACAGACCGGAGACTCCATGCAGGCGCGTATCTATCCGCCATCATGCAGCGCGATAGCCGCAGATTGGACACATACCAGGTTTTGGAGTCTGACGGGTGCCGTGCCTTGGTGCAGTGGCGCGGCAACAGCGACGCTTTATTGCGCAAACAATTATTGTACCGCTTCCCGTTCGGTGATCAGCACATGCACACGAGGTTACGGTTGGGATCGCAGACATTGCGGTCGCCCGTGTATGATGGATGAGCGAGATAATGCAGCAGTGACAATACGCAACTACACTATTCCAGCGCAGGATCATGGTGCCGGTTTTCCGCCATCCATGGCGGTGGTTGAGCGCTTGAAATCCCACATTTGCACTTCTGACCTGCTGCTGAACACAAAGGACAACAGCCGAATATGAATGGCGGCGTTTATCCCGTAGTCATGTGCGGTGGATCGGGCACACGGCTTTGGCCGGTATCGCGCCAGTCCTATCCAAAGCAGTTCTGCCCGCTCTTTGAAGGCGGCTCGTTGTTTCAGCGCACGATCGAGCGATTGGCCGGGCATGGCTATGCGGACCCGTTTCTTCTGACCAACGAAGACTTTCGTTTCATCGTAGCAGAGCAGATGGATGAGGTCGGTGCAGGTGCCTCGCGCATAATGATCGAGCCGGAGGGGCGTAACACCGCCCCCGCTGTCTGCGCGGCGGCGCACATGATCGCCGCATCGGACCCGGACGGCGTGATGCTGGTCCTGCCATCTGATCACCTGATTGCAAACGTCGACGCCTTTGCGACCGCCACGTCTGCGGCGGTCGAGGCGGCGCGGCAGGGTCAGCTGGTGACGTTCGGCATCAAGCCTGATCGGCCTGAGACCGGTTATGGGTATATCGAACTGAACGCAGCCGGACAGACCGGTGCCCAACCTTTTGTTCGGTTCGTTGAAAAACCGGATGCCACTTCGGCGAAAGAGATGCTGTCCTCTGGGCGGTTCCTCTGGAATTCCGGGATGTTCGTCTTCGGTGTTCGCGCGATCTTGGAAGCCTTCAACACGCATGCACCTGAAGTTGCCCGGTCATGCGCTGTAGCGGTTGAGGACGGTCGGGAAGACCTGTTCTTTTTCCGTCTTGATGGCACGGCTTATGGAGCGAGCCCGGATGTTTCGATCGACTATGCGGTCATGGAGCATGTTCAGGGCACAGTGGTGCCGGTCGATTGCGGCTGGAATGACCTGGGGTCTTGGTCAACGGTCTGGCAAGAGAGCGCGCGTGGTGGCGACGGCGTTGCCGCGGGGAAAAACACAACCGCCATTGACTGCGACAGATCCCTTCTTCGTTCGGATCATCCGGATGTCGAGGTTGTCGGGATCGGTCTGAAGAACATTGCTGCGATTGCCACACGAGACGCTGTGCTGGTGGCCGATATGGACCGGACACAGGACGTGCGTCTTGCAGTTGCGGCGCTGAAGTCACGCGGTGCCGCGCAGGCGACCGAGTTTCCGCGCTGTTACCGGCCATGGGGGTGGTATGAGACGCTGGCACTGGGCGAGCGGTTTCAGGTGAAGCAGATCATGGTCAAGCCGGGGGGGCAGTTGTCCCTCCAAAGCCATGTGCACCGGTCGGAGCATTGGGTGGTTGTCGCAGGGTCAGCGCGCGTGACAGTCGATGAGGACGTGAAACTGCTGACAGAGAACCAGTCTGTCTACATCCCATTGGGGGCAGTTCACCGACTGGAAAACCCCGGAAAGGTCGAACTTCGACTGATCGAAGTGCAATCGGG
>JBCCMP010000011.1:0-27582 GCA_039026295.1 Pseudomonadota bacterium | reverse complement strand
CCCACGTCACCTCGATCAGACGTTGCCGAACCAGTGAGGATCAGGACCATTTCCGCAGAATGATCTGTCAAAGCAGATGACAGTGCGTCAGACGTGTGCGGCACAACGATTTCCGACACCAGTTCGACCCCCAATGCGGCCAGTCGGGACTGTACCGCGGTTGCACCCTTTTTGACGACACTGTCTTTCATGCCCGGCGTTTGCGTAAGGATCAGCTGCGCGGTGCTCAATCGCAAGCCTTCCACATGCAGTGCAGTCTTTCCTTTGAGCACGCTTTCAGCCGACGCGATCGCGTGCATCGGTGCGCCATAGGGAATGATTTTCACCGTCCCGATCATCTGACGCCGTGTGACCCGCGTGAAGTCTGGAAGTGTTGCCAAGGTTACGGATTCGTCGATGCCGTTTATTTGTCTTACAAGTTCTGAGTTGACGCGGAGGATTCCGGACGTTTCGGCATAGACGTTTGCCCGTCCGGTAAAGGGTGCCGAACACCAGATCCCTTGGCGCGCCGGGTCAGGCAGCAGCGCACACGAAACCAGGCCTGCGGCCTCGTCCTCGAGAATGTCCCCTGCCCCGGGCGACGCTACAGTGATCTCAGTGATGCCAGCGAAACGGAGCGCATCGATGTCTTGCTGCGTGAGGATCGTTCCCTTCTTAAGACGACGATCGCCCAGCTTTTGAGAGTGGGCGAGGATCGAGCCTGCCGCATCTTCCAGCGGAACCGCACCGAACTTCACGCAGCATCATTCCGCAGACATGCCCCCGGCCTCGAGGTCGGGCGGCGCAGGCGCTCCGTCAACTCTGCCATGATCGACACAGCGATCTCCGCGGGGGATTTCGCACCAATATTCAAACCCACCGGTGCATCAAGCCGTGCGATCTCTGCCTCTGAAAATCCATCGTCCGAAAGCCGTGCAACACGCTTCGCGTGGGTCCTCGTGGACCCAAGGCATCCTATGTAAAAAACATCGGATCGCAGCGCCGCCCTGATCGCAGGGTCGTCCAGCTTGGGATCATGCGTCAATGTCACCAAAGCGGTGCGATGATCCAATCCGTGCTCTTCGAGGGCCTGATCAGGCCAGAGATTTAAAAGCGGAACATCAGGAAAGCGCGTTTCCGAAGCGAACGCATCGCGCGGATCAATCACCGTGACATCGTATCCGGTCATCTTCGCCATTTGCACAAGTGGCTGGGCGATATGTGCCCCGCCGACAATTGCCAACCTGAGCGGCGGATTACTCAACCATGTAAAGACCTGATCATCGCTCAGAAAACCTGAACGGCCATCGCCGAAAACAGAGGGAGCGTCGGAAAAGTCGAGACGTTTGCGCACCCACGTCGAGGTGTCGGTGAGAACCGCTATCGCGGACCGTTCGGCACGAGCCGCACAGACATCTGACAAAAGCACCGGGGCAAGACCGTTTTCACCGCCCACCGGCTCCACCATCACCCTGATCGTTCCGCCGCAGGTCAGACCGACAGCGAACGCATCTTCATCCGAGACACCGAATGTCAGGATCTGGCTCGTACCTGTCTCCAAAGCATCCAGGGCTTCTGCAACGACTGCTGCTTCGACACAGCCGCCGGACACCGAGCCCACCAATTCAGCATCGCCAGAAACAGCCAGCTGTGCCCCGACCGGGCGCGGCGCAGAGCCCCAAGTCTCGATAACTGTCGCCAGCGCGGCGCCTTTTCCAGCCTGATGCCAAGACAAAGCTGTTTCAGGAATTTGATCGAATGAAAGATCCATCGAGACCTCTAACCTGTTCGATCACTAGGTAGCGCAATTCCCGGGTCCGTGAAAGCGTCGGCGGAAACGAGAAGGCCGGTGGACTGGATAAGTCCACCGGCCAAATAACGACGCCGCCCCGCAACGCTCAGACCACATCTACTCAACAAACTCTACGCCCGCCACGCCACGAAGTACTCTGTCTTGAAAGCCACTCACCTGTCAGCCAACGCGCGCCAACAGGTTAATGATGTGCGAATCACCACACATGACGATGTGACGTTTGTTACATTCGGCGCCTAAGCTGACTTGACTGCGGTCTCGAGACGGCTCTTTTCCCCGGATGCTCCGGCCGAATTCAGAACCTCGGCCAAGCCTTCAAGGCTTTCGATATTGTGGGCCGAGATAAACGTATCCACATGGGGCAGAAGCGCGCGAATGCCCTGGGCCTTGGCCTCGAAGCCGTCCCAGCGAAGCAATGGGTTCATCCAGATCAACCGACGGCAGCTCAGTTGCAGACGTTCAGCTTCCTTTCCAAGCCGGCCGGGATCGTCGCGGTCCAGTCCATCTGTAATCAGCAGAACCACCGCCCCCTGCCCAAGGACACGCCTGGACCAGGTCTTGTTGAACACCTGCAGGCACTCACCGATACGGGTACCTCCCTCCCAGTCCCGCGCCTCATGTCCGGCGCGTGACAGGGCATCGTCGACATCTTTCTGGCGCAGATGGTGGGTGATGTTCGTCAGCCTTGTCCCGAAGGTGAACGTGTGCACCTTGGACCACCCGGCGCCTTTGGCATTTGATGCTGCATGAAGAAAGTGCAGCAGCATCCGGGAATACGATGCCATCGAGCCAGAGATGTCACACAGCGCGACCAGCGCTGGCCAACGCTCCTTCCGCCTTCGACGTGCAATCACGGGCAGGCCGCCGTTTCGTTGGCTCGCCCGCATCGTGCGGCGCCAGTCAGGCAGTGCGCCCAGATGCGTCGCTTCGGTCCTGCGCGACGTGATGGGTTTGACCGGCAAGGCAAGCCTCGCGATCGCCCGTTTGGCCTCTGCGACCTCCGCCGTGCTCATCTGTTCGAAATCACGCGCCCGCAGTTTTTCGTCCGTCGAAAACGTGAGGCGGGCGTCGATCTCAATCTCTTCGCGCGGCTGTTCAGATGTGTCGCTTCGGTTATCTCGACCACCCTGAAGACCCTCCGCGGCACGCTGTTCGGCCGCGGACCGCTCACGTTTTTCCGGCGCGACCCGAACCTCTGGCAGCATCATGCCCATCAGACGTTCCATGATCTGCGGGTCTTTCCAGAACATCTGGAAGCACTGGTCGAAGACGGCCCGGTGTTCCGGCCGCGACGTGAAACAGGCCGCGAGCGTGTAGTAAAAATCCTCGCGGACCATGAAGCCTGACGCGGCTACGGCCCGCACAGCCTCCATCGCGCGGCCGGTTCCGACCGGCAACCCGGCGGCGCGAAGCGCGCGCGCAAAATGCACGATGTTCTGAGCGAGTTTTCCGTGCGGGTCAGGTACATCGGACGGCGTCGTCACGCAGCGCCAGCCATTTTTGTGCGCACCTCATCCAACAGGGCCTTCGCTTTTGAGCCCTCAAATCTGGCAATGTCATCCTGATACTTCAGAAGCGCCCCCAAAGTGTCTGTAATCACTTGCGGATCAAGCTCCAGAGCATCCAACTGAACAAGGGATTTCGCCCAATCGATCGTCTCGGCAACACCGGGCTTCTTGAACAGATCCTCATCGCGCAGGCGCTGTACGAAAGCGACGACTTCGCCCGACAGTCTCTTTTCCACCTCTGGCGCGCGCGCAGACAGAATTTCCAGCTCACGCTGCGCATCCGGATAATCGACCCAGTGATAGAGACAGCGCCGCTTCAGGGCGTCATGCACCTCCCGCGTCCGGTTCGATGTCACAATCACGATCGGCGGCTCAGGCGCCTTGATCGTCCCCATTTCCGGTATGGTGACCTGAAAATCGCTTAAAGCCTCCAGCAGAAAAGCCTCAAAAGGCTCATCTGTGCGGTCGAGTTCATCGATCAACAGGACAGGCGGCCCTTCTTCCTGGGGCTCCATTGCCTCGAGCAGCGGCCGACGCGTGAGAAATCGCTCAGAAAAAAGATCCGATGCCAAAGCTTCACGGTTCGCCTCGCCGGACGCTTCCGCCAGCCGGATCTCGATCATCTGCGCGGGATAGTTCCACTCATAGACAGCAGACGCCGCGTCCAGTCCCTCGTAGCATTGCAGCCGGATCAATCGCCGGCCAAGTGCCTGGGCCAGGGACTTGGCGATTTCGGTTTTGCCGACACCGGCCTCCCCCTCCAGAAACAGCGGGCGCCCGAGTTTGAGAGAAAGAAAAACAACCGTCGCCAGCGAACGGCCGCAAACATACCCTGTCTCGTTCAACAGCTGCTGGGTTGCATCGATCGACTCTGGAAGTCCGTGCATCTGTGCCTCGCCTGTTGCTGAGGGCGGACAAAAGGCGCTTCGTCGGCAGAAATCAAGTGAACAGTTGGCCTGAAGATCGAATCTTGAGGAAGCACCTTGCATTCCGCGCGTTGGCCCAAGCGCCGCAACTACAGCAGTATCGCTGCCGCAAGCCCCAGGAAGGCGAAAAAACCGACAACATCGGTCACCGTCGTCACGAAGGCCCCGGACGCAAGGGCCGGATCCGCCCCCACCCGGTCCAGTCCGATTGGTATCAGGATACCCGCAAGACCTGCCGCCAACATGTTGATGACCATGGCCATGCCGATCACGACGCCCAGCATCGGTTCTTCAAACCAGAGCCATGCAATAACGCCCATGACCAGGGCAAAAACCAGTCCATTGCCAAGCCCGACCAAAGTCTCCCGAACCACAACACGCCATGCATTGGTGGGCGTCAGGTCGCGCGTGGCAATCGCTCTGACAGCCACGGTCAGGCTTTGCGTCCCGCCGTTGCCCCCCATGGACGCGACGATGGGCATAAGAACTGCCAGGGCGACGAGTTGGCGGATTTCGTCATCAAAGAGCCCGATCACCAAAGATGCGAGGATCGAGGTGACCAGATTGACTGCAAGCCAGGGGAATCGGCGGCGCGTGATCGCCCAAACCTGATCCGACAGTTCTTCTTTGCCGACACCTGCGAGGCGTTTGATGTCCTCGTCGGCTTCCTCTTCAAGCACCTCCATGGCATCATCGATCGTGATCACACCGATCAGTCGACCGTCGGCATCAGTGACCGGTGCAGAGACCAGATGGTACTGGTTGAACGCGTAGGCGACATCGGCCTGGGGCTCCGTCACGCCAATGGTGCGAAATTCGTCCTCCATCAGACTCTCAAGCACCACGGGGCGCCGCGCGCCCATAATGCTGGACAGCGGAACCGTACCGACGGGTTTGGCCGACGCGTCCACAATGATAACGTCATAGAACGTCTGGGGCAGATCGGCACTCGCCCGCATGTAGTCAATCATCTGGCCGACCGTCCAGAATGGCGGTGCCTTGACCAGTTCGCGCTGCATCAGGCGTCCCGCAGAATCCTCCGGGTATGTCAGCGACTCCTCGATGACCCGGCGCTCTGCTGGCTCAAGGGCGTCCAGAACCTCGCGCTGGTCAGCCTCGTCCAGGTCTTCGACAAGGTACACCACATCATCTGTCTCAAGAGACCGGGCAGCTTCGGCAACCTGGGCAGGCTGCAGCAGGCGCAGCACGTCGTCGCGGACCCCTTCCTCCAGCTCTGGAAGGACCTCGGCGTCGATATCCGTCCAGACAAGGTCGATGAACGCCCGGCGATCGTCGCTGTCGATCTGCTCCAACAGGTCTGCAATATCGGCGACGTGCAGGTCTTCAATCAGCGACAGAACCGCAACGCGGTCTGCGACCTGTGAAGATTCCACGACCGCCGCGACAATTTCAGGATCCAAAACGTAGTCGTCGCCGAGACGATCGCCGCGAACTTGTTCTTGCGTCTGTTCGGTCATGTTCTCGTCCTGCGGGTTATCCCGCGCTGATACTGCCTGAACGGCGCAATTCCTATTGCGACGGCCCAAATCGCATGAAATTTTTCATTGTCTTCGGATAAGCGGCCCGACAGAAAGCAGTCACTAGTGCCCGGCGGCGGGTGCAGGTGCAGAACAGCACGAAGGCCGGAACAGAATGAACCAGACTGCGCAGACACCGCAGACCATGACCGTGCAGCAGGCCTTTCAACAGGCCGTCGAAAAGCACAAGGCCGGGGACTACGATGCTGCTGCGAAGCTTTATCGACTGGTTCTTGCCAACAAACCCGATCTGCCGACCGCATGGACAAACTTCGGGGCCCTGTTGCGCGCCCAGAAGAAATTCGATGTAGCGATCGCCTATCACCGGAAGGCACTGCAGCTCAGCCCCAAACTGGTCAACGCACTGTCCAATCTCGCCAATGTCCTCGCGGATATCGGGCAGGCCGAGGAAGCCGCTGAGATTCGCGAAGATCTGCTCAAAGCAACGCCGGACGACTGGGGGCGCATCCGCGATCTGGCAATCGCCTACCGTGGGTGTTGGCGCAATCAGGATGTTGTTGACCTTGTCGACGCAGCAGAGGCGCGCCTTGGACCCAGCGAAGAAGGCCAACTCCAGCGCTCGCTGGCGCATTTGATGCTGGGCAACTACGCGGAAGGTTTCCGGGATTTCGAAGCCCGCTATTCCGGCGATGAGGTTGCTTTGCCAAAGGACTCGCCGTGGCCCCGCTGGACCGGTGAACCTCTCGATGGAAAACGACTGCTGATCCTTCCGGAACAAGGGTTTGGCGACGCAATTCTGATGGCGCGGTTCCTGCCGCAACTCAAGGCCATGGGCGCGCACGTTTCAATGGTGGTTAAGCCGCCCCTTCAGCGCCTTTTCGCGCGGCTGGAAGGATTGGACGTCATGTTGTCCGGCGCCAGCAAGTCAGCGAGTTTCGACTACTACACCCCAAACATGAGCCTGCCGCACTTTTGCGGCATGCCAAAGGACGGGCCGCCGCCACTCCCCAAACTGGGTATTCCGCCAGAGAGCCGCGAAAGAGCGAAGCGTATCGTCACGCCGCACAAATCG
The DNA here is from genome assembly GCA_039026295.1 of Pseudomonadota bacterium. Classification (GTDB taxonomy): domain Bacteria; phylum Pseudomonadota; class Alphaproteobacteria; order Rhodobacterales; family Rhodobacteraceae; genus Thermohalobaculum. The sequence continues at coordinate 20,785 of JBCCMP010000011.1, read as the reverse complement.
GCGTTCAAGGTCGGCATTGTCTGGACCGGCAGTCTGACCTATCGCGCAAACCACAGGCGTTCGACCGGCCCGGAAAGTTTCACCGATCTGGCTTTGATCCCCGGCGTCCAGCTCTTTTCTCTCTACAAAGGGGATGCCCACGCGGATTTCATTTCCGGAGGCATGGCAGGGATGATCGTCGATGCCTGCGGCGCAGATCGCGATTTCGCGGACACGGCCGCCCTGATCGACGAAATGGACCTATTGATTACCACGGATACGGCAGTCGTGCACGTTGCAGCATCGCTCGGCAAACCCATTTGGAACATGATCACGTGGGAAGGCTTCTGGCTTTACGGCGATGGCGACACAACGCCGTGGTATCCGTCGATGCGCCTCTTTCGGCAAACAAAAACCGGCGATTGGGACGACGTGTTCAAGCAGGTCGAAGGCGAACTACGCAGCCGTGTCGAGAATGCCGCATGACCGGCACGGTGTTGATAGAAGCAGCGCCAGGCGAGTTGATCGACAAGATTACCATCCTGGAAATCAAGAATGACCGGATCTCTGATCCGCAAAAGCTAAAAAATGTTCGCATCGAACTCGCAGCTTTACAGGCGACGCGCGACGACGCCGTGCCGGTCTCGCAAGAACTGACAGCCATCAGCCGTCGTCTGCGGGAGGTGAATGAGGCGCTGTGGGTCATCGAAGATGACATCCGTGATTGCGAGCGCGACGGAGATTTCGGACCTCGGTTTGTCGAGCTTGCACGCAGCGTCTACAAGACGAATGACGTGCGCGCCGCTCTCAAGAAAGAGATCAACACCCTGCTGGGATCACGCATCGTCGAGGAAAAGTCCTATACGGACTACTGAGTGAAGCCTCAGCGCCTGCGGATCGCCCGGGTCAACGCCGCCTCAATCTCCTCGGCAAGAGCGACACGTTCCTCGGGCGCAAGAAAAGCGCCCACCTCTATCTCGCGCCCACCGCCCGTAAGGGTCAGGTAGTCTTCGATCTTTGCATCCTTGTGGACACGGACCCTGGTGCGGAGCGGTTCTGCCATCCAGCGCAGAAGATGACCATTGGGCTCTCGCCGCTCCACCCGGATCTCATCGGACCAGACAGAAAGTGTCTCGGACAGCGAAAGGTTCCGGCCATTGCGGCGGATCGCATACCAGAGCGCCCAGAATGCCGCCACCATGAACGGCAGCAAGCCCCAGAAGACGGCGGTGCCCAGAACTGAAATCAACGGGACGCACAGCATCGCCGCCGTAACACCCAGAACGACCCGAAGCCCCGTCGGCGTCAGTGACTGGTTTGGCCACAGCTCGACCCGGTAAACGGGACGGTCCTTGCGGTCACGCCACAGCGGGCCGGAAACAGAAGCGGCCAGGGGTTCCCCCCCGGCCGCTTGGTTTGTTGCAGAGCCCGGGAACATCAGTGATGCGGCTGCTGCTTGTCCCATTCAGCCGGTGTCGGCAGAATCTCGAATGTGTGTTCCGGCGGCGGATTTGGCAGCGTCCACTCCAGTGCCGGATACTGGTCGTCCCAGTAATTCGGATTCTCTATCTTCGCACCGCGCGTCAGGGTGACATACATGATGTAGAAGAACAGCAGAAAGCTCGCGAAAGAGATGAACGCCCCGATTGACGAGATGTAGTTGTAGAAGGCGAACGCCTCCGGATAGTCGATATACCGACGCGGCATCCCCTGACGTCCCACAAAGTGCTGCGGGAAAAAGGTGATGTTTGCGCCGATGAAGAAGATCCAGAAGTGAAGCTTGCCCAGAAACTCCGGGTACTGCCGGCCGGACATCTTCCCGACCCAATAGTAGATCCCGGCGAAAATCCCGAAGACGGCACCCAGCGACATCACATAGTGGAAGTGCGCAACCACGTAGTAGGTGTCGTGGTAGGCCCGATCGACGCCAGCCTGCGAAAGAACAATCCCGGTGACGCCGCCGAAGGTGAACAGGAAGATGAAGCCCAGGCAGAACAGCATTGGCGTCCGGAATTCGATTGATCCCCCCCACATCGTGGCGATCCAACTGAAGATCTTGATGCCGGTCGGAACGGCGATCGTCAGGGTTGCCAGCATGAAGTAGGCCTGCGAATTCGTCGACATGCCCACCGTGTACATGTGGTGCGCCCAGACGACGAAACCCAGCGCCGAGATCACCAGCATGGCCGCGACCATGGCCGCATATCCGAACACCGGCTTGCGAGAGAATGTCGAAATCACGTGGCTGACGACACCGAAGGCCGGCACGATGATCATGTAAACTTCAGGGTGACCGAAGAACCAGAAAATGTGCTGGTAGAGAAGCGGGTCACCACCGCCTTCCGGCTGGAAGAAGGTCGTGTCGAAATTCCGGTCGGTCAAAAGCATCGTGATCGCGCCCGCAAGGACCGGCAGCGACAGCAGGATCATCCACGCCGTTGCGAAGATTGACCACGGGAACAGCGGAACCTTCATCAACCGCATTCCGGGTGCGCGCATGTTCAGGAAGGTCGTGATCATGTTGACGGCGCCCAGGATCGACGACGCGCCAGAGAGGTGAAGCGCAAAGATCGCAAAGTCTGTGGCGATGCCCTGCTCTGACGTAGACAGCGGCGCGTAGAGGACCCAACCGACCCCCGACCCCATCTGTCCGTTACCACCGGGGACCACGACCGACAGGACGGCCATGGTGCACCCCGACACATACAGCCAGTAGCTCAGGTTATTCATCCGCGGAAAAGCCATGTCGGGCGCGCCGATCTGAAGCGGCATGAAGTAGTTGCCGAACCCGCCGAACATCGCCGGAATGATCACGAAGAACATCATGAGGATCCCGTGTCCCGTGATCATGATGTTCCAAAGGTGACCGTTCGGCGACCCGTCCTCGTTCACCATGTACTGGACGCCGGGCTCCATCAGCTCCAGACGCATGTAGACCGAGAAGGCCACAGCGATGAAACCCATCAACGCCGACGTGATGAGATAGAGTGTTCCGATATCCTTGTGGTTCGTTGAGCAGAACCAGCGAGTAAAGAAACTCACCTTGTGATCGTGGGCGTGGGCCGCTGCATCAGCCATGGAATTGCTCCCGTTATGCGCTCGATGTTGCTCTCTGCGGGGCAAGCATGAGTCCCCTCCATCAAACGAGTCCTAACGCGCGAAAACGCACGCCGCAACTGGCATACTTGCCGCAGGACGGGCATTTCCAAAAACAGGAATTATCCTTCCAAATCAACGATAAAGAACTGCTTAAAACGCCGAAATCCAGGCTGATTGGCCGATATTGCAGGGTTGTTCGCATGACATGCTGCACGGCCCATTCCGCTGCAAAAAAACCAATGCTTTTGGTCGCCTTTGCGCCTGATGAAAACGGTGACCTAATCCCAATGTCGCTGCTGGGTGTATTACGCACCACCAGACACCATCACGCGGAAGGTGTCCCCGACTTCCCGCCGCCGAAACGGTATCCTTTGCGACTCAAGCGTCGCCGAAGACGTCGGCGAACGAATTCATCAGCGCGATGTCCAGATCCTCCATTGAGACCGGCAATCCCAGGTCCACCAGGCTGGTGACGCCGTGCTCCGCAATGCCGCAGGGGACGATGCCGCTGTAATGGCTCAGGTCCGGCTCCACATTGATCGAGACACCGTGGTACGACACCCACCGACGCAACCGGATGCCCATGGCAGCGATTTTGTCCTCTGCAACGGTGCCGTCTGCCATCGGCGGCTTCTCGGGGCGCGTCACCCAAACGCCAACCCTGCCGTCACGCCGCTCTGCTGCGACCTGAAAGCTCTGAAGCGTCGCGATGATCCAATCCTCCAGCGCATCCACCAGCTTGCGGACATCGCGGCCACGTCGGTTCAGGTCCAGCATGATATAGACCACGCGCTGACCGGGGCCGTGGTATGTGAACTGACCGCCGCGACGCGTCTGATGGACCGGCAGATCTGTTTTCAGCAGATCTGACGGTCGCGCGCTCGTTCCCGCTGTGTAAAGCGCCGGGTGCTCCAGCAGCCAGATGCATTCCGGCGCCTTGCCGGCCAGAATGTCCTCTACCCGGTCCTCCATGAACTGCACCGCCTCAGCGTAGCCGACCGGGGCATCACTTGTGATCCATTCCACCATTGCGCCTGCCTAAGCGGGGCTGACCACCGACACAAGACGGGGGTTCACAAGTGCCCGGCGGTTTGCTAATCCCCGCGCCGCTACCACGGTGCGGTCGTGGCGGAATTGGTAGACGCGCAGCGTTGAGGTCGCTGTGGGGTAAAACCCGTGGAAGTTCGAGTCTTCTCGACCGCACCAAATCCCGATGACGAAGACCAGTTTCTGCGCCTCCAAAGGCGCGCGTTGCACAATATTCGTACAGACGCGAAGCCGTTGTGGGCCGGCTGCCCACTTTTCAACCAAATGCCAAAAATTCACCGCATCGTGGCTCTCCGCCCCTTGACCTCAGGCGCGGCTGACGCCCTTTATGCGTGCGCAGGCTGCCTAGGGTTCCGCTCTCCAGCGCGAGGGGCTGGTCCGAGAGACAGCGCCGCTCCGGCAAATTCCGGTGTGGTACACGGCGGGACAAAATCCCGGGAGGAAACCTGCGCCGCGTTTGCCGCTTATTCCTCTGTTCCGCGCGCGGCCGACCCGTATGGCGCTCAGCGGAACGCGAACGGGAGAGCATCATGAAGCTGAAATCCATTCTGGCCGCCGCGCTGGCCACAAGCGTCGCCTTCGGCGCGCCGGCGGCGTTGGCGGAAACAAAAACCGAATTCAAGGTCGCGTGGTCGATCTATGTCGGCTGGATGCCCTGGGGCTATCTCGAGACGTCCGGCATCATGGACAAGTGGGCATCGAAATACGGCATCGACGTCGAGATCGTGCAGATCAATGACTATGTCGAATCGATCAACCTCTACACGGCCGGGCAGTTTGACGGGGTGTCCGCCACCAATATGGACACGTTGTCGATCCCGTCTGGCGGGGGTGTCGACACGACGGCGCTGATCGTCGGCGACTTCTCCAACGGAAATGATGCGGTGATCCTCAAAGGCGGCGGAGGACTGGCGGATCTGAAAGGGAAGCCGGTCAACCTGGTGGAATTGTCCGTCAGCCACTACCTGCTGGCCCGCGCACTGGACTCGGTTTCATTGAAGGAATCGGATCTGGCCAAGGTGATCAACACCTCAGATGCAGACATGATCGCGGCGTACGGCACGAATGACGTGGAAGCCGTCGTGACCTGGAACCCGCTGGTGTCGACCATTATGGAGCAGCCGGGCGCGACAAAGGTCTTCGACAGCTCGGACATCCCCGGCGAGATCATCGACATGATGGTCGTCAACACTGAAACCCTGGCCGACAATCCGTATTTCGGCAAAGCGCTGGTCGGCGCATGGTACGAGGTGATGGGCCTGATGGAAGCGGGCGATGAAGGCGCGCTGACCGCCATGGCCGAAGCCTCCGGCACCGATCTCGCAGGATCCAAGGCGCAGCTGGCCTCGACCCAGATGTTCTGGAAGCCGGCTGATGCGGTTACGTTCGTGAATAGCCCGGAACTGCCGACAACGATGGTGAACGTCGCCGAGTTTCTCTTCGACAAGGGCATCCTTGGTGAAGGGGCACCAAGCGCCGAATTCGTCGGCGTTGCCTACCCGGACGGATCGACCAGCGGCGACGCCGCCAACGTGAAGCTGCGCTACGATGCAAGCTTCATGCAGATGGCGGCTGACGGCGCACTGTAAGCTGCGTAGGGTGCGGGCAACCGCACCCTAACCCGCAGGCTGTCATGCGACTGATCAATCGAAAACCCGGCCGCGTTCTGTCGCTGGCCCTTCTGGTGGTGCCTTTTCTGGCGGTATTGGCGGCGTACACGATCGCCTCTGACATCCGCCTTGCTGATAATCCGCAGGACAAACTCCTGCCAGCGCCGTCGAGCATTGTCGACACCGCGACACGCCTGGTCACAACGCCGGACAAACGATCTGAAAAAATCCTATTCTGGCGCGACACTGCCATCAGCCTGCAGCGGCTTGCCCTGGGCGTCGGGATCGCGGCTCTGATCGGTATGGTCTTCGGGATGCTGATCGGCCTGTTCCCATATGCACGGGCGATTTTCGCCGGTTTTGTGAATGTCATCTCAATGGTGCCACCACTGGCAATCCTGCCCATACTGTTCATCGTGTTCGGACTGGGTGAACAATCAAAGGTCGCCCTGATCGCCATCGGCATCACACCCTTCCTGATCCGCGATCTGGGCCAAAGGGTGCTCGAGATCCCAACAGAGATGATGGTCAAGGCCCAGACCCTGGGCGCAACGTCCTTTGTCATCGCTCTGCGCGTGGCCCTGCCCCAACTGCTGCCAAGGCTGCTTCAATCGATCCGGCTCTCGCTTGGTCCGTCATGGCTGTTCCTGATCGCCTCGGAAGCCATCGCGGCGGAAGGCGGGCTGGGCTACCGCATCTTCCTGGTACGCCGATATCTGGCCATGGACATCATCCTGACCTACGTCGTCTGGATCACGATCCTGGCCTTCCTCATCGACTACGGGCTGAAAAAACTGGGCGAGAAAGCCTTCCCCTGGTTCGGGAAGGACGGGCTATGAGCTTCGTCGAAGTCCGCAATATCGCAAAGTCCTACGGCGATCGTCCTATCATTTCCAATGTGAACCTCGATGTGGATCAGGGGGCCTTCATTTCCGTGGTCGGCGCGTCCGGCTGTGGAAAATCCACCTTCCTGCGGCTGTTGCTGGCACAGGAACAACCCACCGGCGGGACGATCCGGCTTGCGGGAGGGGAGCCTGCGAAGGAACCGGGACTCGACCGCGGCATCGTCTTTCAACGCTACTCGGTGTTCCCTCACATGACCGTGCGGGACAACATCGTGGCCGGGGAAAGCTTCAACCAAAGCTGGCTGGGAAAATTCTTCGGAACCCAGTTGAAAGAGGCCCGGGACCGCGCGCAGGAGGTACTCGACCGGATCGGTCTGGGGCACATGTCTACGGCATACCCGGCCGCGCTTTCCGGCGGGATGCAACAGCGTCTGGCGATTGCGCAGGCGCTGCAGGACAAGCCCAAGCTGTTGCTGCTTGACGAGCCCTTCGGGGCCCTGGACCCCGGTACCAAGCTGTCGATGCACGACTTTCTGGAAGATCTGCGCACCGAAACCGGCATGACCGTGTTCATGGTGACCCATGATCTTGAGGAAGCTTTCAAGCTGGGCGATCGTGTCCTTGTCTTTGACAAACCCTCATGGGACGTGCCCGATCCCGACATGGTCCCAGCCACGATCACCTATGATTTCGATGCCCGGGACAATGGCATTCCGTACCAGACGATCAGGGATGAGACCAACCTCTTCCACTACGACTAGACCTTGAAGGCGATGCACAAGAAGCATTGGCAGAACAAAAAACGCACCGGAGACATCAATGCCGTTCCCCACCACCGACCGATCCCGATCCCACCACCCTGCCGACGGTCGGCACCGGGATCGTCGGTACCACCACCCGGACCTGTCAAAGCTCCAGGGCTGGAAAGCCGCCCGGGCCGAGGCTGACCTGCCGGAATCCGAGTGGAAGAAGGAACAGGCCTGGGCGCTCCGCATGGGCCTGACGGCCGCGGACAGCATCGAGGATCGGACCATCCCGACCTTCGCCCGGGGCGAGCTTCCGCACTACGCCGGGATCAACACCTTCCTGAATGCGCCATACACCGAAGACGTGCAGGAAGTCGGGCTCTACGATGCAACCGTGCTTGGCGCGCCCTTCGATGGCGGCACGACGTACCGCCCCGGAACCCGGTTCGGGCCGCAGGCGCTGCGCCGTATTTCCACGCTGTATAATCCCTACAATTACGAGACCGCCGTCGATCTCAGGGAACAGATGAGCCTCTGCGATGCGGGCGATATCTTCACGATCCCCGGCAATATCGAGAAGACCTTCGATCAGATCTCTCGCGCAGTCAGCCATGTGTTCTCGTCCGGCTCGATGCCGGTCATCATTGGGGGCGACCATTCCATCGGCTTCCCCTGCGTGCGCGGGATTGCCGAATGCACATCCAAGACCATCGGCATCGTTCACTTTGACCGCCACGCGGACATTCAGGAAAAGGACCTGGACGAGCGGATGCATACCACGCCCTGGTTCCATTCGACCAACCTGCCGAACGTGCCCGCCAAGAACCTGGTACAGGTCGGGATCGGCGGCTGGCAGGTTCCCCGCGAAGGCGTGAAGGTCGCGCGAGAGCGGAACACTAACATCATCACCATGTCGGACATGGAAGAGTTGGGCATCGACAAAACCGCCGAAATGGCGCTGGAGATGGCCTGGGACGGCGCAGACATGGTCTACATGTCCTTCGACATCGACTCGATCGACTGCGGCTTCGTCCCGGGCACCGGCTGGCCCGAACCCGGCGGGTTCCTGCCGCGGGAAGCGCTTGCGCTGGCCTCCAAGGTCGCGGCTGAAGGCATCTGCGGGATGGAACTGGTCGAGGTCTCGCCACCCTACGACACCTCGGACATCACCGCCCTGATGGGAACGCGCGTGATCGTTGACGTCTTGGGATCGATGGTGTCGGCAGGCGTCTTGGGCAAGCATCGCGGCCACATCGACAAGCCGGTGACGCACGAGATGGGCGATTATGACGAGGCGCGCGACGGCAAACGCTGGACCACCCGTGCCAAGATCCGCGAAGACTAGGGACTGTTCCGATGCCGCACGACCACCACCACCACCCGCATGACCACAATCATGCAGAAGCAGATCACCTGCACTCGCACATGCACGCCCCCGACGAGGCGGCAGAGCTTCAGGTTCTGGCCACCCAGTTCATCGAGGGTTTTCGCGAGGCGAAGGACAAGATGAGTTATCTGCGCCTGGCAGGCGTGCCGCTGGAACGCGGTGACGGCGACGGGCCGTCACTCAAGCTGGTGGATGTGCAACTGACCACCGAGTGGCAGGTGGGCACGGCCTCACCATCCTTCGGATCGCGCGAACTCAGCTACCTGCCGTTCCCCGGCGAGATGATCACCGAGCGGACGAATATGGGTTTCATCTACGTCTCACTCGAACGGAAATCCATTGTCGATCTCAGGGACTTCCTGAGAGAGCGCGCGATCACCTAGCGCCCGAGCCCACCGATTGAACAAGCCCGCAAATCTGACCCGAAAACGCCTTATCCAGGGCCATCTTCTTGACGTTATCCAGGTGAGACCCAGTATCTCAACAGTCTACCGCAACGGCTTGCCAGAAGGATCGCTGCAATGATCTTCCGCCTTACTGCGAAAATGACGCTCGCATGCCTGACTGCTGTTTTTGTCTACTCCCAAGAGGTGCGCGCCGAGGACCGTCTGGCCTACACCATCCAGTTGGCTGGCATTGATGTGGGCGACATGGAAATCGCGGTAGAACGCGCGGGCGATCGCTACGACGCCAAGCTCGACGGCCGATACAGCATCCTGTTCTGGAGCGGGTCTTGGCTGAGCCAGTCTTTCGGCACGGTAGATCCAAACGGCCCCGTTCCCAGCCGGTTTCAGTCGAACAGCGAAAGCGACGAACCGGCGGTCACGGTGATCAACTTCAAGGACCCAGACGGGCCGGTCGACTGGAGGCGCACGCCTCCCGCGCCGGCCGAATGGACCGAGGGACGTCTGCCGCTGCAGAAACAGCACCTCCGCACGGCTCTCGATCCCGTCAGCGCACTGGCAGCCTCAGTCCTTGGGTCCGTCGGTGGACAGTCGCCCGATGTGTGCAAGCGCGCCGTAAGGATATTCACCGGAACCGTCGTGTTCGAGCTGGATTTCCGCGGCGCAAAACCGGCTAGGGGAAACCGCGTCATGTGCGACGTGGCGTACCGCCCGCTCTCCGGGCACCGTCAGGACAGCGGCAGTGTCGAGAGGCTGTCTGAACCCGGCAGCATTGAAATTTCCTTCGACCGCCTGCCGGATGGCGGGTGGCTTCCATCGCGCGTCTCGCTACCGACCCCGATCGGATCGCTGGTGGTCGAACGCAGCTGATTGATCGGCGGCACGGCATCTGCCGCCGCCACCCATGATCCGTTCGCCAACCTCGGCCATTGGTTGCCGTAGTTAACTCGACAACCGGGTCAGATGTCGGCTCGCGTGCCCAGCCAGACCTCCTGCGCCTGCACCGCGATCACCGCGACCCGAGCCGCAACCTCCTCATCGTTGATCGAACTGACGGGATGATCAATCACCACGGGCTTCAGGTCAGGCATGCCGACCGCCGCCCGGGTCAGGCGCGTCTCGTTGACGAATTCGGTGGTCACGATCGGCGCGGTCGGGATGCCGCGATCCTCCAACGCGATGGAATCTCGAATGCAGCAGGAACAGCACGATCCGCAATCACCGATCGCGGTCAAAACCATGTCATTCTCGTCGGCGATCCTGTCGATCAGTTCGGCGGGGGCGTCGGTCGAAAACCCGTGGGTTTTGACATAGTAATTGACAGCCGCGAACTCGATCTCCGCCGACAGGGCCGCCGCCGCGCCGCGCAGCAGCTTGTTGGCGTTCCATTTGGAATTGTCGAGCACGCCAAGCCGCAGACCCGCAAGCCCTGTCTTGCGCTCGGCCATGGGTCGGCTTTCCAGATCGACCACGCCGCGCGGGTCGAACACTTCAGCGAGGGTCTGAGGGCGGGCGTCCAGCATGGCCTGTCTCCTTACAGTTGGCCGATCACAGTTTGCAGAGGCCGTCGACGCAGTCGTCCGCGCTGCCGACAGCGGCATCTTCGACGGGCCGGATGACAGGCGTGCTCATGTGGCCCCATCCGGGGATGAAAGCCGAAAAACGGCCCGCATCACCGCCAATCACAAAAAGATGGATCCGATCCGGACTTTCAACGATCGGAATCCGGTCATCCGGCCCGCGCTTGTACCATTTCGGCAGGTTGCGATTGTAGACCTTGCCGTAGCGGTGATCGCGCGAATGCTTGCGGAACGCGTTGCCGGAATTCAGCCAGAGGTAAGACTTGATGTCGTACCGCGTCCAGCCGTGCTTGGCGATGGTCCGCGCGTGCTCCAGCCCCAGGGCAAGGGCGCAATGGCCGGACAGGACCGCGGTGTTCGAGGCAATCGTGCTCATGGCCGAGGCGATGGTGTCCAGAATGCCCTCTGGATCATTGCACTGGTGGTCGGTCACGGAATGCGGCGCTTCGGCGGCCATCGCGAAGACGGTCGACGTCTCGGCACTGTAGCCCTGTTCAACGTGGTAAGGGGCCAAAGGGCTCGCCAGTTCGTGCTCGCAGATGGCATATGTGTACTTCGCCGGATTGCCGAGCGTGCATTTATCCAGATCGGGCGCCCTGCCCCCGCCGACATTCAGCATGATCAGCCGGATTGCCCGGCCAATGGTGGCGTTGGCACGATTGCCTGATCCGAAGGCGTTGGCTCCGCCGTTCATGCCGATCTCGCGCGCAATCGGCCCGTTCACCATGATTAGCGGAGACGCCATGTGCGTGGTCGCCTGCACGCCGTTCAGATTGAACTGCCGGTCCGTCAGCGCCAGCATCGCCGCGCGAACCACCGGCGCATATTCCGGCAGGCATCCCGCCATGACCATGTTGATGGCAAGAACCTCGCGGGTCAGCGTTCCCCAGCGCGGCGGGACCTTGCACTCGACCACCTCCGCGCCGCCGCCCAGCGCCGCGACCACATCATCGATCTTCTCGCGGGTGGGGGGAACGACCGGCAGACCGTCAGTCCAGCCCTGTTCGAAATAGTATTCGACCAGATCAGCCCCGGCATCGACGGCCGATGTGGCATTAGCGGTTTGAAGCTGTTCGGCAGTGTTCATCGCGGGGCTCTCCCTCTGTCGCGACGTGTTGTAGAGCCTGGCTGCGAAAATACCAAAAGCAATCCATTGCCGGAAATTATTCCGTTTTGCGCATTAATTCGGCCAGTGCTTCTGAATGACCTCCAGCAGCCCCTCTGCCGCGGGCGACAGGCTTCGCTCGGACAGGTGCAGAATGCCGATGTTCAAGGCAATCTCCGGCTCATGCACCCGCAGCCGCACCAGATCCTGCCCCAATTCGCCGGTCATCACCGCCGACGGCACAAGACCCACGCCGACCCCGGCCTGGACAAATGCCAGCAGCGTTGGCACCTGCGAGACGATCACCGCGTGGTTCAAAGCGACCCCACGATTTGCAGCGGCAGCGTCCAGAACGCGGCGCGTCTGCGATTCAGGTGGCATCGAGATCAGTGCGACATCCGCAAGATCGTCCAAGCCGATTTCCGTCCTGCCCGATGCGCCAATCTCGGATGCCCGGCTCGCCACCAGATCGAAGCGTCCCTGCCCAAGGCAAAGCGCGACGACGCCGTCCGGCGTGTCCTGCAGATAGCTGACGCCGAAATCGGCGGCACCGCTCTTCACATCTTCAAGAACAGACCCGTGGATGCCATCGCGGACCTGTATCTCAACGCCTGGACGCGCATGGCGATAGTCGGCGATCGCCACCGGCAGAACACCGTTCGCCACCGACATGATGGCAGAAACGATCACCTGCCCCCTTTGCTGATCAGCAAGCTCACGCATGCTTCGGGCTGTAATCCTCAGATCGTTCGCGATGCGCTGTGCGACGGCAGTGAACTCTCGCCCGGCATTGGTCAGCCGGACGCTGCGCGTCGTCCGCTCGAACAGGCGCACGCCCAGAACATCTTCGACGCGGCGGATCGTCCGGGTAAGCGCGGGCTGCGACATCTGCAACTCGGCCGCGGCGGCAACAAAGCTTCGGTTCTCGGCCACCGCCAGAACGGCCGCCAGTTGACGTGCACCAATGTCGGGGATGTGCGCGATGGACATTCCCTATTATTGCGATAAACGGCCAGAAAATCGATAATGCGCTACAAAAAGAATTAATCCCTCGGACGCCTTCTTCCTGGTCCAGCGACAAAAAACGCCCCGCCCGGACCCGGGCGGGGCGAAACTTCAGCGGCAACGCTGGCGTCAGACGAAAATGAAATCGTCTGCCGTCAGATTGGCTGCATCCAACGCGGTCGCGCTGTCGAAGCGCATAATGAACTCAGCGTCCCCAACACTGTCGGCGACATTGACCCAGCTCGTCGTCCCGTCCCTGCGAACAAGATTGGAGATATCCAACTCGTCGAACGACGACGCAAAGGCCGATACGTCGATCTTGTCGACACCGCTTTCAAAGCCGCGAACAAGATCACGCGTGCCATCGTCAATCATCGTGAAGACATCGGGCGCGGCGGTGCCCCGAAGGTCCGTGAGCCCCTCGCTGTCCTGCAGCACCGTGGCGGCAGGGTCAGGCACCGGCGTGTCCGAGAAGACGAACGCTTCTGCCGTCAGTGCGGCCGCATCCAGCGTCGTACCGTCACCAAACCTCACGATGAATTCTGCATCTCTTGCCGCGTCGGCGACGCTGATCCAGCTGGTCGTGCCGTTACCGCGAACAAGGTTCGAAATCGTGAGATCGCCGATTTCATCGGCAAAGGCCGACACATCGATCTTGTCAACGCCGATCTCGAAATCTCGGATGATGTCGCGTACACCGTCATTGGTCAGGATGAACGTATCCTCGCCAGCGCGGCCGCGGAAGTCGTCCAGACCCAGCCCGCCGAACAACAGATCATTGTCGAGGGCCCCCGTCAGTCTGCCCCCGGCCGTCAGGTCAGCCACCAGGATTTTCACGTCATTGGCGCCGTTCGACGCCGGCACGTCCAAAGGGATCAGGACCTGATCGATGACATGCACGATCCCGTTCGAGGCCTGAAGATCCGTTGCCGCCAAGCCGGGATCGGGCAGATCGGGTTCATTGTCGATCAGCGTTGTGCCGCTGACCTGAAACGTGCCGCCCTGCAGGGTCTGGACCGTATCAAGCGCGGCCACCTGCGCCAGTTGCTTCGCACCGGGAGAGACGTGGTAGGTCAGGATCGCGGTCAACAGAGTGGTCGGATCACCGCCTCCCAGCGACGTCAGCGTGTCGACGATGGCCGTCAGCGCTCCACTTTCGTCGCTGCCCGTGAAGCCAAAATTCTGCGCCAGCGCAATGAATGCGGCATCGTTCGGCGCAAACACCGTCGCGTCCAGCCCGGCCGAGTCCAGCACGTCGACAAGGTTTGCGGTCTGCAAAGCTACCAGCAACAGGTCGAAGTCGGCGTTGTTTTCGTCGGGACCTGCCCCGCTTGCGGCAACGATCCCTGCAATCGTCGGTGCATCGTTGCCGGGGATATCAATCGGCAAAAGCACCCGGTCGATCGAATGAATGATGCCGTTGTCCGCGGCGATGTCGACATCGACCAGCGCCGGGTTGATGATGTCAGGCTCCAGATCCTCAAGCAGCGGAACATTCGGCGTGATGTCAGCGCCCATCAGAAGTGTCGGGATCGTTGCGGCAGCCGCGACGGCATTGGAATCCAGCACACTTCCCGAGACATGGTATTGCAGGATCTGTGTCAAAAGAGGGATAGGATCATTGTTCGGATCCAACCCTGCCAGTGCGGCGGCGATAAAGTTAAAGACGGCGGTCTCGTCAGTCTGGCCGCCCTCGTCCGCCACGTATCCCAGATCGACCGCCAACTGCGTGAATGCGGCGTCGGTCGGCGCAAAGACCGTTATGTCGCTCGAGTTCTGGATTGTAGTGACAAGGTTGGCCGTGGTCAGAGCATTGACGAGGATGTTGAAGTCGTCCGAGCCAGCCGCGATTTCTACGATATTCATGCCTCACTCCCCTGTGAGCTAAAAACCGAAACGGCCGCCATGGGCGGCCTTTGATCTCTCTCACCGGCCCGGCGCGCCGTCCTTCCGGGGGACAAGCGGCCTCTGCCGGTGAGAGACTTGTCAATCAAGCAGCACTGGCGCTTACGGCAGGATCACCGCGTCGATGACGTGGATCACGCCGTTCGAGGTCAGAATGTCGGCCTGGATAACGTTGGCCGCATCGACCTTGACGCCGCTCGTTGCGTCGATGTCGACGGTCGAACCCTGCACGGTCGGCGCCTGCAGTTTCTTGCCGGCGATGTCACCCGACATCACCTGACCGGACAGCACGTGGTAGGTCAGAACCGCCTGCAGCTGCGCCTTGTTCTCCGGCTTCAGCAGCGTTTCAACCGTGCCCGGGGGCAGAGCGGCAAACGCATCGTCGGTCGGCGCAAAGACCGTGAACGGGCCGGGCGACTTCAGCGTGTCGACCAGACCTGCGGCCTGTACGGCGGCGACCAACGTGTTGAAGCTGCCGGCTGCGACCGCGGTATCGACGATGTCCGCCGATGGTGCGGTTGTTTCTGCTTCCTGCGTGGGTGCGCAGGCGGCGAGCATGCCAGCCATGCACAGGGCGATAAGACGTTTCATTGAGACCTCCATCCGTCAGTTTGTGTGTAAAAGTTCCACGTTGATGGAGCCGGACGTAAGGCAATGATGGTTAGCGTCAAGGAAACTTGTGGACAATTTTTACACCCTATCTAAATCGACACCCATGAGCGAGCAAACAAACACGAAACGGGACCTCTTTGCCCGGGTCCTGCCGGGGATCCTTCGTCCTCTGGTCCGGGCGATGATAGCCCGCGGGATCACAGCGCAAGCCTTCCATCGCATGATGAAGCGGCTTTACATCGAAGTTGCCGAAACGGAATACAGCCTGGACGGCACCCGTCAGACCGACAGCCGGATCAGCGTTCTAACTGGCATACACCGCCGCGACGTCAAGGAATTGCGGTCGCTGACCGAAGATGCCGATGCTGCGGTCGAAGAGAAGGTGGCGATCATAACCTCGGTGATCGGCCGCTGGCTGGCCAGCGAGGCGACGACCGATAAGACCGGCGGACCAGTCCCCCTGCCCCGGTCGGGCGGCGACGGGACGTCCTTCGAAAGCCTGGTCGCCTCGATCAGCAAGGATGTGCGCCCGCGAACGCTGCTCGACGAGATGTTCAGACAGGAACTGATCCGGCAGGACGACGACGGGATGCTCCATCTTCTGGCGGATGCCTTCGTCGGTCCCGAAGATCTCGAACAACGGGTCTTCTTCTTCGGCGAAAATGTCGGTGACCACATCGCTGCGGCCACCGACAATCTTCTCGCCGAAGATCCCAGCTTCATGGAGCGGGCGGTCTTCTACAACCGCTTGACCGCGGGCTCGGTCGACAAGATCGAAGACGCGGCGCGCTCGGGCGGCATCACCCTTCTCGGTGACCTCAACAAACTGGCGCATGAACACCAGAAACTCGATGTCGACTCCGGTCTGGGGGACGAACGTTTCCGGTTCGGGGTGTTCTTCTACCGCACCAAGGACGGTCCGGAAGACGAGACTCAGACTGACGAAACTCAGACTGACGACGACAACGATATAACCGCTGCGGGGAAAGCGGACGGGGAAGACGTATGATTAGACTGACTAGGCGGGCCCTTTTGGCCGGAACTGGCGCGGCTCTTGTCGGGGCATGTACGGAAGGCGCCGACATTGCGGGCACCAAGAAGCAACCCAAGGGCGGGATCGGCGGCACAGGGATCATCGGCACGCTGACCGATTTCGGCAGCCTCATGGTCAATGGCCTGCGTGTGAGCGTGCCCGAAGACCTGATGATCGAGACGGCCATGGGCAACCGGCCGCAGTCGGCCCTGACGGTCGGCCAGAACCTGACGATCGAGGCGACAACCACGGAAAACGGTCTGACAGCGATGCGTGTCCGAATGATGCACCCGCTGATCGGGGCGCTGGAAGAGGAATCCGAAGACGGCAGACGCCTGATCGTCGCCGGGGTGCCCGTCCGCGTCGAAGACGGTGCAACGATCGATCAGGGTCCGGACCGGTTTGTCGCGGTCTCCGGCACATGGCGCGGCACCGAGGTGGTGGCCTCGCGCATTGCACCTGCATCTGTGGGGGTCGGGACCTCTGTGGCTGGAACGCTCCGCCACAACGCGCAGACGCTCCAGTCTTCGATCGGGGCTGTTCCGGTCGCTCTGCCCAAGGGCATAAATCTGGAATCCGGCAGTTTTGCCACGGCGTTCGGGACGATGTCGGACGGGGTCCTTCAGGTCGCAACGATCCAGGGCGGCCGGTTCACCGGCGCGGCGGGCCCGCTGGTCGCACTGTCGGTCGAGGGGTACTTCGCACCCACACCGACCGCTCCGTTCTACACGATCGACGGGCTCGGCCATCAGTTGTCGGCGGGAAGCGCATTGACCGGCCTCCTCGGCAATCGTGCCCTGCTGACCGGCTCTTACAACGGCCGCTTCGTTGTCAGGAACGGGACAGTCCTGCCGGACTCCTTCAGCGAAAGGCGGGCGCGGCTCAGGGCATAAGCCGCGCCTTAAGGCGAACGCTGCTGCCTGCATGCGGCAGCAGAAGATCACTCAAAGCGCATGCAAAACAACAAAATTTTATGACAGACGCCCCGGATGTTGCGTCGACGTGGGCTGGGTGATTAACCTCCCCTGCAATCACGGCACAAAAGTGCCACCGCAGGGAGAGAGTCATGGACTATATCAAGTACCTCAGCCGAGAGGCCGCTTCGGGCCGTCTGTCGCGCCGCGAATTCCTGGGCCGCGCCTCCGCGTTGGGCATCACGGCAGGCGTTGCCGGAACCATGCTGTCCAGCGCCGTTCAGGCCGCCGGACCGCAAAAGGGCGGCACCATCAAACTCGGCCTGCAGGGCGGGGCCACCACGGACTCGATTGACCCGGCCCTCGCGGCAAACCAGGTCGCACTGATGGTCACCCGCTTGTGGGGCGAGACGCTGGTCGAACTGGACGATGACGGCGGCGTGCAGGGCAAGGTCGCCGAAAGCTTCGAAGGATCGGCCGACGCCAAGACATGGCGCTTCAAGATCCGCAGCGGCATCACCTTCTCCAACGGCAAGACGGTCACAGCCGAAGATGCTGCCGCTTCGCTGATCCGCCATTCGGGCGAGGATACCAAATCCGGCGCACTCGGCATCATGCGCGGGATCGAGAAGGTCAGTACCGACGGCGATACCGTGGTGCTGGAGCTGACCACTCCGAACGCCGACCTGCCCTTCCTGATGGTCGACTACCATCTGATCATCCAGCCGGGCGGCGGCGTCGATGATCCGGCCGCCGGTATCGGCACCGGGCCTTACGTGCTGAAAGAAGTCGATATGGGCGTGCGCTTCGTCGCCGAGAAGAACCCCAACTACTGGGGCGACATCGGCCATGCGGAGACGATCGAGCTCATCGTGATCAACGACAACACCGCCCGCGTCGCAGCGTTGCAATCGGGTCAGGTCGACATGATCGACCGGGTGCCACCACGCACCGCCGGTCTGGTCGGCCGTGCCCCGAACATCGAGGTGCGCCGAACGGCGGGCCCTGGCCACTACGTCTTCATCATGCACTGCGACACCGCACCGTTCGACAACAATGACCTGCGACTGGCGTTGAAATACGGCATGAACCGGCAGGAAATGGTCGACAAGATCCTGTTCGGCTACGGCTCCGTCGGCAACGACACCCCGATTAACTCGTCCTACCCGTTCTTTACCGAGTTCGAGCAGCGCGAGTACGACCCAGACAAGGCGGCGTTCCACTTCAAGAAGTCCGGCCACGACGGACCGGTCCTTCTGCGCACCTCGGAAAACTCCTTCCCCGGCGCACCGGACGCGGCAGCCCTGTTCCAGCAGTCCTGCAAGGGCGCGGGCATCGATCTGGAAATCAAGCGCGAGCCCAATGACGGCTACTGGTCAGAGGTGTGGAACGCCAAGCCGTTCTGCACCAGCTACTGGGGCGGGCGTTCGACGCAGGACCAGATGTTCACGACCGCCTATCTGTCGACAGCCGACTGGAACGACACCCGGTTCAAGAACGAGACGTTCGACCAGACCCTGATCGCGGCGCGGGCTGAACTGGACGCAGCCAAACGCACGCAGATGTACGCCGACATGGGCACAATGCTGCGCGACGAAGGCGGCCTGATCTGCCCGATGTTCAACGACTTCATCGACGCGACGTCGGATCGGGTCACCGGCTGGGTCGACGACGCCAGGGGCTTTGCGCTGATGAACAGCTACGCCCCGCACAAGATGTGGGTGAAAGCCTGACGGAAAGCCGGACGTGCCTCTTGTCTTGAAGCTGCTGGCCCAGCGTATCGCGCTGGGCCTTCTTCTGCTGTTTCTCGTTTCGATCCTGATTTTTGTCGGGACGAACATCCTTCCCGGTGATGTGGCGGCCTCGATCCTGGGTCAGTCCGCGACGCCCGAGGCCCTGGCCAACCTGCGCCGCGACCTCGGCCTGAACGAACCTGCCTTTACCCGCTATATCGGCTGGCTCAGCGGCGCTTTGGTTGGAGATCTCGGAACCTCGCTCGCCTCGGGCCTCGACATCACGACCGAGATCGGCAAACGCCTGGGCAACACGCTTTTCCTCGCCTTCTGGGCCGCGATCATCGCGGTGCCGCTGGCGATCTTTCTCGGCCTTGTCGCAGTGCGCTACCGCGAGCGCTGGCCGGACAAGATGATTTCAGCCGTCACGCTGGCCTCGATCTCGATCCCCGAATTCCTGATCGGTTATGTGCTGATGTTCGTCATCGGCGTGCAGATGCGCTGGTTTCCGTCCACTGCGATTTCGTACCGGCCCGACGCGGACCTTCTCACCAAACTGGAGGCGATTGCCCTGCCGATCGCCGTTCTGACCCTGGTGGTACTGGCCCACATGATGCGCATGACCCGCGCGGCGATCCTGAACGTCATGCAGTCCGCCTACATCGAAACCGCCGAACTCAAGGGGCTCAGGACGTTCACCATCATCTGGAAGCACGCCTTTCCAAACGCCATCGCGCCAGTTGTGAACGTGGTGATGCTGAACCTCGCCTATCTCGTGGTCGGCGTGGTGGTGGTAGAGGTTGTCTTCGTCTATCCCGGCATGGGCGGCTATCTGGTCGACCACGTCTCGAAGCGTGACATCCCCGTGGTGCAGGCCTGCGGGCTGATCTTTGCCGCCGTCTACATCGGCCTGAACATGATCGCGGACATCGTGGCGATCCTGGCCAATCCCCGCCTGAGGCACCCGAAATGAGGATGCCACTGGCTGCAGTTATCGGACTGGTTTTCACGTCCCTCTATTTCATCGTCGCGATCCTAGCCGACTTCATAGCGCCCTACGGGCTGGCCGAGGTCGTGGGGGACGTGTGGGAGCCGTCATCGTCAGAGCATCTCCTCGGCACCGACAATATCGGCCGCGACCTCCTCACCCGCATGATCTATGGTGGGCAAACGACGATCTGGATCGCCACCGCCGCGACCGTGCTGTCGTTCACCACGGGGTCGGTCCTCGGTTTCTTCGCCGCCGTGATGGGGGGCTGGGCCGATCAGGTCCTGTCACGCTTCGTCGATCTTCTGATGTCGATCCCCTCGCTGATCTTCGCGCTGGTGGTGCTCTCGGTCATGCCGGCAACGGTCACGACACTTATCCTGGTGATGGGCTTTCTGGATGCCACCCGGGTCTACCGCCTCGCCCGCGCGGTCGCCGTGGACATCAACGTGATGGACTATGTCGAGGCCGCCAAACTGCGCGGCGAGAAATACGGCTGGATCATCTTCCGCGAGATCCTGCCAAATGCCCTGTCGCCGCTGGTCGCCGAAATGGGGCTGCGTTTCATCTTCATGGTGCTGTTTGTCTCGACACTCAGCTTCCTCGGCCTGGGTGTGCAACCGCCCGAGGCCGATTGGGGCGGCATCGTGAAGGAAAACGCCGACGGCATCATCTACGGCATCGGCGCAGCGCTCTATCCGGCGGTTGCGATTGCGACGCTGGCGATCTCCGTCAATCTGGTGGCGGACTGGGTGCTGAACCGCACGACCTCGCTGAAGGGAGGCCGGGGTGG
>JBCCMP010000010.1:0-28245 GCA_039026295.1 Pseudomonadota bacterium | reverse complement strand
CCAGGTTGCCGATGACGTCATCCAGCAGGAAACGGAAGATCCGATAAACCCGATCGAAGAGATAATCCATTTCAGGCCCCCCGCCTCGCTGCGTCGCGCCGGTCAATCGCCAGCGCGCAGCCGCATATGAAAACGCGGCCAGACCTGACGGTCCGGCCGCGTCAAGACTCGTTTGCGCTTACTTGCGGTACTTCGCAAACAGCTCCATCATCGGGCCACAATCGGTGGCCTCCAGATCGCTCTGCCCCAGCGGGTTCGCCGCAACGGCCGCCTTGGCCTCTTCGGCGAACTTGTCGACCCACTCGTTCGCGCCATCAGGCGTGTTGTCCTTGATCCACTGCTGCGTCGCATCGCCAAGCTGCTCGGCCAATGCACCGGCCTGATCCTGACTCATCACGAAGATGCCCGGAGCGGTCGGATCGTCGGTGCCGAAACGGTCGATCAACTGCTTGTCGTTGCAGAAGTTCGCGGCCTTGCCCAACGGAAGGACTTCCTCGACGATGATCTTTTCGATGATCGCCTGATGCTCGGCCTCCAGCGAATTCCACCACTTGTTCGACGCCGCCAGATAGTAGTAGTCGCCGACGATGCCATTCACACCGGCCACAGAGAAGTAGGGTGCCTGCTCCTTGACACGGTTCCAGCCGCCAAGGCTGGTCAGGAGTCCGTCGATCACGCCGGTCTCCAGCGCAGGCGGCACATCGCCGAACGCCATCGTTGTCGGGTTCGAGCCGAACGCGCTCAGCATGGCATTTTCAGCCGGACCCATCGACCGCATCTTCTTGTCCTGGAAATCGGACGGGGCGATCAGGCGGCCCTTGGCGCCGCCGACACCCATGTAGAACGACAGGTGCGCCGTACCGAACAGCTTCACGTCGTGAAGTTCGCTGAAACGCTTCACCAGCATCTGGTAGGTTTCGAAGTTGTCCAGCTGATTGATTGCGCCGGGCGTGGTCAGAAGCATCGGCCCCACAAGCACGTTCGAATAGGGGTCGACCTGCGCGGTCTTGCCGAACTGCCCCCATGCCATTTCCAGGTTGCCCTCGGTCATGGCTTCCATGGCCTCGGGTATCTTGTAAAGCGAGGACGAAACGAAGATCCGGACGTCCGACCCGGGGATCTCCTCGGCGACGCGGTCCTTCAGGCGTTCCATGGCAATGGCCGCCGGATGCGGCAGGCCGGCAGTGTCAGACGCCAGTCTGATCGTCACGCCATCTGCATCGGCATGCGAGGCCATCATGGCGGCCGCAGCCAGGGCCGAGCAGCCCAGCAATGACATGCGCTTGCCGAAACGGCTCAGCGAAAGCTTAAGTTCTCCAAACATTGGGTATGTCTCCTCCCGGTATCCCTATGCGAAGTCTGCTGTTTCCACGCAGGCCTTCGTGGCTTTCACCGCCGTGGCCCACTTGTTCTGTTTGTTCACAGGAAGAGTTGCACCAAGTGTGCCCGAAAACAAGCCCGCATAGCCGGGCTTGCGCTGACCAGTGGATTGGCGGCACATTCGGCGATCGAAATCAGCGCCACCGCAGACTGCTTGAGAAAAGACTATGACCGCTAAAGACCTCTTCCCAGATGGCTGGCGTCCGACCACGCGTTATCCTGACCCCGGGGTGCAGTCACTGGATCCAAGTTTCGACAAATACCGCCTGCCCCTGGCAGGAATCGAGCAGTTGGCAACCGGCATGCGATGGTGCGAGGGCCCGGTCTGGTTCGGCGACGGACGCTATCTTTTGTGGAGCGACATTCCCAACAACCGGATCATGCGCTGGGACGAAGCGACGGGACAGATCGGCGATTTCCGCAAACCGTCCAACTTTGCCAACGGCCATACCCGCGACAGGCAGGGGCGGCTCGTCTCGTGCGAACATGGCGGCCGACGCATCACCCGGACCGAATACGACGGGGCGGTCACTGTTCTGATGGAAAGCTTCGACGGCAAGCGGCTCAACTCGCCGAATGACGTCGTGGTGAAATCCGACGGCACGATCTGGTTCTCCGACCCCGCTTTCGGAATCAGCGGAAATTATGAAGGTCACAAAGCGGGCCCGGAACTCAGCCAGAATGTCTACCGCTATGACCCTGCGACCGGCGAGGTGCTGATGCTGGCCGATGACATCCTGGGGCCGAACGGGCTGGCGTTCTCGCCGGATGAAAACGTCCTTTACATCGTCGAAAGCCGGGGCGTGCCCAACCGCAAAATCCTCGCCTACGACGTGGCGGCGGACGGGCGGTCGATCGCAAATCGTCGTATCCTGATCGATGCTGGTCCGGGCGGCACGCCGGACGGCTTCCGGGTCGACGTGGACGGCAATCTCTGGTGCGGCTGGGGCATGGGCGACCCCCAATTGGACGGCGTCATGGTCTTCAATCCGGACGGCAAACCCATCGGCCGCATCGCGTTGCCGGAACGCTGTGCAAATGTTTGCTTCGGTAGCCGCGCAAACAGCCGCCTGTTCATGGCGGCCTCACAGTCAGTGTATGCTCTCTACGTCAATGTCGCGGGCGTGAAGGGTGGCTGATCACGCTCTCAGGCCCAATACCGTACATTGCGCGATAGCAGTGTCAGCCCACCTGCAGAAAACAGCAAAGGCCACCCAGAACCTGGATGGCCATTGAAGTAGGGGCGCGCGCGACGAAGGTTGTCTCAGTTTGTTTGAGACGCCGAGTTGTTGTCGGACACGGCCTGTGCGACGGCGAAAACGATACCGCCAATCACAATCGTACCAAGCACGATGTAGCCCACCGGCACAGCGTTCGCCTTGAAGACGCTGACGCCGCTGATCGACGTGCCGCCCGGTGTCGGGGTCGAACTCTGCGATGTGCGCTCGCTCGTTTCGGTGCTCTGCGCCATCGACATGGCCGGGGCCAGTGCAAGGGCTGCAGCAGCGGCCAAGCTCAGAAACTTCATCTACGCCTCCTTAGCCAAGATCATCGCCCTCTCGACGTTTTCCGTTCAGGCTCAAAGGCTGACCCGGTCACGCTGCGATGTCATTGGTCCAACCGTCGTTCGTTCTCGACGGTCCAACAGCAATTGAGAGGCACTTTGCCTCCGTCCTCCCATTAATAATCGCAGTTTTCGGGAAAAAGTCGAGCTTTTCATTCTGCAATCCCAAAGAAAACAACCGCAAGGCGGACCATCCAGCCGACCGGTTGCCCGAAACGGATCAGCGGGCTGCCTTAGCGGGCTGACTTCCGGCGTTCCTTGGACTTTTTCAGCCCCAACTGGTCCGCGATCACCTTCTGTTTGATCTCCATCACCTGACCTGGCTTCAGATCGCCCAGCTGAAACGGCCCGTAACTGACGCGAATCAACCGGTTCACGCGCAGGCCGATGCTGTCCATTGCCCGGCGCACCTCGCGATTGCGGCCCTCGCGCAGGCCAACCGTCAGCCAGCAGTTAGCGCCCTGCTGGCGATCGATCACAGCTTCGATGGGCTGGAACCGCTCGCCATCGACGACAATCCCCCCTGCCAGCGGTGCAAGGGTTTCCGGGCCGGGCGCACCGTGCACGCGCACGCGGTAACGGCGCAGCCACCCGGTCGACGGCAGCTCCAGCCGCCGCTTAAGGCCACCGTCATTCGTCAACAGCAGCAACCCCTCCGACGCAATGTCCAGACGGCCTATGCTCTGCACCCGGGGCAACTCCGGCGGCAGGCGGTCGAAGACTGTCGGCCGACCCTTTTCATCGCGCATGGTCGTCACCAACCCCTCGGGTTTGTGATACCGCCACATCCGCGGATTGTCCGGCGCGGCGACCGGCTTGCCGTCGACCGTGATTCGATCGTCCGGGCCGACGTTCAATGCCGGGCTTTCCAGCCGTTTGCCGTTGACCGCCACGCGGCCCTGCAAAATCATCCGCTCCGCTTCCCGGCGCGAGGCGACACCGGCCCGCGACAGGCGCTTTGCAATGCGCTCTAACTCCTGATCGTCGGATTTTGCCGCTTTCGCCATCCGCGGGGCTTACGCCGAAACCTCGCTGGCGGACCAGCATTTTTGCCGCTATTGGCCAAGAATGATCACCGCGACCTTCACGTCTTACATGGAACTGGCGCTCGATCAGGCGCGCGCGGCAGCGGCACGGGGCGAAACGCCGGTCGGCGCGGTTCTGACTGCGCCGGACGGAACAGTCTTGGCGAAGGACGGAAACCGCGTGCGCGAACTCAGCGACCCGACCGCCCATGCCGAAATGCTGGTGATGCGGCGCGCGGCGGCCGCTCTCGGAAGCGAGCGCCTGACGGGCTGCGGTCTGACCGTCACGCTGGAGCCCTGCCCCATGTGCGCCGGCGCAATCGCCCACGCCCGGGTCGCTCAACTCTGGTATGGCGCTCCCGACCCCAAGGGCGGCGGGGTGGATCATGGGCCGCGCGTCTTCAGCCATCCGACCTGCCACCACCGCCCCGAGGTCTACGGCGGCCTGCGCGAAAGCGATTGCGCGGCACTGCTCCGCGACTTCTTCGTCGGCCGTCGCTAGCGCCAACCATGCGGCATTAGGCGCAGAACGGCTGCTTGAGGCCGATCACGGCCCGTCTTACGTTCTGAGTATGGAGTACACAAAGATCGCAATCGCCGGGGCGGGGCTTGCCGGGCTCACAGCGGCAGCGCGCCTCGGGACGGATGGGCATGACGTCGTTCTGATCGACCCGGCGCCCGCCGACGATGCGCCAGCCGATCAGCGCACCACAGCTTTCCTGATGCCGTCCGTTCGCACGCTGGAAAAAGCCGGGGCCTGGGACGCCCTGCGATCGATCGGCGCGCCGATGCGACTGATGCGCATCGTCGATGCCGGCGGGCGCGATCCGGTCGTCCGGGAAACCGCGGATTTCACGCCGGACAGTGCGGATGAAGACGTATTCGGCTGGAACATCCCGAACGCCGCCGCCATGACGGCGCTGCGCGCCCGGCTGAGCGGGCTCGAAAACGTCCACCACATCCAGGGCCAGTCGGTGGAAGGTCTAGTGACGCGCACCGACCATGCCATTTTAAGGCTGTCAGACGGTCGGCAGATTGCCGCGAAATTGGTGCTCGCGGCAGACGGGCGCGATTCCACCCTCCGCGATCTCGCAGGCTTGCCTGTCAGATCCTGGTCCTACGGCCAGTCCGCGCTTGTCTTCGCGGTGACGCACGACCGGCCGCATGATGGGGTATCGACCGAGATTCACCGCACCGGGGGCCCCCTCACGCTCGTACCGATGCCTGATCTTGACGGTCGGCCTTGCTCCTCCGTTGTCTGGATGACCCCGACGGCAGAGGCGCGCGACCTTAACTCCATGGACGATTCGAGGCTCGAGACGGAACTCACCGCCCGAACGCTGGGGCTCTACGGTCCGCTGCGCCTGGCGTCAAAGCGTGCCCTCTGGCCAATCAGGTCGCAGATCGCGCCGCGCCTGGTCGCCGATCGCCTGGCACTGATCGCCGAGGCGGCCCATGTCATGCCGCCCATAGGGGCGCAGGGGTTGAACACCAGCCTGCACGACGTGGAAACCATTGCTGGCCTGATCGCTGGGGTCGCGGATCCGGGTGCGGCCAGGCTCCTCCAGACCTATGGGCGGACGATTGCGCCGCGCACGAAGGCGCGCGTTGCAGGCGTCGACCTGCTGAACCGCGCAGCACAGGCCGAGGCGCAGCGGCTGCGCGATCTTCGCTATGCCGGGCTGCGCGCCATCAACCGCATTCCCGCTCTCCGGCAGTTCGCGATCAGGGCCGGTATCGGCTGACGGCCCTGCCCGGCCGAATTTCGATGACACCGCCCGCCGATCCGTGCTTTGTCATGGGATCCGCAGTCCTTCCGAGCCTCCTTATGACCACCCATCCCCTCGATCCCCTGTCCGTTGCCGAGATTGAAACCGCCGTCCGCGTCGTCCGTGCCAGCGCAGGCATCGACGACAGCGCGTGGTTCGAGACGATCACCCTCGACGAGCCGGACCGGGCAGAGATCGCGGCCATGGCCACCGGCCAGATCCCGACGCGCCGGGCCTATGTCTGCTGCTACGAGCGGTCCTCCAACCGCACGATGCGCGGCAGGATCGACCTGGACAGCGGTGCGCTGCTGTCCTGGGACCACGTCCCGGGTGTGCAGGCGCGCATCCCGCCAGACGAGTTTTCCGAAGGTGACCGGATCGCCAAGGCCGACCCCGATTTCTGCGCCGCACTGGCCAAACGCGGCATCACCGATCTGGACAAGGTCCTGGTCGAGACATGGGCGGCCGGGAATTTCGGCATCCCGGAAGAAGAGGGAAAGCGTCTCGCCTACACCCACGCATGGGTGATCAACGAGGCAGGCGACAATCGCTACGGCCGCCCCATCGCCAACCTGCACGCGCTGATCGACCTCGCCGCGCATCGGATCATCCGGATCGACGATTTCGGGGAGGTGCCCCTGCCACCCGACACCGCCGCGATCCGCCCGACCGAGGGGCTCAGGGACGATATCAAACCCCTGGAAATCACGCAGCCGGAAGGGCCAAGCTTTACAGTCACCGGGCACCTGATCGAATGGCAGAAGTGGCAGATCCGGGTCGGCTTCAACCTGCGCGAAGGACTGGTGCTGCACGACATCGGCTACACCGATCAGGGGCGTCTGCGCCCGATCATGCGCCGCGCCTCGATGGCGGAAATGGTCGTGCCCTATGGCGATCCGACCAACGGAAATTTCCGGCGTAACGCCTTTGACACCGGCGAATACGGGCTGGGCGCAGTGCTGGACAGCCTGAAACTCGGCTGCGACTGCCTCGGCCACATCTACTACTTCGAACTTGCAGCCCATGACTGGCACGGCAAACCCTATCTGATCGAGAATGCGATCTGCCTGCACGAAGAGGATTTCGGCCTCCTCTGGAAACACACCGATGGCAAGACCGGGAAAGCCCGGGCCGTCCGGTCACGACGACTTGTTATCTCGACGATCGCCACCATCGGGAACTACGTCTACGGCTTCTTCTGGTACTTCTATCAGGACGGCACCATCGGGGCAGAGATCAAGGCGACCGGCATCCCGTTCCCGACGGGCATCGCACCGGGCGAAAAGCCGGTCTACGGCGCACTGATTGCGCCGGGTGTGGAAAGCCACGTCCACCAGCACTCGTTCAGCTTTCGCTTCGACATGTGCGTCGACGGCCCCGAAAACTCGGTTCACGAGCTCGAGTTCGAACCGATCCCGATGGGGCCGGAAAACCCCAACGGCAACGGCGTCAGGATCATCGACCGGCCGCTTGAGACCGAAACCGCGGCCGCCCGGCAAATGGACATGGCCCGGTCCCGCAGTTGGAAAATCGTCAACAAGGACCGGGCGAACGCCCTGGGCGAGCCGGTCGCCTATCGTCTGGCGCCCGGCGTGAACACCCTGCCGACGCTCGACCCGCAAGCCCCGGTCGCGCAGCGGGCCGGGTTCATGTTCAACCATTTCTGGGCGACGCAGTACGACGGCGATCAGCTCTATCCGGCAGGATGGTTCCCGAACCAGGGCACGGGCGGCGACGGACTGCCGGACTGGATCCAGGCGGACCGGTCACTCGATCAACAGGACGTGGTCGTCTGGTACACCCTGAATTTCCACCACCTGCCCCGGCCGGAAGACTGGCCGGTCCAGCCCGTGGTCTATGCGGGCATGCACTGGATGCCGGAGGGGTTCTTTGACCAGAACCCGGCCCTTGATGTGCCGCCGGCCAAGGCGAGCAGCTAGCCCGACAGTTCCTCCAACCGGCGCTCCGCATCGCGGGCGCGGTTAAAGTGTGTCAGGCTGTCGCGCATCGCCTCCGTCAGATTGCGTTCAAGCTGCACGATCCTGACGCGGGCGCGTCGCAGCTCGCTCAACGCGGCTTCTTCCGCATCCGGCGTGGCACGCGGCCGATTGATGAAATCTTGCCGCGAAGTGAGATCTATAACCCTGGCTGACATCCCGGATTCCCATTCTGGCACTGGTAATACTTCATGATTAGACCCGCGAAAGTTAACAATCCGTATCCTTACCCGCGTATTTTGTCCCGTTACGGAACGTAATTCGGGGATACTTTCCGCCAGATCCACAAGTCGAAGAGCCGGCCAACGCGGTCTTCAGGGACACCTCAGATCCGGTAAGTTGTTGAAATTAATAGCAAGCTCGCAAGGCAACCGGCGTGCGATACGAAACCCGTTGCGCGCGGCGGCCTAAAGTCAGCGAAATTCCGCGCAACGAGACGTTGCGTAAACCCTAACAGGGGCTGGAAACGTTCGAAAAATTGCGTTTAAAGTTTTTCACGAACGGCAGGGGGTCAGACGACACGCCATGATGTACGAGACGATGCAGGGGCAGAGTGGTCTGCCGCGCTGGAGCGAAACGGTGTTTTCGGTCATCAAGAAGATCGAGTTCGGCACGATGAGTTTCACGCTGCCTGATGGCAGAAGTTTTGTCGCGAAGGGCGCCAAACCGGGCCCGACGGGCCACTTCAACATCCACGATCCAAAACTCTTCGGGCGCATCGTACGCGAAGGCGACATGGGCTTCGCCGAAGCCTACATGGATGGCTGGTGGGACACCGAGGATCTGGAGTCCCTGCTGGATGTTGCCCTCTTGAACAATGACGATGTCGCATCGGGTTTTCCGGGACGCTGGATCATCCGTGCCTATGACCGATTGCTGCACTGGCTGCGGTCGAACACCAAGTCCGGCTCGCGCAAGAATATCTCTTACCACTATGATCTCGGCAACGACTTCTACAGCCTGTGGCTGGACGAGACGATGACCTATTCTTCAGCGCTCTATTCGGGCCAGGGGGAGACGCTCGCACAGGCACAGCAGAACAAGTACGCCTCGATCTGTGACCGGATGGGCCTGGATCGGGACAACCACGTCCTGGAGATCGGCTGCGGCTGGGGCGGTTTCGCCGAATACGCGATCCGCGAACGCGGTGCCCGCGTCACCGGCCTGACCCTCAGCAAGGAACAGCACGACTTTGCGAAGAAGCGGCTCTTCGAGGCTGGCCTCGCGGAACGCGCGGATATCGTGATGCGCGACTATCGCGACGAGACGGGCAAGTACGACGGGATCGCCTCGATCGAGATGTTCGAAGCCGTCGGCGAGAAGTACTGGCCGACCTATTTTCAGGCCGTCTACGATCGCCTGAAGCCGGGCAAGCAGGCGTCGATCCAGATGATCACCATTGCCGAAGGACTGTTCGACAACTATCGCCGGTCGACCGACTTCATCCAGAAGTACATCTTCCCCGGCGGGATGCTCGCATCGCCCAGCGCGGCACAGGAATCCGCGGAAGCACAGGGCCTGAAGTTCGTGGGCTCGATGGAATTCGGTCAGTGCTACGCGCGCACGTTGCGGTCCTGGTACCAGACGTTCAACGAGAAATGGTCGGACGTCTCCGCTCTGGGTTTTGATGACAGGTTCCGCAAGATGTGGAACTTCTACCTGGCAGGTTGCGCATCGACTTTCGCGGCCGGAACGACTGATGTCACACAGATAACCTTGCGCAGACCCGCATAAATAAGGCAAACTTGTACCACTTGTGGGGATAACCGGGACTGCAGATGGGGCTGTTGTCCGGAGTTAGGAACTGATGCTGGTCTTCCGGATCGTCTGCGCAATTCTGATGGCTTGGGCCGTAAACTGGGCGCTGTCGCGCCCGGAAGGCGAACAAATCCTCTCCGTTCTCCCGGAAATGCGGACATTGGGTCCGATCGCCGCCGCCGCGGTGGGTTACTTCAACCTTGCAGTCCGGCAGGGCTGGGGGTTCATCGTCGCCTTCGCCAACGGCATATGGGCCGGTGTCCTGTCGGTCATTCTGTCAGGTGTCCTCTATGTGATCGTCGCGCTGATACAGCGCGCCCGGTCGAACCAGTTGCGCGATTTCGACAGCTTCATGCTGCAGTTTGGCGAGATCGTGGGCCCGCTGATCGACCAGGTCGTCTATGTGCCCCTGCTGATCGTGTCCTTCGGTGCAACCGCCATCGTCGGAGTCGTGACGGAAGTTGTGCATTGGGTTCTGGTGCGGGTCCGCTCGAAACGCACGCAGCGACCGAACTCGACCGAGTACTGACCGCAGCTATCCCCGCAGGGCGTCCGACAGTTGCGCGCCAATGCGGTTGACCGGGCCGTCCCCGTCATTCCACTCGACCTCGGTGCACCCGGCCCCGGTCAGGGCCAATAGCGCCGCATCGCCGCTATCATAGAAGTGCCCACCCTCAACGCCCGGCGGCGTGTTCACATCCGCTCCGGCATTCGAGATCGCCGTGACATAGGCGCGGGCCCGGTCCATCGCGCTGGTGTCCGCACTGCCCAGCAGGGGGTGCCGGTTGTGGAAGAAGCCGGGCTGCCCACCGCCAAAAACCGGCAGTTCCGTCTCCAGCGCGGGGACCATTGCGGGCGGCAGTTGCACACGAACCTGCAACAGCCGGATCCGGTCACCAAGTTGCGCGGTGCGGTAGTCCGCGGCTTCGGGGTCACCGGCACCCGCCGCGGCGGAACACCACGCATTGATCTGCACGATCTCCTGCACCTCTTCGACGATGGACGACGTGATCGCCGTTTGCAGGTCGGGCGAGACCATTGCCCTCCATTCATCGCCAAGACCGGGCAGTACGTCCATCCGCGGGTCGTCGTAGAACAGGAACACCAACACTCGCTCGGCCGCAAGGACGGGCGCGGGCTGCCAGGGCACACGGTCCGGCAATGCTTCAGGAAGCCGGGCGAGTTTTATGGCGGGCGGTGCACCGATTATCTTTGCCCCGTCCGGTCGGGCACCCCAATCGGAACCGGTTGTCAGGCTGTCGGCGACCGGCTGCGGCGATTGCCGGCCATTCACCACCGCCAGCTGCGACTGCATGGCCAGCGACGTCGGGCCGGGACCGTCTGTTGCCGTGCCTTGCCCGAGCGCAGGCCCAAGCGCGGGGTCCAGCGCGGCCAGAAGCTCCGTCGACACCATTGACTCTGAAATTGGGGCCTGCCCTGCAAGTACGGTTTCGACGCTCTCCAAAGCGCGCGCTTGATCGCGCATCCACTCTTGCCGTCCCGATCGCAAGGTCAGCACCAGATTCGGATCAGGATTGCCGGTGCGGGACAGTCGGCGGGGCAGGAAATGCCCCGCAACCGCTGTGGCTCCGCCAACACCCTTGGCGCTTTGCCATGCTGTATCCACCAGATCTACAACGGGTGACGCCTCGGACTCGATGACTGGCAAGGCCGTCTCTGCGACCCAGTCGGTCGACCTGGCTTTCACCGTATCCAGCGCGCCCGCAAGATCACCCTCGCTGTTGTCCGATACCGCCTGACCTATCGTCCGCCCGGCCCTGCGCGGTGCAACCTGACCGAGGGCGGCGAAGGCAGGCATCGGCCGGTCCTTGGACGCAGCAAGTCTGCCGGCTTGCTCCTCCAGCCAGACAGCATCCCCGGCCAGTTCAACCAGCGGAAGGACAGGGTCCGGGTTCCCGGTTTGCGGCAAACCGGCGATCGTCGCAACGATCGCCGCGGCCGGATCGGCCGGGACCGCCCCCATAAGTGCAACGAAATCGACCGGGGGCGGTGCAAACGCCGCAGCATCGTGGCGCACGACGGCAATCGCCTCGGTTCGCAGCGGATCGGCGGCATGGCCCAGGGCAATCGCTGCGGCCGCGGCCTCCGCCGTCCCGGGCGCGTCCAGATCAACGGCCGAGAGCGCTGTCTCCGCCGTCTCCCGGCTGACCGCCGCAACACCTTTGACCAGAAGCCCTGTCTCCGCCGGCAAAAAGGCCAGCCGCTCTGATTGCTCCGCAACCCATATCTCGTCACCGGCCCGCTGGATCACAGGCAGGATGGGGTCCGGATTGTTTGTCGCCCCAAGCACCTGCGCCGCGAACATCAACGCTGGCAGGTCCGACACCAGAACGTCCCGATCTCCAACAGCCAGTCCCGTCGCCGCGATCTCCGGTGCGCCCTGCCCATAGATGACGGGAACGGACCCGGCCGACAGCCATGCTGCCGCCAGATCGGCGAAAATCACCGAGGCCACCGGGGAAGCCGGGGCCGCGATATTGCCGCCCGTCTGCGCCGGGTCCAGAACCGAGGCGTCATCCGCACCCGGCGCGATGCTCATGACCGTCGTCAGTCCGATTGCAGAAAGCTCTGCCACCGCTAGGGGCACCCCAAGCGGGCGGCCATTCCCTTCGCGTCCATCGTCCGCAGGCGCATTGCCCGCGAGCGAGATCTGTGCCAAGGCAAAGTCCACCGGCTCCGCCGGCAGGCCAACGGGCAGTCCGGCTGGCTCGCCCAGGTCCGTGAAACCGGATCGTTCTGGCACTTCCGCTGCGACCGGCAAGGACGCGATCGGCAGATCAAGCCCCACGAAGTCCACCCGGGAAGCGCCTTCCGCTTCCACCGGCGAGCGCGCCCACTCGTTCACGCTCACACCGTGCGGGGTGACACCGTCCGTGGCCGATACACCGGCGCTGGCGGCAAACACACTCACCGGATCGGTGAGGCGTGGCCGCGACACCTGCGCGATCCAGCCGACCAGCACGCCCGATGCGGTAACCGCAGGCGGGTTGGGCGCGGCAATCGGCGCTGCCGCAAGCTCGGGACCCGCGGTGCCCGGATCTTCGGGTCCAAAGATCCCCAGAACGGAATCCGACAGCGAGGCGATCGAGATTTCCTCGGGAGCCCGCGCCTGCGAGAAAATTGCCACCAGCGATATGCCCAGCCAACTGGTCGCCACCAGCCGAACGGTCCGGCGCTGCCAGACCCCGCTGTCCGGCGCGTACAGCCTGAAGATGACATAGGCGAACGCGATACAGCCAGCGACCATGCCGCCCAGCAGCCATGGCGATGCATTCTGCCCAAAGGCATTCAGGATCGGCAGCAGGGCAAAACAGGCAAGAACGTAAAGCGCGATCGCCAGGATCGGTTTTCCCCAGACGCGCAGACCGGACCAGTCCATATCGTTTGCCGCACGCATACGGGCCACCGGCTCGATCACCTCGGGCTCGGCAGACGGTGTCCAGCGGGTCTTCTCGATGGGGACCAGCGCGTTCTGATCCCTGTTCACCTCGGCCAGCGCCGCCTCGTCCAGGTTCAGGATGAACAGCGGCTCGCCGGGCTGCACCTTGTCACCCGGGGCCACCAGCGGGACGATCCGGCCCGGCCGCGGCGCACGGATCATGTGCTCCCGCCGCCGGGCGACAAGCGTCATGATCGGGCTGCCGACCTGCGCCCGATTGCCGACATCGACATGCACTTTGGCAACCTCGGCCGACTTCAGCCGCGGGTTGTCCGGCATCCGGATGGTAAGTTTACGGCCTGCCTCGCCCATCGCCAGGGTCTTGTCCCGTTGTCTGCCCGGGGACGCGTTATCTTTACGTCGTGCGCTCCCGCGTCAGTATCCTCGTCTGCGCCTCTCGCCGGACCGGTTGAAATCCGACCTTCTGATACAAACCAAGGGCCCGCGGATGATCCAGCGTATTCGTGTTCACGGTCATCCGTTCTGTGCCCGGCTGTTCCCAACCCAAATCGACGGCTGTCGCCAGAAGCCACTTCCCCAACCCGCGGCCAATCGCCTGTGGCATAAGGCCGAAATAGGCCAGATCACAGGTGCCGGTGTCAGAGCTGTCCAGCATGAAGAAACCCCCAGGCCAGCCATCCACCATCAGCGTATACAACAAAACGTGCTCGTTGGCGACAAAAGCCTCAACATCTTGTTTCGGCTTCTGCAACCAGTCCGTCCATTCGTACGTGGCCCCGACGGTTGAATAGAGATAGAGAAAGTAATCCGCCGGTGGATCCTCGGCACACAGCAGCGCCGTGTTCAGATTGGCGGGGCGCGGCGGGATCGGCGCTCGCGGACGCTCGGTCATCTCCAGATAGGTGACCACATAATCAATGCTGTCACCGGGCTTGAGAGCCGCCACTTGTCAGCCCGTTGCGACATCAAGGTCCGGGTAGGCACCCCACTCGACCCAGGACCCGTCATAAACGGCATTGCGCGAATGACCCAGCCGGTGCAGCGCCAGGCTCAGGACGCAGGCCGTCACGCCGGACCCGCAGCTTGTGACAACCGGCTTGGTCAGATCGACCCCGGCCGCCTCGAAAGCCGCGCGCAGCTCGTCCTCGCTCTTCATTGTCTGGTCGTCGTTCAGCAATTCGGTGAACGGCAGATTGAGCGAGCCGGGGATGTGCCCCGATCGCAGACCCTCGCGCGGCTCCGGTGCCTCGCCCCGAAACCGGGCCGCCGCACGGGCATCGACGATCTGCTCGTCGCCCAGCTTCACAGCGCGGGCCATTTGCGTGACATCGCGCACCATCGCCGCGTTGCGCCGACCGGTGAAGTGGCGCTCGCGCGGATCGACCTCTTCATCGTCAACGGGCCGCCCCTCGGCCACCCATTTCGGAAGGCCGCCGTCCAGCACGGCGACATCCGTGTGGCCAAAGACCCGGAACATCCACCAGACCCGGGCGGCAGAATAGACGCCCTTCTGGTCGTAGACGACGACCCGGTGACCGTCCCCGATCCCCATCTTGCGGATGCGGCTGACGAATTTCTCCACCGGCGGCAGCATGTGCGGCAATGGCGAGTGATCGTCGGCGATATCGTTGATGTCAAAGAACCGCGCCCCGGGGATGTGGCTTTCATCATAGATGTCCCGCGCGTTCTTGCCCTCTGTCGGCAGATAGCTGGTCCCGTCCACAATCCGGATGTCCGGCGCGGTCATGCGTTCTCCCAGCCATTCGGTTGACACCAGAAGGGTCGGATCGCTGCTCGGCATATTGGTCATCCCCGGTTGCTCTTGAATCCCTCCTAAGCGGCAAAGGAAGGCGAATCAACTCTTTGACTGGCGGCAATCCGGCCTGATCGCGAAGACCGGAGACGCTCTTGTAATCTGGCTGCGGCGGCGCAAGTTCACAACACCACCGAACCGGCCACCCTGCGAGGCACCTTGATCTCCGATTCCGCCCGCCTGTCTATTGCGACACTGCTTCGAACCTTTCCATTCCGGATCGCGATCACCTGGACCCTGACCCTGGTCGAGACGACGATGTTCGCGCTTCTGCCACTGCTCATCGGACTTTCGATCGACGGTCTTCTGAATGACAACTGGGACCCGTTCCTGAACCTGATAATGGCGCTGGCCGGACTGCTGGCGGTCGCCATCGCGCGCCGCGTCTACGACACCCGCGCCTACGGCACGATGCGGGTCGAACTTGGCAAATCTCTGGTCGCCCGGGCCGGGGACAAGCCTGTCTCGATCACCAATGCCCGCGTCCTGATGGGCCGGGAACTGGTGGATTTCCTGGAAGTCACAGCGCCCGAGACCCTGACCGCCATCGTTCAGATCCTGCTCTCGGTCGTGATCCTTCTGTCCTTCCACGGCACGCTGGCCCTCGCCGCGAGCGGGGCGGCCATCGGGATCGTCATCATTTACGCGCTCTTCTCGCGGTTCTTCCTGCGCATCAATACTGCGCTGAACACGCAGATGGAGGGGCAGGTCACCGCAATCGAAAGCCGCGACATCACCCGGGTCGCCACCCACTTCCTGGGCCTTCGCCGCGCCGAAGTGCGGATGTCAGATCTGGAAAGCCTGGTCTACGGCCTGATCTTCCTGGTGCTGCTGACCATGCTCGCTTTCAATCTGTGGTTCGCCACGACCCAAAGCGGCGCGACGCCGGGTCAGATCTTTTCAATCGTCAGCTATTCCTACGAGTTCGTTCAGGCCGCCGTTGCCCTGCCAGCAGCCCTGCAGGCGCTGACCCGGCTGAAAGAAATAACGGAACGGATCAATCGGGATGAGGGCGAGGCTGCGTAAAACGCGGCCACGCGCGGGGCGCGGGGTCACGTCCCCCGCTGCGTCAACGCAATCCCGCCCAGCACCATCACCAGCGCGGCGGCATGGTACCAGGCGAAAATCTCGCCCAGGATCAGCACGGCCAGCCCGGCCGCAAAGATCGGCACCATGTTGGTGAACACCCCCGCCCGCCCGGGCCCGATCAGCTCGACCCCCCGCATGAAGAACTGCTGCGCCAGCGTCGCCGGGAAGACCGCAACGAACAGGGTCACCAGAACCCCCTGCAGGCTGGGCCAGACATATGCCTCCACCGTCGCAGCCTCATAGGCCGCAAACGGGATCGCCGTGATCAGGGCAATCGGGGACATCAGGGTGAAAAACACGGCCCCCGACATGGCGGGCCGTCCCGGCAGCAACAGCGCATAGGACGCATAGCAGACGCAGCTCAGCAGCATCATCACATCGCCGTAGTTGAACCCGATCTCCATCATCAGCCACGGCGCACCCTGCGTCGCCACCATCGCGACGCCGAGCAGCGTCACCACGACCCCGACCCACTGCAGCCACCCCACAGACAGGCGCAGGAACAGAAACGATCCGACAAACACCATGACGGGCACGGACCCCTGCAGGATGCCGACATTCACCGCCGTCGTGTTGAACGAGGCGACGTAGAACAGGATGTTGAACCCGGTGAACCCGGCAACCGCCATGTAGACGACGCGCACCACGTGCCCGCGCACCTGCGGCAATGCCGCCAGCGCCGCCCGGCCGTAGAAGGGCCAGACCAGTGCGAAGACCATGATCCAGCGCAGCAGAACGTGCTGCATCGCGGTTATCTCGCCCCGGGCAAACTGCGCCGCAATCGCATTCCCTGCCCAGAACAGCGCCGTCAGCACCAGCAACAGGTAGGGCTTCGCGTAAAGCCAGGATATGGCAGAGCGGAGGGCGGTCACGGCAGAGGATCCAGGCGCGGCATGCACCGGCGCAGCCCTAACAGCGCCGCCACGGCTTGGCGAGGGGGGACTCTGCCCGCACCGATCACCCCCGCGATCAATGCAGCGGTCGATCGTTCTACTACTCCAACAGAAGGCTCACGCGCCGGTTCTGCTTGCCCTTCTTCTCGACCTTGCCCAGGCGCACCGCCCCAATTTCGGCGGTCGAGCGGACATGCGTGCCGCCGCAGGGCTGCAGGTCCACCGGGTCAGCGCCGCCAATGCGCACCACCCGCACGTGCCCCTGCCCCATCGGCGGTTTCACCGACATGGTTTTCACCATCTCGGGCTTGGCCACGAGTTCCGCGTCCGTGATCCACTCGTCCGTCACCGCATGATCCCCGGCGATCAGACGTTCAAGTTCAGCCTGTAGCGCCTCCTTGTCCTCCGGCGCTTCGGGCATGTCGAAATCCAGCCGCCCTTTCTCGGCAGTGATTGACCCGCCAGTCACGGGCAGAGGGATCACCACGCTCAGCAAATGCAGCGCCGTATGCACCCGCATGTGCCGAAACCGCCGGTCCCAGTCGAGCGACGCCGTAACGGTCGCGCCCACCTCGGGCAAAGCCGCGCCTTCCTCCGGCACATGTACGACTTCCTCCGGCGCATCCCCCTTCACCGCAGTCGCGATCACACAGGACCCGCCGTCCCAGCTCATGGTCCCGCTGTCCCCCGGCTGCCCGCCGCCGGTCGGATAAAAGACCGTCTGGTCCAGCACGATCCCTCCCCGGTCATTGATCGCGGTGACAGTGGCTTCGCAGTCACGCAGGTAGGAATCGTCGCGGAACAGGGCTTGGGTCATGGGGCAGATCTCACATTGCTTTTCAGAACCAAAACACGAGAGGATTGTGAGGACAAGGGACCGGTCTTCCGGCCCAAATCCGCTGCCCGCTTCCAAGTGGCAAAGTGATATTGCACCGAGGCGCAGATCGCACTTTGCGAGCCTTGATCGCAAGCCCGGTGCAACACGTCTTGATGATCAGGGTCGGGCCGATCAATCCCGAACGCTTCGACCCGATCACCCCTCCGGCAGCAAGGCCTCGACCGCTTTTGCAATTTCGCGCGCGCCCGGTTTGACCCGGGTCGGGAAGGCAGCGATCAGGTTGCCGTCAGGCCCGACAAGATACTTGTGAAAGTTCCAGCGCGGCGCTTTGCCGGACCCCAAACGGTCTTCGGCCCACGCGTAAAACGGGTGACGACCAGTCCCCCGGACGCGGGTGATATCGGTCATCGGGAAATCCAGATTGAAGTTCACCGCGCAGAAATCCTTGACCTCAGCAGCCGTGTCCAATTCCTGCCCGCCGAAATCATCGGACGGCACCGCCAGTACGACGAACCCGCGCTCGCGGTAGCGTTCATAAAGTGCCTGCAGGCCGTCGTACTGATAGGTGAAGCCGCACCGGGACGCGGTATTCACAACCAGCAACGGTCGGCCCGCGAATTCAGCCAGATTTATCTGCCCGCCGTCGATGTTGCGGAAACTGAAATCGTGTGCCGACGCCTTCTCGGACGCCATGCTGGGCGTTTTCATGGCAGACAACACCGACAGACATCCGATTGCCAAAGCGGCAACTGTGAAGCAGCGAACAAACATGGCGATCTCCTCACCGGCCTTGGGCGAGAGGTAGCGCTGCCGCCTCAACCGGCAACCGGACCAAACCGGATCACCTCAGGATTAACGTTTGTCCAAGTCGTCGTTCTTCTCGTCCTTCTCCGCGCGGACCGGCACGGGGTCTCCGCGGAACGCCGCCCCCAGTTCCTCGACATTGCGGAAGTTCAGATCCCGCTGCGCAAACGGGATCTCGATGCCCTCTTCCGCGAACTTCTCGTAGATCGCAAAGCGGATCTCGGATGCCGCCGTCATGATGTTGTTCACGTCACGCAGCACACCGCGGACCTCGAAATCGATGCTGTCGGCCCCGAACCCGGTGAACAGGATATAGGGCGCGGGCCGCCGGGCCAGCATCGGGTTGGCCTGGGCGATCTGCAGCAGCACCCGCTCGACCTGTCGGGCGTCCGAGCCATAGGCCGCGCCGACCGACACGATCAGACGGCCCAGCGAGTCCCCGTGCGTCCAGTTGATCACGGTGCCGGAAATCAGATCCGCGTTCGGCACGAACATGGTCGACCGGTCGAACTTCTGGATCTCGGTCGACCGCACCTTCACCCGCTTGACGGTGCCGTGCGCGCCGTTGATCTCGACCCAGTCGCCCGCCTTGATCGGCCGCTCGATCAGCAGAATGATGCCCGAGACGAAGTTGTTCACCACGTTCTGCAGACCGAAACCGATGCCAACGGACAGGGCCCCGGCGACGATGGCCAGATTGGACAGATCCAGCCCCGTCGTCGAAATCGCGACCAGCGCCGCGATGCCGATCCCGATGTATCCGATCCCGGCCAGCAGTGCCGACTGAACTCCCTCGTCCAGGCGCACGGCAGGCAGGACGCTCCGGCGCAGCACCGCCTGCAGCATCCGGGTGATCGTGTAGCCGGCGATGAAGACGACGGCGAAGATCATGAAATCCATCGGCGCGATGGTCACGGTCCCGACCGAGAAACCATCGACCAGCGCGCTCCAGGCGGCCAGCAGGTCAGCCTCGCCCGCCCCCCAGATCCCGGCCAGGATCGGCGCGGCGATAAAGGCGAGCAGGATACCGGCAATCACCTGCAGAAGGGTGGCCGGTTCCACCTCCGCCGCCTCGCCCTCCAGAACGGCCCCGCGCCCGTAGAAGCGGGCGGCGTGGTAGACCAGTGCACAAATCCCCAGCACCGCCGCCGAATAGACCACCGGGTAGAACACGAAACGCGATGCGCCGTAGTACCCGACCAGCGCCAGCACCGGCGCCAGGACCGAGGCGACCAGCGCCACGAACCGCATAAGCCGCCCGACGCTGTCCAGCGGCTGCCAGGGCGGCTGTTCGTCCGGGGTCAGGTCCTCGTCGGCCTCTGCCTCGACCTCGCGCTTCGCGACGCGGATCGCCTTGATCAGCCGCCACAGGATCAGGCCGCCCAGCACCAGCAGCACCGCGTTGACCAGGGCCAGCGCATCGATGGTCAGCCGGTTCGCGTTACCCGATCCGACCAGCAGCCGGTCCAGAACCACGATCGCCGCCAGCGCACTGACCCAGCGATGCGCCCGCCGCGCCTTGTCATCACCAAGGGTCGAGATGCGCAGTGCCGGCGCTGACGGCGCAAAATAAGCCGCGCTCAGCGCATAGGCCCCGATCGCGATGCTCAGGGACCACGTCGCACCATCCAGCAGCAGCAACCCGTTCGGCCCCAGCAACCCCGAATTGCGCAGCGCCTGCGCCACGAGGATCAGCCCCAGCGCGGGCAATGCTGCGCGGGCGATCAGCAGCGCCAGATCCAGCGCCAGCTTGCGCTGGTTGCTCAACTCTTCGTCGGCCGACGCCAGCAGGCCTTTGACGATCCACCCCCGCACCCAGAAGGTCAGGGCCAGCGCCACCAGGAACATCAGGATCGGCAGTGCCAGCCTGTCAGTCAGCACCTCGATCACCGGGGCATCACCGGCCCGGGCGCGGATCTCCCGTTCGATCGCCGCCCCGCGCAGGCCGAAGGACTCGTGCGCACCGGCCACCCGGTCCGGGTTGACCGGGCTCGGCTGACGCGTGAACAGTTCGGCCGTGAACATCCGGCGGCGCAGATCGGTCAGTGTATCGCCCAGCGCCCCGATCCGGGTCTGCGCCTGCAACGCTCGCTTCTGCACGGTCTCGAAGCGGGCGATCGTCTCGTCCAGCAAGGCGCGCTGGGTGGCGATCTCCGGGGCTTCCTCGGTGCCGTCTTCAGGCGGCGCGCCCAGCGCCTCGCGCTCGGCCAGCAGGGGTGCCAGCGCGGCCGACTGCTGGTCCAGCAATTCTGCCAGGTCCTGCCGCGTCTGCTCCAGTTCGGACCGGGCAACCTCGATCGAGCTCGTTGAAAACCGCCCGTCTGCCAGCCGCGCCTCGGTCCGGTCGGCCAGGCTGGTCACATCGTCCAGAAAATCGGCAGGATCGACCGGTGGCGCGACATCGGGGCCCTGTGCTGCCGCGTGGGTCACGCCCAGCAGCAGCGCAAACAGGATCAGGCGCAGAAACTTCAACACGATCACCCCCGCAGAAAACCGGGCGGCGTGCGCCCGTGCGTCGGATCATCTAACCGCGTCGCGTCGGGGACGCAAACATGGTCTTGGGCACGAGGCGGAGGGCGAACGTAAACGGCCCACCGATCCGCTCTGTCAGCACGCTTTCAAGGGGTCAGGCGGGTCGCGGTGCGTGGCATTTCAAAACGGCGTGACTGAAACCACGCCCGTCAGTCTCAGGCCTCTTCGAATACCACCGGCGTCTCCCCGCCCGCTCCGGGGACCAGCCAGTCCGGAATCGGCAGCTCTTTTTCTCTCAGGAAGGTCGGGTTGAACAGCTTCGACTGATACCGGCTGCCATAGTCGCAAAGGATCGTCACGATCGTCTTGCCCGGGCCAAGCTCCCGCGCCAGACGCATCGCGCCCGCCACGTTGATGCCCGTGGACAGCCCCATGCACAGCCCTTCCTTCTGCAGCAGGTCGAAGACCACCGGGATCCCCTCGATATCCGGGATCTGGAAGGCGTGATCGACC
This sequence comes from Pseudomonadota bacterium, assembly GCA_039026295.1. Lineage (GTDB taxonomy): Bacteria > Pseudomonadota > Alphaproteobacteria > Rhodobacterales > Rhodobacteraceae > Thermohalobaculum. Next base: position 6,909 of record JBCCMP010000010.1, on the reverse strand, counting down.
TCCAGCCCTTCCAGGTTGGCTGTGATCCGGCCCTGACCGATGCCCTCGGAAATGCTCGACCCCTCGGCCTTCAACTCGCCGTGGGTGTAATAGTGCCAGAGCGCTGCCCCCAGCGGATCAGCCAGGCCGATCTGGACGTCCTTGCTGCGCTCCCGCAGGCCAATTGCGGTTCCCGCCAGCGTGCCGCCCGAGCCGACCGCGCAGATGAACCCGTCAACGCCGCCCTGCGTCTGTTCCCAGATCTCCGGCCCGGTGGATTCGACATGCGCCTGCCGGTTGGCGACATTGTCGAACTGGTTCGCCCAGATCGCACCGTTCGGCTCGGTCTCGTTCAGCTTCGCGGCCAGACGGCCGGAATACTTCACATAGTTGTTGGGGTTCTTGTAGGGGACCGCCGGCACCTCGACCAGTTGCGCGCCCGCCAGGCGAAGCATGTCCTTCTTCTCCTGGCTCTGCGTCTCGGGGATGACGATCACCGACTTGAAGCCCATCGCCGCGCCGACCAGTGACAGGCCGATCCCCGTGTTGCCGGCCGTGCCCTCGACAATCGTGCCGCCCGGGCGCAGGTCACCCTTGGCAACCGCGTCCATGATGATCCACTTGGCGGCACGGTCCTTGACCGACTGGCCGGGGTTCAGAAACTCCGCCTTGCCCAGAATCTCGCAGCCCGTCGCCTCCGACGGTCCTTTCAACCGGATCAGAGGGGTGTTTCCAACCGCATCCGGCAAGTCTGTGTAGATCTGCATGATCCCCGCCTTTTTCTGGTAAATGGGCGACATTCACGTAGCGGCGCAGCCGCGCGCCTACAAGACCGCCATCTGATTTTAGCGGTCAGCCCCAGTCTGCCTTCAGCCTTTGACGGTTCAGCGCCAGCCACTGGATCGTCAGAACCGCGGGCGCATTGTTGATCTCGCCGCGCTCAACCGCTGCCATGGCTTCGTCAAACGTACAGGTGAAGGCGCGAATGTCCTCGTTTTCGACATCCAGCCCGAAGACACCGCCCGAGCCCAACAGGTCCGCCTCGCCCACAAAGGAGGTGATGTGCTCCGCAACGAAACCGGGCGAGGAGTAGTACGCCGCAATCTGCTCCACCCGCCCAAGCGTCAGACCGCCTTCCTCCTCCGCCTCACGCCGGGCACAGGCCTCGGCGGAAAGCTCCTTGTCGATGCGCCCGGCAATCGCCTCGATCCCCCAGGGACACGTATCGCCGCGCGCGAACATCGCGGCACGGAACTGCTCGATCAGCATCACCCGGTCGGAGGTCGGGTCATAGGGCACAATCGTCACCGCGTCGCCCGAGGTGACCGCCGTTCGCTGGATCGGCGCGGACATTCCGCCGTTGAACAGGCGATGGCGCAGGCGGTGTTCCTCGATGGCGAAGTACTCGGTGTAGGGGCGGCCGATCTCTTCCGAGATGACATCGCCCGGCCCGCGCCCGGTGCGCAGACCGCCGGTTACCGGCACCTCTGCCGCGGCCCGGACCCGCATCAGGGCGCGGATCTTGATCCCGTGCCAGATCCTGTCGCTTTCCTCCAGCGGGACGATGTCGATATGCGCCATCAATTCCCGCGCCGCCTCCATCGCCACCGGTTTTTCATCTCGCAGCCATGCCGCGAAATCCCACGGGATCTCGGTGGCAGGCAGCTTGTCGGTGCTTTTGAAAAACTGCGCGGCGATCAGCCCATCGGCCGCGCGCACGTCGATCGGCGCCAGCCCGTACTCCGCCTCTTCAAAGTATTCCAGCCGCGAGATGTCCGCGGGTGTCAGGTTCTGGACCACGACGCCCACTGCTGAATGTCCTGCAGCAGGCGCCAGGTAGGGATAGGCCTCCGCCCCCAATTGTAGGGTTCGAAACCCGCCCGCCTCTGCACTGACCAGATCCGTGGGCTCTACATTTCTGCCCAGAACCACCTCAAGCAGGTCGCGATCCCGCAGCGAGCCGAAAAAGAACAAGGGTGCAATCATCGGAAAACCTCTGGCGAACACCGCCATGCCGGGCGCCCGGCTGCCTCTACACCCGGGCCCTGATCCCGGCGACGGGCAGGATGTCGCAACTGGAACCGTCAGGTTTGGCAGTTTGGCCTTGACCTTCGCGCTCACTGGGTCAAATTTGTTGTGATCCGTATGCGAATGGCCAGCGTATATGGGCATACCTTGTAACTGACGTGGAAGCCATGGCGAAGCATCTGCCAAGCGACGATATTCTTGCGGACTATGCTGGGGGCAGTGCATCGCCCGGCATCTCGTTCCTGCTTGCCGCACACCTGACCCACGCGCCGGAAAGTCGGCGCAAGGTGTCGGACTATGAAAGCGTGGGCGGCGCCCTATTGAACACCAGCGACACTGCGGAAATGTCCGCCGGTGCGCTGGACGCGATCATGGGCGCAATCGATGCAATTGATACACCGACACCGAAAAAGCTGAACGGCGGACCGCTGCCGCGATCGGTGATCGAACAACTGGGCATGAACTTCGACGAAATACCGTGGAAGTTCCGCTGGCCCGGGTTGTCGATTTACGAGCTTGACGGTTTCGATGACGAGAAGGTCACCCTCGTCCGCGGCAAGCCCGGCGTGGCGATCCCCCAGCACACCCATTCCGGGCTGGAGATGACCCTGGTTTTGACGGGCTGTCTGGAAGACGACGGTGTCGAGTATCGCGCGGGTGACGTGTCGGCCCATGACGAGGCGCACGACCACCGGCCCAGGGTCAGCGGCGACGAAACCTGCTACTGCCTGATCGTCGAACAGGGCGCTGTGCGGTTCACGGGACGCTACTCGCGAATCCTCAACCTGTTCGATCGCAAACGCGACGCGTAACGGTCTGGCCGCTCGGCCGGACCCCGCACCTCAGCAACATCCTCTCATAGCCAGCAGCCGCCTGTATCACTCGGGCGGCTGTAAACTTTTGCGGCCGACCAGCACTCGGGCTGGTTACCCCGACTCAACGCTGCCGTGCATCGCGCATACCGATTCATTTCACCGCCGGTCCGGTCCATGGCTGCCGCGCGCAGGCGTCCTGCGCGTTTACCTTTCCTAACAGGTCGTTAATGTTCCCTGTTCGTTCCACAACCTGTAGCGTCGATTTTGCCGTCAACCACAAAATGTAGCGACTTTGTCGAAAAAACCCGTTGACGTGACTCCGAACTGTCATAAAGTCGGTCCGGCTGGCGCATTACACACAAGATCTTGTGGTCAACCCAGCATCTAGGGGGCGCCTGGTTAGGGCGCAGTGAGAACCCGGACACAACAAGGCCGACCGGGTAACCGGTTGGAACGACAGGGGAAAACCCGTCGAGCAGAGAGAGAGTCGCCCAAGGCGGCCAGAATCAGGGACGCAAGAAGCAATGAAGATCGACCGCAAATTCACCAAGGCCGGCACGTCACCCTATGACCTGATCGAATTCAGGCAGGCGACATCGGAAATCCGCAATCCGGACGGGTCCGTGATATTCCAGCTCAAGGATTTCGACGTGCCCGCCGCATGGAGCCAGGTGGCCTCCGACGTGCTGGCCCAGAAGTATTTCCGGAAGGCGGGGATACCGGCGGCCTCGAAAAAGGTCCGCGAAAAAGGTGTCCCCGAATTCCTCTGGCGCTCCGTCCCCGATGAAAAAGCCCTCGCCAAACTGCCCGAGGAAGACCGCATGGGCGGCGAAACCGATGCCCGTCAGGTCTTCGACAGGCTCGCCGGCACCTGGGCCTACTGGGGCTGGAAGGGCGGCTATTTCACCAAGGAAGCAGACGCTCAGGCCTATTTCGACGAAATGCGCTTCATGCTGGCCAATCAGATGGCCGCGCCGAACTCGCCGCAATGGTTCAACACCGGGCTCCACTGGGCCTACGGAATCGACGGCCCGTCCCAGGGCCACTTCTACGTTGACTTCAAGACTGAAAAACTGACGCGCTCTGCGACAGCCTACGAACACCCGCAGCCGCATGCCTGTTTCATCCAGTCCGTCTCGGACGATCTGGTGAACGAAGGCGGGATCATGGACTTGTGGACCCGCGAGGCACGGCTGTTCAAATACGGCTCGGGCACTGGCACGAATTTCTCCTCCCTGCGTGCCGCTGACGAGCCGTTAGGCGGCGGCGGCCGATCCTCAGGGTTAATGAGCTTCCTGAAGATCGGGGATCGTGCCGCCGGCGCCATCAAGTCCGGGGGGACGACGCGCCGCGCTGCCAAGATGGTGATCTGCGACATGGATCACCCCGACATCGAGACCTTCATCAACTGGAAGGTCCGCGAAGAACAAAAGGTCGCCGCCCTGGTCGCCGGATCCAAGATGCACGAGGCGCAGCTCAATGCGATCTTCGATGCGATCAAGGGCTGGGACGGCACGATCGAGGACGCGACCGATCCCAAGAAGAACGCGGCCCTGAAGGGCTCGATTAAGGATGCCCGCAAGTGCTCCATCCCCGAGACCTACATCAAGCGCGTCCTGCAATACGCCGCGCAGGGTTTCTCGGCCATTGAGTTTCCGGTGCTGGACACGGATTGGGATTCGGAGGCCTATCTGACCGTATCGGGCCAGAACTCGAACAACTCCGTCCGGGTCACCGATGACTTTCTGAAGGCGGTCCAGGACGACGCCGACTGGGATCTGGTGCGCCGCACGGATGGCAAGATCGCCAAGACCGTGAAGGCCCGGGATCTCTGGGAAGAAATCGGCCACGCGGCCTGGGCCTGCGCCGATCCCGGCATGCAGTACCACGACACGATCAACGACTGGCACACCTGCCCGAACTCGGGCCAGATCCGCGCGTCGAACCCGTGCTCCGAGTACATGTTCCTGGACGACACGGCGTGCAACCTCGCCTCGATGAACCTGCTGCAGTTCCTCAGCGATGACGGGTTCCGCATCGAGGATTACGAGCATGCGACCCGCCTCTGGACCGTCACCCTCGAGGTCTCGGTGCTGATGGCGCAATTCCCGTCGAAAGAGATTGCCGAACTCAGCTACCGCTATCGCACGCTGGGCCTGGGATACGCCAATATCGGCGGCCTTTTGATGATGCTCGGACACTCTTACGACTCGGTCGAAGGACGGGCGATCTGCGGTGCGCTCAGCGCGATCCTGACCGGGGTCTCTTACGCCACATCGGCGCAGATGGCGTCAGAGCTTGGGGCATTCCCGGGCTATGCCGACAACGCCGATCACATGCTTAGGGTGATGCGCAACCACCGCCGCGCGGCGCATTCGGCGGCAGACGGTTACGAGGATCTGGCCACCAAGCCGGTGCCGCTGGATGCAGCGAACTGCCCGGACCAGCGCATGGTCGAGCATGCCCGCAAGGCCTGGGACGACGCGCTGAAGCTGGGCGAGAAGCATGGCTATCGCAACGCACAATCCTCGGTCATCGCACCGACCGGCACCATCGGTCTGGTCATGGACTGCGATACGACAGGGATCGAGCCGGACTTTGCGCTGGTCAAGTTCAAGAAGCTGGCCGGTGGCGGCTACTTCAAGATCATCAACCGCGCGGTGCCGAAGGCGCTGGAGAATCTGGGCTATGCCGAAGACGAGATCGAGGCGATCATCGACTACGCGGTGGGCAAGGGTTCGCTGACCGGTGCGCCGGGCGTTACCGAAGACAAGCTGAAGCTGCTCGGGTTCGGCCCCGACGAGTTCGCCAAGATCGAAGGCGCGCTGGGGTCTGCGTTCGACATCCGTTTCGTCTTCAATCAGTGGACCCTTGGCGCGGACTTCTGCACCGAGACGCTGGGCCTGACGCCTTCTCAGATGGCCTCGCCGGACTTCGATCTTCTGAAGACCATCGGGTTTTCGAACGCCGAGATCGACGCCGCCAACGTTCATGTCTGCGGGACGATGACGCTGGAAGGTGCACCGGGCCTGAAGGACGAGCACCTGCCGGTCTTCGACTGCGCCAATCCCTGCGGCAAGCTGGGCAAGCGCTACCTCAGCGTGAACTCTCACATCGACATGATGGCCGCGGCGCAGCCCTTCATCTCTGGCGCGATCTCGAAGACGATCAACATGCCGAACGAAGCGACGATCGACGACTGCAAGGATGCCTACCTCCGGTCCTGGCGGATGGGGATCAAGGCCAACGCGCTCTACCGCGACGGATCCAAGCTGTCGCAGCCGCTCTCTGCAGCTCTTATAGAAGAGTCAGAAGACGAGATTGCCGAGGCAACGCCGGCAGCGGCAGCACAGGTCGTGGCCGAAAAGATCGTCGAGAAGATCATCGTCAAAGAGGTCCGCGGCAAGCGCGAAACCCTGCCGGACCGCCGCCGGGGCTACACCCAGAAAGCGGTCGTCGGCGGGCACAAGGTCTACCTGCACACGGGCGAGTTCAAGGACGGCTCGCTGGGCGAGATCTTCATCGACATGCACAAGGAAGGGGCCGCCTTCCGCGCGATGATGAACAACTTCGCCATCGCCGTTTCGATGGGCCTGCAATACGGCGTTCCGCTGGACAAGTTCGTCGAAGCCTTCACCTTCACCCGGTTCGAACCGGCCGGGATCGTCCAGGGCAACGAGAACATCAAGAACGCCACCTCGTTGCTGGATTACATCTTCCGGGAATTGGCGGTCAGCTATCTGGACCGCACGGATCTGGCCCACGTCGAACCCGATGGCACCCGGTTCGACGAGATTGGCGGGGGCATCGCCGAGGGCAATGTCAACGTTGCCGAAGCGGATGACGAGGTCGCCAAGCCCGCCATCGAGATGGTCCGGCAATTGGCATCCAAGGGCTTCAGCCGGGGCCGTGTCTCGAAAGAGTTCATGGTCGTCAGCGGCGGGACACAACCCCAGCAGACCCAGATGCTGGCAGGGGCCGCCCCGGCACCGGTGGCCACTGCCGGGGCAGCGGTCGCCATGCCGACAGCAGGACATGTGGCGGCCGCGCCCGTCGCAGCCGCATCCGTCTCGGCGGCGGTTGCCGT
>JBCCMP010000009.1:0-28366 GCA_039026295.1 Pseudomonadota bacterium | reverse complement strand
GTTATACATTCCGCCCTGCAGAATGACGCCGACGCGGCCATCGGGGCCGAACGTTTCGTTCAGCCCGTTTTCGCGTATGTAGGCCTGCGCGGCGGGCAGGCGTTTGGTGACCTTTTCCTGTTCGTGCAGGTAACTGTGCGGCGGCAGGACGATACGGCGTCCGTCGCGGCGCGGGTTCTCCAGCGCATCCTTAACACTGACCGGCGGGCGGATGTTGTCCCGGGCGGTGAACTCTCCGGTCACATGGCAGGTGCGGATGCGGACCATCAGCATGACCGGGGAGTTCGATACCTCGGACATTGCAAATCCGTCGCCCACCGCTTTGACGATGGATGGCAGATTTGGCCGCGGGTCCAGCAGCCAGATCGAGGACTTGGTCGCGAAAGGGTGTGAACGCTCCTGCATGATGGAGGAGCCTTCGCCGTAATCTTCCCCCATGATGATCAGCGCACCGCCGGTTACCCCGCCGGAGGCAAGATTGGCCAGCGCGTCCGACGCGACATTGGCGCCGACCGCCGATTTGAAGGTCACCGCACCTCGGATCGGGTAGTGAACAGATGCGGCCAGCGTGGCGGCGGCCGCGGCCTCTGAAGCGGATGCTTCAAAGTGCACGCCCAATTCGCCCAGAATGTCCTGAGCATCGGCAAGAACGTCCATCAAATGGCTGATCGGTGCGCCCTGGTAGCCGGCGACGTAACCGACACCGTTTTCCAGCAGCGCCTTGGTGATCGCCAGTATGCCCTCGCCGCGAAAGGTCTCGCCGTCGCCAAGGCGAAGGCGTTTTACTTCTTCGGCAAAAGAGCGCTCGGCCATGGCAACCCCCTCGGCGCGGCGCTATTGCGGCCAGTCGGGCGGGCGCTTTTCCATGAAGGCCTGGATGCCCTCGGCCGTGTCCCGGTGCAGCATGTTCTCGGTGATCACTCGCCCCGTGTGGGCGTAGGCGGCGTCCAGCGTCATATCGAGTTGTTCGTAAAACGCCTGCTTGCCGACCTTGACGGCAGAAGCCAGCTTTTCAGTGACCTGAGCGGCCAGTGCCTCTGTCGCGTCGGCCAGTTCCGCCTCTGGTACCACGCGATTGGCCAGGCCCAGATCGCGCGCGCGCTCGGCATCCAGAAAATCGCCGGTCGACAGCATCTCGAACACGTGCTTTCGCGGGATGTTGCGGGACAGCGCCACCATGGGGGTGGAACAGAAAAGGCCGATGTTGACGCCGTTCACCCCGAACCGTGTGGTGTCAGCAGTGACCGCCATGTCGCAGGACGCCACCAACTGGCAGCCCGCAGCCGTGGCAATGCCGTGGACCTGCGCGATTACCGGCTGCGGCAGGCGCGGGATGGTCGTCATCATCCGGGTGCATTGGGCGAACAGTGCCGAATAGTACGCCCGCCCGCCATCGGGCGACTGGCGGTGGGCCTGCATCTGCTTCAGGTCATGACCGGCGCAGAATGCGCGACCTGCGCCTTTAAGCACCACGGCCCGCACAGATGTGTCGTGCACCAAGGAATCGAACGCGCTTTGAAGGGCGTCCAGCATTTCTTCTGACAACGCGTTCAAGGCATCGGGCCGGTTAAGCGTCAGATGCGCGACATGGTGCCGGTCCTCGCGCAGCAGGATCTCGCTCATGATGTCCCCCTCGGCCATGGCGGGTTAGCGTAGGCAAATAGGTCGATTTTTCGCTGCTTCGACCCTATGCCAGCATCTGGCAGAGGGAAAGAGGCAGCGATGACACAACAACCTGTTCTGACCGCGGCAGAGGTCGCGGCCTTCGTGGACGAGGTGTTTCCCCAGCAAAGCGGAACTTTCCTGATCGAGGAATTGGCTTCGATGCGGTGCCGGATCCGTATGCCCGTCGCTGACCGGCACCTGCGTCCAGGCGGCACGGTCAGCGGCCCCTCACTATTCACGGCCGCCGATTGCGCCTTTTATTTCGCGCTGCTCGGGATGGTGGGGCGCGAGGCGATGGCCGTCACGACCACCCTGACCATCAACTTTCTGCGCCGCCCGCCTGCGGTCGATGTGATCGCCGAGGCTCGCCTTCTGAAACTCGGACGTACGTTGGTGACGGGCGATGTTCTGCTCTTTTCGGAAGGGATCGTTGATCCGGTGGCCCACGCAACCGGTTCCTATGCACGCGAGCGGCAGAGGTGAAGCGTTGAGGATTGCCACCGGAACGGGTATCCTCCGATGATGGAGTTTTTGAAGCGTTGGATCAGCCGGATACTGGTCGTCTTCCTTGTTGCCGGGATCGGGCTTTGGCTTTCTCTGGTGCCGGGCGACCCGAAGATTTTCCCCGCAAAGGGCAACCCGCACCCGGTCTGGGTCTTGGACCACGGCTGGCACAGCGGCATCGTCATTGGACAGGCAGAACTTCGGGCAGCGGCGTTTCGGATCAGCCGCGAAGACCCCGCAGCCGGCGAACGCCTCCGCTGGCTGACCACGAGGTTCCCGGCTGGAGAATGGCTGGAAATTGGCTGGGGCGATGCGGATTTCTACCGCGCCACCCCCACCCTCGGCGATGTCGATCCTATACTTGGTCTGTGGGCGCTGGGGGCGCCCACCGACTCTGCGATGCACGTTGTGCCCGGCTGGGGCCCACCATCAGAGACTTTTCCAGGCTCGCCCAATGTCCAGATGCCGCTTTCGACCGAAGGCTTTGACCGGCTCGCCCTGAAGCTGGCCGAATCTATCCCCGAACCCGCGCCGCTGGGACAGATCGGTCCCAGTCTTTACGGGACCGGGGCCTTTTATCCCGCCAAGCCCGATTATCATGCCTTTCGGACCTGTAATCACTGGATCTCTGGACTGCTTCGTGCCGCAGGCGTCCCCAGTTCACCGATCCCCGGGACTTTCAGTTGGACGCTGCAGGCCGAGTTGCGCCTCAGATTCCACGGTATCAATTTACCCCAATTCTAACCTGCATGAAATTGCAGCATTAATTCGCCCAGAATCAGGTTGACTTGACGCCCGGCCGCAGTAGAAGCGCGCCCGGAAGGTCGGCTCCGCGCGGGTCCGGCCAGAGGACTTGGTCAGAGACGGTAAAATGAAAACCTACTCGATGAAGGCGTCCGAGATCGACAAGAAATGGATCCTGATCGATGCCGAAGGCATTGTTTTGGGCCGTCTCGCCTCGATCGTCGCCAATCGGCTTCGCGGCAAGCACAAGGCGGGATACACCCCGCACATGGACATGGGCGATCATGTCATCATCATCAACGCCGAAAAGGTGCAGATGACCGGCAACAAGCGGGCCGACAAGAAGTATTACTGGCACACCGGTTACCCGGGCGGGATCAAGCACCGCACAGCCGGGCAGATTCTCGAAGGCAAGCACCCGGAGCGCGTCGTCATGAAGGCCGTCCAGCGCATGCTGCCTGGGGGTCCGCTGTCCCGTCAGCAACTTACGCACCTGAAGGTCTATGTGGGCGGGGAACACCCGCACGATGCGCAACAGCCCGAAGCGCTGGACCTGAGAGCAATGAACCCCAAAAATACCCGGAGCGCTTGAGATGTCTGAAGAAATCACCTCGCTCGAGGATCTGAAAGACGCAGTCGGCATGACCGACGAGACCCCGGTGGAAGAGCCGCGGGCGCCGGCCGAGCCGGTACGTGACGATCTCGGCCGGTCCTATGCCACCGGCAAGCGCAAGGACGCAGTTGCCCGCGTTTGGGTCAAGCCCGGCACCGGTAAGGTGACCGTCAATGGTCGCGACATGTCGACGTATTTCGCGCGGCCCGTGCTGCAGATGGTCATTGGTCAGCCTTTCACGATAGCGAATGTCGCTGACCAGTTTGACGTGATGGCGACCGTAAAGGGCGGCGGTCTCTCTGGACAGGCCGGTGCCGTGAAGCACGGTATTTCTAAAGCGCTTTCGCTTTATGACCCGGAACTGCGCCCGGCGCTGAAGGCTGCTGGTTTCCTGACCCGCGATGCCCGCGTCGTGGAGCGGAAAAAATACGGCAAGCGCAAAGCCCGCCGCAGCTTCCAGTTCTCCAAGCGCTGATCGGATCGAATGTTTGGGGCCGCCCCCGCGTTTTCGCGAGGGCGGCCTTTGCTTGTCCGGCCCAAAGCTTTTTGACTGGCAATCTGGAGTTGAGTGCATTCCCTTCGCATCAACCTTGTATGCCTTTGATCACATGTGCAACAAATGGTCAGGTTCGCCTGTCTTGAGATTGTAGTGGCCGGGTAACCGGCCTATCTAACGGTGCGACGGAGGAGAAACAGGTCGTCAACATGCGCTTAAGTAAGCATATGGTCGAAAGTGGTGCCGCGCCGCGCGAGATCAGCTACTCCTTCTCCGCACGGGGTCGGGTCTCGAAAGCTGTCATAAAGACGATCGAGAATGTGACCGGCCGCCCGCGTCTGCTGCGTCTGGCCAGCGGTTACGAGAACGAGATTGAAGCCGGACGTGACTTCTGGGAGGTGATGCAAGAGCGGTATGAAATCACTCTCGACATCACCAAGGGAAGCCTCGCCAACATTCCTTCTGAAGGTCCGCTGGTCGTGGTGGCCAATCACCCCTATGGCATTCTCGATGGCCTCTCCATGGGCCGCATCCTGTCGATGGCCCGGGGCGATTTCCGCATCATCGCGCATGTCGTGTTTCGCCGGGCAGAGGATCTGAAGAAGATCATCCTGCCGATCGATTTTGGCGAAACGAAAGAAGCAATGGCGCTGAACATCCGCACCCGAAAGGAAGCGTTGAGCTATCTGGGCGAAGGCGGCGCCGTTGGCATTTTTCCGGGCGGCACGGTTGCGACGGCACCGAAACCTTTTGGCATGGCCATGGACCCGCCATGGAAGACCTTCACTGCGCGGATGATCGCCAAGTCAGGGGCTCAGGTCGTCCCGATTTATTTCGAAGGCACGAACTCACGGCTTTTCCAGATCGCCGGGCACCTGAATGAAACGCTTCGCACGGCCATGATGATCTCGGAATTCGACAGCCGCGTCGGCACGCCCACAAAGGTGCGGATTGGAACGCCGCTGCCACATGACGAGATTCAGGCCCGCGCCAGCGATGGTCGGGCGCTGATGAGTTATCTGAAGGCCGAGACCTACAAGCTCTCGCCAAAGGGCGAGCAGCATTATCCGGACGGTCTCTACCTAGGCTGATTTCCGACCGGCTGGCTATTCGCCGGGACTGGGCAAGAAACCTTGCCCAGCGGTCATCCGATGCGATAACAGCCAACCTCCCGACGAATTCGGCGCAGCAGCGCCGCCACAGGAGCAGGGCAGATGGCCAGGATCGCGATACTCGGTGCAAGCGGATATACCGGCGCCGAACTCGTCCGATTGATCGCCACGCACCCGTCGATGGAGATTGTCGCCCTGTCCGCCGACCGGAAGGCCGGCCAATCCATGGCGGAGGTGTTTCCGCATCTCAGGCACCTCGATCTGCCGACCCTTTGCAAGATCGATGAAATTGATTTCTCGGGGGTCGATCTCTGTTTCTGCGGGCTCCCGCACGCCACCAGTCAGGAGGTGATCCGGGATTTGCCCAAAGACCTGAAGATCGTCGATCTTTCCGCCGACTTCCGGCTGCGCGATCCCGAGGTCTATGCCAAATGGTACGGTCACGAGCACCTGGCGTTGGAGGTGCAGGCAGAGGCTGTCTATGGCCTGACCGAATACTACCGCAACCAGATCAGATCGGCGCGGGTCGTGGCCGGGACCGGCTGCAATTCCATGACCGGCCTGTTCCCGCTTTTGCCGCCGCTGATCGACGGCGTGATCGAGGCGGAAGACATCATCATCGATCTTGCCACCGGCGTCTCGGGGGCAGGCAGGTCTGCAAAAGAAGGCATGCTGCACGCTGAGGTCTCGGAAGGCTACCACGCGTACAATGTTGCCAAGCACCGGCACATGGCAGAGTTCGATCAGGAATTCTCGAAGTTCACCGGCAAGGATGTCCGCGTGACCTTCGTGCCGCACCTGTTGCCGCAAAACCGCGGAATCCTGGCGACCTGCTATGTGAAGGGCGAGGCGGACGCCATCTATGCTTCGCTGGCGGCGCGCTATGCGGATGAGCCCTTCGTCGTCGTCCTGCCCATGGGCGAGGCCCCCGCGACGCGTCATGTCCGTGGTTCGAACTTCTGCCATCTGGGCGTGATCCCTGACAGGCAGCCCGGGCGGGTCATGATCTTTTCTGCGCTCGACAACCTGACCAAGGGCTCGTCCGGTCAGGCGGTGCAGAATGCCAACCTGATGCTGGGTATTGAAGAGACCGCGGGCCTGATGCTGGCACCGGTCTTTCCTTAACCCGCATGGGATCTTACCGGCACGCCCCGCGCCTTGCCATTCTCCGGATCGGAGAGGGCAAGGCACGGACTGCCATCTGATCCATGCCCCGCGAACGCGTCCGGCTGGCGAAACGCTTCTTTGGAAACGTGATTACGTTCCTGAACCGCTTCACTGCGTGGCGGTTCCTCGCCGAGGTGATCCGGCGCTTCAACGAAGATCAGGGCGCAGTGCTGGCAGGCTACATCGCCTATGCCTCGATGCTGGCCGGGCTGCCCTTTCTGATCTTCACGATCACGCTGGCCGGGCTGCTGATTGGCGAAGCGGAAAGTGCGCAGGCCGTCCAGGTCCTGTTCGACAGCGTGCCTGAGCATGTGGCCAAGACGCTTGAGCCGGTCTTGAACGAAGTGCTGACCGTCGATCGGCGCGGGATACTGACGGTGGCCGCCCTCGGCACGCTTTATGGGGCTTCAAACGGGGTCGAGGCGATCCGGATCGGGCTCGATCGGGCCTATGATATCCCCAGCCCGCGGAACTTCCTGATGAACCGGCTGGTGTCGATCGGCTTTGTCTTCATCAGCTTCCTCGTATTCGGCACGCTGGCGGTCCTGATTATCTTCGCACCGCTGGCCTTTCAGCTTATCGAAGCTCTGACAGGTCAGGTCATTCCTGCCAGCGCCGACATCGCACGCTATCTGATCGGGGCAGTGCTGCTCTATGGAATGCTGTGGCTGATGCACTGGATACTGCCCGCGCGACCGATGCACAAAAAACGGCTCTGGCCGGGTATCCTTGTCTCGATGCTGATCTGGGTTGCCATCGCCTCGGCGCTGTCGGTCTATGTGGCGAATACGCCGACATACGCGCTGACCTATGGGGCACTGGCAGGTGTCATTGTGACGCTGCTGTTCTTTTATCTGACCGGGGTCGCCATTATCTTCGGGGCGCAGGTGAATGCGGTGCTGAATTTCGGGTGGGACCGGGGCAAGACCGAAACCGGCAAACCCAGGCCAGGCAGCACGGACCCAGCGATGGAGCAAGGCCCATGAGATCCACCCGGAAGGCCCGGCGCATCCAGATGCTGGTCTTCGGCGGTGTATTGCTGGTCGCGGCGTCGGCTTTGTTCGGGTTTCTGGCTCAGGACGCGATAGCCTTCTTCATGTCGCCCGCAGATCTTCTGGCCCGCGCGCCGTCGCCGGACCAGTTGCTGCGGGTGGGCGGATTGGTCGTCGATGGCTCGGTCTCGTCCCAGGGTCCGGTCAACCGCTTTGAACTGACCGACGGAGCCGCGAGCGTCGCCGTGGTCTTCGAGGGCGTGCTGCCGGATCTGTTCAAGGAAGGGCAGGGCCTGATCGCCGAGGGTTACATGAAGGGCGAGGTATTCGAGGCGACCGAAGTGCTGGCCAAGCATGACGAGAATTACATGCCCAAGGAAGTGGCGGACGCCCTGCGAGAGCAGGGGCACTTTCACGGCGATCAGCAGAACTGATCGGTCTCATCTGAAATCTGCATTTGTGCCGGGCGCACCGGGCAGTCAGTCTGGACCTGAAAGATGGAGGTCCCGATGCCCTATTCATTCGACTGGGTCGACGCATTTGCTGACGTGCCCTTCGGTGGCAATGGCTGCGTTGTCGTGCACGAGGCGGACGCCCTGACCATTGACCAGCGCACGGCGCTGGTGCGCGAAACCTCGCTGTCGGAATGCGCCTACATGGTTGCGTCAGACATCGCCGATTTCGGCGCGCGGTACTACCTCGCCGACCGCGAGATCCCGATGGCGGGCCATCCGACAATTGCGACTGTGGCCTCGATGGTGAACCGGGGCATGGTATCGGAAGGCGATCAGTTTACGCTTGAAGTCGGCGCGGGCGTCCTGGAGATCGAAGTCGCAGAACGGGACGGCCACGCGCCCCTGATTGCCATGAAACAGCTTGCACCGGTCTTCGGCCCTGTCTCTGAACCTGCCGAAATTGCCGCCATTTACGGCCTAGGCGCAGATGAGGTGATCGGCACGCCGCAGATCGTCTCGACCGGCACTCCGTTTTGCGTAACTGTCCTGCGTGACCACGAAGCGCTCCGCCGGGCGGTGCTGGATGTGGAGGCTCTGGAAGCCTGGCGGGCGCGGCAGGATGTCAAAGGTGCGGCGGTGATGGAGCCGTTTCTTGTGACCCTGAAAGGCGCGGCAGACGGTGACACCTTTTCCCGCCTTCTGCTGGCACCCCCGCTGCCCGCAGAGGATCCGTTCACGGGCGCGGCCACTGGGTGCATGGGCGCTTATCTTTGGCATCATGGCCTGATCGACGGCCCGGCATTCACGGCAGAACAGGGCCATTGGATGGGCCGGCCGGGCCGGGCGGAAGTTGAAGCCCTGGGCCCGCCCAAAGCTATGACCGGCGTAAAGGTCTCCGGGTCTGGCGTGGTGCTGATGGAAGGCACATTGCAGCTCTAAATTTTCGCTCCAAACGCGCTGTGACGGCGCGGGTTGTCGCATTCAGGCTGGACGATCGTGAAAAAATCGCTGATTTTTTCACGATCTGGACTGATTCGAACGGCCGAGCTCGCATGGACCATGCATTGCAGATGACAGATCGTGCGGCCGGGATCGGAACGGATCTTCGCGCGCTTCGCAAGGCGCGCGGTCTGACCCTGGCAGAACTGGCCCTCAAAGTACGCCGGTCCGTGGGATGGCTCAGCCAGATCGAACGGGATGTCTCGGAGCCGACGATCAGCGACCTTCGGCGTCTGGCATCGGCGCTGGACCAGCCGGTATCACTGTTTTTCGGGGCAGGGGATGCACCGGCAGAGGAACGCGGCTACGTGGTGCGACGCGACAACTGGCGGTCTCTGGGCACGTCCGAGGAAGGGCTGGTCGAACAGCTGTTATCCCCCGACCTGGGCGGATCCTTCGAGATCGTCCGCTCGGTCTTCGCACCCGGCGCCGAGCTTGCCGAGGCCAACGCCCGCCCGACCGAAGAAGCGGGCTACGTCATCTCTGGCACGCTGGAGCTTGAGATTGGTCCGCGGCATTTCACACTGAACCCCGGCGACAGCTTCCGCTTTGCACGCGAGCCTTATCGCTGGAGAAACCCATCAACAAATGACTGCGTGGTGATCTGGGTGATCGCCCCGCCGGTATACTGAGGAGCAACCCATGGCTGACATCCCATCCACGGCCCGTGTGGTCATCATTGGCGGCGGCGCGGTCGGCGCTTCCGCGCTCTACCACCTCGCACTGGCAGGCTGGACCGATTGCGTGCTGGTCGAGAAGAACGAACTGACCGCCGGATCGACATGGCACGCGGCAGGAAACGTGCCGACCTTCAGCGCGTCATGGTCCGTGATGAACATGCAGCGGTATGGGGCGGAGCTGTACCGGGGATTGGCCGACAAGGTCGATTATCCGATGAACTATCACGTCACCGGGTCGATCCGTCTGGCGCACTCGAAAGAGCGGATGCAGGAATTCGAGCGGGTGCGCGGCATGGGCCGGTACCAGGGCATGGACATCGAGATGTGTTCGCCGCAGGACCTGAAGGACCGCTACGAGTTCATGGAACTGCACGATCTGGAAGGCGGCCTCTACGACCCCTATGACGGCGACATTGACCCGGCGCAGCTGACCCAGGCGCTGGCCAAGGGCGCGCGCGATCTGGGCGCGAACATCGTCCGGTTCACATCGGTCACCGGCGCGCGCCGCGAGAAAGACGAGTGGGTCGTCGAGACCGACAAGGGCGAGATCCGTTGCGAGTACGTTGTAAACGCGGCAGGCTACCGGGCGCAGGAAGTGGGACAGATGTTCGGCCGCTTCGTGCCGATGGTCTCGATGTCCCACCAGTACATCCTCTTCGACGAACTGGATGCGATCAAGGAACGCTCGGAACGCACCGGCGCAAAGCTGCCGCTGCTGCGCGATGTCGATTCGAGCTACTACCTCCGGCAGGAAAAGAACGGCTTCAACCTCGGCCCGTACGAGCGCAACTGCCGGGCGCACTGGGTGACGCCGGACGATCCGATGCCTGAAGATTTCAGCTTCCAGCTTTATCCCGACGATCTGGACCGGCTGGAGTGGTATCTGGAAGACGCCATGGCACGCGTGCCGCTGATGGCTGAATCCGGTGTCTATAAGGTGATCAATGGCCCGATCCCCTACATGCCCGACGGCAATCCCAATATCGGCCCGATGCCCGGCGTTCCGAACGCCTTCGAAGCGTGCGTTTTCACCTTCGGCATCTGTCAGGCGGGCGGCGCAGGCAAGGTGCTGGCCGAATGGGTCACCGAAGGCGGAACCGAATGGGACATGTGGTCCTGCGATCCGCGCCGGTTCACCGGATGGGTCGATCAGGACGTCGCCACCGCCAAGGGCATGGAGATCTACGGCCACGAATACGCCATGCACTTCCCGCATCACGCCTGGCCTGCGGGCCGCGACAGGCGGCTGGGGCCGGTCCACGCCAAGGTGCAGCAACTCGGCGGCCAGATGGGTGCCTTCAACGGGTGGGAGCGTGCCCTCTGGTACGCACAGGCCGGCGACGACACCTCTGAAGAATCGACCCAGACCTGGGATCGCGCCGGTCCGTGGGAGCCTCGGGTCAAGGAAGAGTGCGAGGCCGTGCGCGATGCCTGCGGCGTGCTTGATCTGCCGGGCTTCTCCCGCTTCATGGTGCAGGGTGACGGCACGGCCGAATGGCTGCGCGGCCTGATCACCGGCGCGCTGCCGAAGGTCGGGCGGATCGGTCTTGGCTATTTCTCCGACGACAAGGGACGGATCGTGACCGAGATGTCGCTGATGCGGCTGGAGGATGACAAGTTCATGCTGATCACGGCCGCCAACGCCGAATGGCATGACAAGGAGTGGCTGGAGCGGCACAGGCCGTCCGGCGAGATTTCGATCACCGATGTGACCGAGGTCTTCTCCTGCCAGATCGTCACCGGCCCGAACTCGCGCGCATTGCTGGCAGATATCTCAGAAGGCGACCTCTCGCTGCCGTGGCTCAGCCATCAGTCGACCAAGGTCGCGGGCGTTGACGTGCAACTGGTCCGGGTTTCATTCGCCGGTGAACTGGGCTGGGAGATCCATTCCAAGGTCGAGGACACCCCGGCCATTTGGGACGCTCTGTGGGCCCATGGCGGAAAGCACGGCTTGAAACCGTTCGGCATGTTTGCGCTGGACAGCCTGCGGATCGAAAAAGGGTATCGTGCCTGGAAGGGCGATCTCTCCACCGACTATACCATGCTGGAGGGCGGGCTCGACCGGTTCGTCAAGCTGGACAAGCCGCAGGATTTCCCCGGCAAACAGGCGATCCTGAACCAGAAGCAGCAGGGCGTGAAGAAGCGGTTCTGCACGATGATTGTCGATGCCGGCGACAGCGATGCGCCGTACATGTCAACGGTCTGGAAGGGCGACGAGGTGGTCGGAGAGACGACCTCTGGCGGGTTCGGCTATCGTGTCGGTGCATCGATCGCGCTCGGCACTGTCAAGACCGACCTGACAGAACCAGGCACGGAACTGGAGATCGAGATCTTTGGCGAACGCCGCCGGGCGGTGGTACAGCTTGATCAACCGCTCTGGGATCCGCAAAACGAACGTCTCAGGGCATAGGCCAGGGTCGTATCCGACCCGGTACAAAGTGGCGGGCCCGAACCCGCCACGTGGGGAGACAGAATGGCGGATATCGTCCTGATGGATGGCGGTATGGGGCAGGAATTGATCCGCCGCGCGCCCGGCCCGACGGATCGGGGCTGGGGCGCGCGCGTCATGTTGGACCACCCGGAAATGGTGGTCGATCTGCACAAGGCCTTCATCGAAGCGGGCGCAACGATGATCATCGTCAACGCCTACGCCGCCACCCGCTGCCGTCTGGCCGACATCGGGCGGGAAGAGCTGTTCGAACCGCTGCAGACCATGGCCTGCGATCTGGCCAAACGGGCACGGGACGAAACCGGTGTCGATGTTGCCCTGGCCGGTTCGATTTCACCCATCCAGTTCAGCTATCGCCCGGATGTCGTGCGCCCGGCCGATGAAATCGCCGAGCGGTGCGCCGAAATCGCCGAACTGCAGGCCCCGCATGTGGACGTGATGATCTGCGAGACAATGTCCATGGCTGCGGAGGCAGCGGCATCGGCGGATGGCGCCACATCGGCAGGTTGCCCGGTCTGGGTCGGCGTGACCGTCGATGATGGAGACGGCAGCAAGGGACGGGGCGGCGAACCGCTGTCCGACTTTGTCGCGGCCACGGACAAGGTCGATGCATGGTTCGCCAACTGCTCGAAGCCCGAGGCGGTGGCAACGGCGATGACCGCGCTGTCTGATCTGGATGTCGCCTTTGGAGGCTATGCAAACGGGTTTGAAACGCTGCCCCCACCGTCCGGCATCGAGGCGACAGCAGACCGCCTGATTGCCCGAAAAGACCTGACGCCGTCAGACTATGCCGGGCATGCGATGACCTGGGTCGATGCAGGTGCCGGTGTGGTGGGTGGATGCTGCGATGTCGGCCCCGGACACATCGCGGCCCTGAAGGATGCCTTGCAGGCGGCAGGCCACAACATCGTCAAACCGGCGCTCTGAGACGCCGGAGAGGAGGAAAAAAATGGACATCATTCTGCTGGACGGCGGCATGGGCCAGGAACTGGTGCGCCGGTCGAAGGATCCCGCCCATCCGCAGTGGTCGGCGCATGTGATGCGGTCAGAGCCCGAAATCGTCCAGGAGGTACACGAGGAATACCTGCGTGCCGGGGCAACCGTTCTGACGTTGAACTCTTACTCGGTGACGCGCGGCAGGTTCCGCAACCTTGGCGTGGAAGACGAATTCGAACCGCTTCAGAGGCGATCCATCGATCTTGCGAAGGCCGCTCGTGATGCCGTCGGTGTAGACGCCACACTTGCCGGATGTCTGCCGCCACTGGAAGGGTCTTACAAGCCAGAGAACGTGTCGGATCTGGGAACCCTGACCGACGAATATCGCGAGATCGTCGAGATCGAAGCGCCCGATGTTGACGTCTTCCTGTGCGAGACGATGTCCACCTCACTGGAGGCCCGTGCCGCCGCCACGGCCGCCTGCGAGTCCGGAAAACCGGTCTGGGTCGCATATTGCCTCGCTGAGAAACCCAGCGACGACGGCGCTGTCCTGCTGCGCAGCGGCGAAACGGTGGACGAGGCCTTTGCCGCGCTGGACGGATTGCCGGTTGCGGGCGTGCTCTACAATTGCTGTCCGCCCGAGATGATCGGACTTGGCATGCCAAGGCTGGCGGCCGACGGCCGACCATGTGGCGGATATGCCAACGGCTTCACGCGAATCCCGCCCGAATTCGTCATGGGCGCGACGGTCGCGATGCTCAGCGAGCGCCAGGATTTGAACCCTTCTGCCTACGCCGATCATGCGATGGGCTGGGTCGAACAGGGCGCCACGATCATCGGGGGCTGTTGCGAAGTGGGCCCGGCGCACATCGCGGAACTTGCCCGCCGGATCGGGACCGACGGCCACTGCGCCGTGGCGGCCTAGGGGCTCACAATGGACGTCACCCTCCTTGATGGCGGCATGGGGCAAGAGCTTTGCAACCGGTCCTCCAATCCGGTCCACGCCGAATGGGGCGGCTGGGTCATGCGCAACGAGCCTCACCTCGTGCAGGAGCTGCACGAGGATTACCTGCGCTCCGGATCGACCGTCATCACGCTGAACACCTATGCGACGACCCCGCGGGTCAGTCAGGACACTCACGGCCAGACTCGCAATTTTGAAGCGGAGCAAAGGCACGCGATCGAATTGGCCAAAGCGGCTCTGGAAGCGGCGGGCCCTGCCGCCCGCATCGCCGGATCACTTCCGCCGCTCAGTTGGTCCTACAAACCGGAACTGGTCGAAGCGTTCGAACGCAATCTCGAGGACTATCGCAGGATAATCGACCAAGGGGTTGCTAGCGTCGATCTCTTCATTTGCGAGACCATGTCGACCGCCGAGGAGGCCCGTGCCGCCGCAACGGCCGCGCAAGGCTGCGGCAAGCCCGTCTGGGTGTCGTGGACGCTTTCCGAGACGCTGGCCGACGATGGTACAGTCCGGCTCCGGTCCGGCGAGACAATTGCCGAGGCGATCGCAGCATTGGATGGGCTGACGGTGGAGGCGCTGCTGGTCAATTGCAGCACGCCCGAGGTAATCGGCCGGGCTATGCAGGACCTCGCCAAAGATGGCAGGCCGTTCGGGGCCTATGCCAATGCGTTCTCGGCCAATCTCAGCCACTACCAGCCGGGCGAAACGGTGGAAGTAATCGAAAACCGCAGCGATCTCGACCCGCCTGCCTATGCCAGGCATGCGCTTGCATGGGTCGCAGGAGGCGCGTCGATCATCGGCGGATGCTGTCAGACAGATCCCAGCCACATCGCCGAGATTGCCCGGCAATTGAGCGCTGAAGGGCATAGGGTGATCTAGGTGACGGTCCCGACCACCATGTGCGGCGCTCAGCTGGTCCGTCATGGCGGGCCGGAGGCTTTGGTGTGGAACACGGAAATACCGGTCCCGCAGCCGGGCCCGGGCGACGCGCTGGTCCGTGTACTGGCGGCCGGTGTGAACAACACCGACATCAACACCCGTATCGGCTGGTATTCCAAAGAGGTCACCGGCGCCACCGCCGAAACCCCGGAAGGGGTCGAAGCGGGAGGCTTTGCGGGAGCTCTGAACTTTCCGCTGATCCAGGGCGGCGATCTTTGCGGCCGCGTCGTCTTGGCAGGTGAACAAGGCCCGCCGACCGGCTCGCGCGTGACATGCCAGATCAATCAGCCAGAGCCGACAGCCGACAATCCGGTCCGCTACCGGGTCATCGGGTCGGACTATGACGGCGCTTTTGCCGAATACTGTGCGGTGCCGGTGCGGCATCTGCACGACGTCTCGGCCTCGCCGCTTTCCGATGTCGAGGTCGCCGCCATGCCGTGCGCGTTCGGCACAGCGGCCGCGCTGATCGACCGGGTGCAGTTGAACGCCGGCGACAGGGTCCTGATCACCGGGGCGTCCGGCGGGGTCGGTCTGGCCGCCGTGCAACTGGCGGCACTGGACGGCGCAGAAGTCACCGGCGTTGCATCGCCGTCGAAGCATGCGGCGGTGCGCGAGGCAGGTGCATCTCACGTCATCGACCGGGACGATGCGCCCGGCATCAAATCCTTCAACGCAGTCATCGATCTGGTCGGTGGCCCGTCGTGGCCGACGCTGATCGACGCCCTGCGTCCGGGCGGTCGCTATGCAGTGGCCGGGGCAATCGCCGGTCCAATGGTCGAGGCGGATCTGAGGACGATCTATCTGAACGATCTCTCGATCCTCGGCACCACCTACCAGCCGCCAGAGGTGTTTGCGCGGCTCGTCGGGCGAATGAATGCGGGCACGGTACGCCCTCTCATCTCCGCCACTTTCCCGATGGACCGGATTGCCGAGGCACAGGCCGAATTCGAAGCCAAACGCCACCCCGGCAAACTGGTCCTGCTGCCACCGGAGGCGCATCAATGATGAATGACGACTTGCGTGCCTGGATCAATGAATGGCGCCTCGGTTACATCGCAACGGTCGGGGCAGAGGGCCCGAACGTCTCGCCCAAAGGGACCTTTCAGGCGGTGGATGAGAAGACGCTGATCTTCGCCGAAATCCGCTCGCCGAACACCATGCGCAATCTCGGTGCGGACAACCGCGTCGAGGTGAACATGATCGACGTCTTCGCCCGCAAGGGCGCGCGGTTCCGGGGAACGGCAACGTTCCACAAGAAGGCTTCCGACCGGGCTGCGGAACTCGCGCCGCGCTGGATCGGTCTCTTCGGCGAAGATCTGATGGTGCGGTCCAGCGGCTTCGTCGAGATCGCGCTCACCTCCTGCAAACCGCTCACGACCCCTGCCTATGACGTCGGTGCGACCGAAGTGCAGCTTCGTCAGGACTATCTCGCCCGTTTCACGGCCATGCAGGACGCATGGCTTTCCCAGAACAATACGTGACCTGAAGCCCGGCCAGGCCGGGATCATCGACAAAGGATTGGACCATGGCTGATCTTCCCACCAAAGCGCGCGCAGTCATCATCGGCGGCGGTGTTTCCGGATGCTCTGTTGCCTATCACCTGGCCAAGCTGGGCTGGACCGATGTTGTTCTGTTGGAACGCAAGCAGTTGACCTGCGGCACGACCTGGCACGCGGCAGGTCTGATCGGGCAGCTGCGCAACAATCAGAACATGACGCGGCTGGCCAAGTATTCAGCCGATCTCTATGTCCGGCTGGAAGAAGAGACCGGCGTTGCCACGGGCATGAAGCAGAACGGATCGATCACCGTTGCCCTGACCGAAGAGCGCAAGGAAGAGATCTACCGCACCGCGTCGCTGGCCCGTGCCTTTGGCGTCGATGTCAGCGAAGTGACGAATGCCGAAGTACAGGCCATGTATCAGCATCTGAATGTCTCGGACGTGGTCGGCGCGGTTCACCTGCCTCTCGACGGACAGTGCGATCCCGCCAACATCGCGCTGGCCTTGGCCAAGGGTGCCCGGCTGCAGGGCGCGCAGATCGAAGAGGGCGTGAAGGTCACCGCCATCCACCAGGCCGCGGGCCGCGTTACGGGCGTGTCATGGGCACGCGGAGGTGCCGAGGGCCGGATCGACGCCGACGTCGTGATCAACTGCGGGGGCATGTGGGCGCGCGAAGTGGGCAAACTGGCGGGCTGTAACGTGCCGCTGCATGCCTGCGAGCACTTCTACATCGTGACCGAGCCAATCGACGGCCTGAAGCAGCTTCCGGTTCTGCGCGTCCCCGACGAATGCGCCTACTACAAGGAAGACGCGGGCAAGATGATGCTGGGCGCGTTCGAGCCCAAGGCAAAACCCTGGGGCATGGCGGGCATCCCGGAAGAGTTTGAATTCGACCAGCTTCCCGAGGATATCGACCACTTCGAACCAATCCTCGAGATGGGCATCAACCGCATGCCCATGCTCGGCGAAGCAGGCATCCACACCTTCTTCAACGGACCCGAAAGCTTCACCCCAGATGACCGCTACTATCTGGGCGAGCATCCGGAACTGAAGGGGATGTGGGTCGCCGCAGGTTACAACTCGATCGGCATCGTCTCCTCCGGCGGCGCAGGATTTGCGCTGGCACAGTGGATCGAGGATGGCGAGGCACCCTTCGACCTTTGGGACGTCGACATCCGCCGGGCGCAGCCCTTCCAGAAGAACCGCCACTATCTGAAGGAACGGGTCAGCGAGACGCTGGGCCTGCTCTACGCCGACCATTTCCCCTATCGCCAGCCTGAGACGGCGCGCGGTGTGCGGCGTTCGCCATTTCACGAGCACATGAAGGCGCGCGGCGCCTGTTTCGGCGAAACCGCCGGGTGGGAACGTCCGAACTGGTTCGCCGATGAGGGACAGACGCCGGAATATGCTTATTCCTGGAGGCGGCAGAACTGGTTCGGCAACGGTGCCGCCGAGCACAACGCCATCCGCACCGGCGTCGGCATGTACGACATGACCAGCTTTGGCAAGGTGCGCGCAGAAGGACCTGATGCCGAGGCGGCGATGAACCGCATCTGCGGCGCGGACATGTCGGTTCCCATCGGCAAAATCGTCTACACCCAGTTCCTGAATGCGCGCGGCGGGATCGAAGCGGACGTGACCGTGACCCGCATGGCCGACGACTTATACCTGATCATCACCCCCGCGGCGACGCTGCAGCGGGATCTAAGCTGGCTGAAACGTCAGGCAGGCGATGCCCGCGTTGTCTTTACCGACGTCACCTCGGGCGAGGGCGTCTTGGCGGTCATGGGTCCCAAGGCCCGGGACCTGCTGAGCGCCGTCTCTCCCCATGACTGGTCCAATGACACCCACCCCTTTGGCTGGGCGCACGAGATCGAGATCGGGATGGGCGTGGCCCGTGCGCACCGTGTGACCTATGTCGGCGAACTGGGCTGGGAGATCTACGCCTCGACCGATCAGGCGGCCCATGTGTTCGAGACGCTGTGGGAGGCCGGGCAGGACCACGGGCTTAAGCTGGTCGGCATGCACACGATGGATTCGTGCCGGATCGAGAAAGCATTCCGCCACTATGGGCACGATATCACCGATGAAGACCATGTGCTGGAAGCGGGCCTCGGTTTTGCTGTCGGGAAGGACAAATCCGATTACATCGGGCGCGATGCTGTCCTGTCAAAACGCCAGCAGGGCCTGTCGCGGCGCATGGTGCAGTTCAAGCTGTCAGAGCCCGAGCCGCTGCTCTATCACAACGAACCGATCCTCAGGGACGGCGAGATCGTCAGCTACCTTACCTCCGGCAACTACGGCCACCATCTGGGCGCAGCCATCGGCTTGGGCTATGTCCCGTGCGCCGGCGAAAAGCCTGATCAGGTGCTGTCCTCCAGCTATGAGATTGAAATCGCGGGCGTCCGGGTAGCGGCAGAGGCCAGCTTGCGCCCGATGTATGATCCGAAATCCGAACGGGTGAAAGTGTAAGACTTGAGCCAATCCGTTCATATCTGGGCCATCGCAGCGGGTGATGCGCAAACCTTCGAACTGTTTCTGGAAGAGCAGTATGACGAGGATGATGTCCCGATGAACGGATTTGCCGCCACGCAGGGTGTCACCTATTACGACCATGACTGGCAGGAGGCTTATTTTCTGGGAAACCCCACGGCCCCGTCGGCACTGCGCGAGGCGCTTTCGGGCGTCACCGACATGGACGCGGTCATCGCCTTGTTCGGATCCGCGGGTGCGGGGAACTGCGATGGGCTGATAAGGCTGTCCGTGACAGAGGATGTTCTGGGGATCAGCCGACCCAGGGATGGCGCGCTCGGCGACATAGCTGTCAGCTATCTCGGGATGTTTGACGCCGACGATTAGGAGCGCGTGGATGACGAATGGACCGGATCTTGGCGCACTGTTCGGGGCCGGTGACGTCACCACGTTCATGGGCTTGGCGGCATGCGAGGATCTTTCCGCCCTCGATGCCCCCGCTGCGATCCTCGGCGCACCGGGCGCGACACCCTACAAGTCAGTCGGGGCTTACTGTGCCGGGGCACCTGCGGCCTTGCGCGCGTCGGCCGCGGCGCTCGCGGCAAATATTGACCGGCACAATTTTGATCTGGGCGGGCCGATCTATCCCGGTGGAACGGCGCGGGCTGTCGATGCCGGTGATCTGCCTTTTGATGCGCAGGACTTCGCTGCCAATCGCGCAGCGATTGAAGACGCGATTCGGACGATCAGGGAACGCAGCGCGGTGCCGGTTCTGCTGGGCGGCGACGACTCAGTCCCCATCCCGATGCTGACCGGTTTCGCCGGTGGCGGCCCGTACACGATCCTGCAGATCGACGCCCATATCGACTGGCGGCGGGAACATATGGGCGAACCGCTCGGCCTCAGTTCCACTATGCGCCGCGCGTCCGAGATGGCGCATATCGAACGGATCGTGCAAGTCGGCGCGCGTGGTATCGGTTCTGCGCATTCCGACGACGTCCGGGATGCGCTGGACTGGGGCGTGGTTCTGGTGCTGGCCGAAGAGATCCACAATGGCGGCGTCGAGACCGCCCTGCGTCACATCCCGGAAGGCAGCCAGATCATAGTCTGCCTGGATGTCGATGCCATGGATCCGTCCATAATGCCGGGTGTGATCGGCCGAACGCCGGGTGGTTTTTCATATTTGCAGACGCTCGACCTGATACGCGGCGCGGCGCACCGCGGACGCATCGCCGGGGTCTCGCTGGTCGAGTATGTGCCGGAGATGGATGTCGACGGCCAGGGTGCCCTCACCGCATCGCGGCTGCTGGCGGCTACATTGGGCCTGCTTGCGCGGCAAGGGGTCGATGCTTAGCTCCAGTTACTGGCGGCGATGCCCAACTCCGGCTCGGCCAAAAGTGAAAGACCCATCGGATGAGCTCTGATCTCTTTGCCCCTCTCGAACTGCCCTGCGGGGCGGTTCTGAAAAACCGCATCGTGAAGGCATCGATGTCGGATTCCCTGGGCGATGGCACCGGACACCCGACGCACGGACAGATACGGCTCTACCAACGCTGGGCCCAGGGCGGTGTCGCAGCGTCAATCATCGGCGAAGTACAGGCCACACCCGACTATGCCGAAAAACCGGGAAATCTGGTGCTGAACGCCGGATCTGACATGGATCGTTTTTCGCAGCTTGCGGTGCAAGGCAGCGAAAACAACACAGGCCTCTGGCTGCAATTGGGCCATGCAGGTGCGCTGGCCTTCGCGCCCACCAGCCGACCTAAGGGACCAAGTGCTCTTGATCTGCAGGGCCTGTCCTGCGGTGAGCTTTCGGTCGCGGAGATCCGGGATCTACCGGCGGCCTTTGCCGCGACTGCCCGTCTGGCACAGCAGGTGGGTTTTGGCGGGGTTCAGGTCCATGCCGCGCACGGATTCCTGCTCAGCCAGTTCCTGTCGCCGCTCTTCAACCGCCGCGGCGACGCATGGGGCGGTTCCATCGCCAATCGCATGCGATTGCTGCTTCAGGTGATCGAGGCCGTCCGGGGTGCTGTCGGCCCGGCATTTGTCGTGGCCGTAAAACTCAATTCGTCTGACCAGCTCGAGGGAGGTCTCAGCGAA
Organism: Pseudomonadota bacterium; assembly: GCA_039026295.1. Lineage (GTDB taxonomy): Bacteria > Pseudomonadota > Alphaproteobacteria > Rhodobacterales > Rhodobacteraceae > Thermohalobaculum. The sequence continues at coordinate 7,581 of JBCCMP010000009.1, read as the reverse complement.
TATGACGCCCTTCAGGTGGTCGCAGCGCTCGAGGCGACATCGATTGATCTGCTCGATATCAGTGGCGGTACCTATTTTCCCGGCGCAAAGAACGCATCGGACAGCGCCGGGTCCGGTCCCTACTTCGTCGATTTCGCCCGGCACGCGCGCGAGAGGACGGCGAAGCCCATAATGGTCACGGGCGGTTTCAAAACGCACGCTCAGGCCAGGGATGCGGTCGCCACGGGTGCAGCGGACGTGGCCGGGCTCGCCCGGGCGCTGGTCCTTCATCCGGATTTGCCAAACCTGTGGCAGGCCGGGCAGATGCCCGAACCTGCCTTTCCCAGATTTACTGCCGCGCCCGAGGGCGGGGTCACCGCATGGTACACCCTGCGTCTGACCGATATCGGCCACGATGCCGAAGGATCAGATCCGGCAGACCTGACCGAAGCGCTGCGAACCTATGAAGAACGGGATGCCGAACGGGCCAAAATCTGGCTCCGCCACTTCCAGTATTGAGCCGGGGTCTCAACCGCTGCGCAGAGCGGTCGCGATCTCGGAATGGCCGGCCCCCTCTGCATGGTCGGCGATGTTGCGTCCATCCTTGTCCTCGACGGACGGGTCAGCGCCGCGGCCGACCAGAAAGCTCGCCATCTCGGCCTGCCCGTTCACAGCCGCGAACCAAAGCGGTGTCGCCCAGTCGTTGACATAACTCTCCTGCGGTCCGGTCCGTACCGACCGGAATCTCGCGTCGACAAGACCCGGTTCACGGTCCAGCAACGCCGCGGCGTGATCGCGCCTTCCCAGCGCTGCCGCAGCGAACAGATCCATTGGGTGCTCCATAAGGAATGCGGCAGCCTCTTCCTGATGGTTATGCTTGGCGTGACCAAACGGCGGACCGTGAAAGTTCGGGTCGCGCACGGCTGTATCAGCGCCCGCATCGATCAGCATCCGGATCGCCCGCATATTCCCACGGAAGGCGGCCACATGCAGCGGCGTCTGACGTCCAGCAGGATGCAGATCGAACGCCAGATCCAGCATCGTCTGCAACGCGCCCATCCGGTCGCCGTCGATTGCGGAGATCAGCATCTCGTCATGTGTCGGGCGGGTGATGTCCCAGAGTTGCCTGTCCGCCTGTATCATCTCGCGCGCCTGGCCGGTGTCACCCGCCATGACGGCGGCAGTGAACGCGTCCCCAGGCGATAGCTCAACAGGCTCAGCGCCATGGGCCCGCAAATAGTCTGCGACCTCAGTGGCGCCCCGCAACAGGGCAACCTCAACGGGCGCTTTGCCATTCGTCATCGTGTCATAAGTACGGTCCGGCGCGTTTACATCAACGCCGTGGTCAATCAACAGCCTCGCCCTGTCATCAAATCCCCATTTGATTGCGATGATCAGATGCCAGTGCATGGTCTCTGACGGGTTCGGCAGCGCCTCGCCGCCTGTGATCTCGTACCAATTGTTGCGGGCGTTCGGCGTCAGCCCGTGCCGCAGCATCATCTCGAACGCGATGTTGTCGGGCAGAAAACACCGATTGTAGAGCGCCTGACTGTCATTGGGATCGGCCCCGGCGGTCAGTAAAGCTTCGGCAAAGGGCACAAAATCGGGATGCTCGGGCTGGCGGACCGGCCCGCCCTCTCCCCGCCCAAAGACCCCGGTCAGGGCGGTAAAGCAATACTGCCCGCCCCACATGTGATGGGCGTTCGGGTCGGCTCCGGCGGCCAACAGCGCCTCGCCGACGGGATAGGTCGAAACCCCCGGCAACCGGGCGTAGGCTGCATACATCAGCGGAACCCACTGAAACGGGCCGCCCTTTTCCGCGATGGCTTCAGGCCGCGCGGTCAGGAACCCCTCGACCAGATCGACGCGGCCCGCAGCCGCGGCGGTGTGAATGGAATGGTCCGCGATTTCGGGATACTGCGCCAGCATCGCCGCGGCCCTTTCGAAAATGTGCGGTCCGCGGTCCTGATCATGGCCATAGTGCAGGCAGACAAGGTCCAGAAAGTCGTTTGCCCGCTGTTCGGTCGTCAGGCCGGGGCGCGCGGCCTCGACGTGACGCTTCAGGCGGGTCCAGCTTGAAAACCCATAGTCCCGGGCGATGACCAGTTGCGCCTGTTGCAGGCTGATCTTGGCCGGATCGCCGAAGTACGGGCCAATCTCGGCCAGTGCTTCCGGATCTTCAGCACCCGCGCCTTTCAACAGGCGCTTCGCCTGTTTTTTCAGGTGTTCCAGGGACGGGTTATCGGGCAGCTGCCTCTTGGGCATGGCGGCCTCCTTTCATCTTCGTCCGGTATCCGCGCCCTCGGACCTGAAAGAAGGTCGAATGGGTGGTTTGGTGGTCTGAACAGATGGGCTTGGCCCTTCCCGCGGATCGGGTGCGCTCTGCCGCGCAGCGCGAAACTATCACGATTTCTTTTCGGCGGCGAGCAGGGATGACAGGCTCGGAACCCTCAGGCAAAGTCGCCCAAAGGGACAGCGAGGCGAGATGGAAAAGTCAGACTATCGCAAATGGGCAGCCCGGGCGGCTGACTGGGGCGCAGACTATCTGGACGGTCTGGCCGACCAGCCTGTCCGCCCGGCGATCGCGCCGGGCGATGTCGCGGCGATGCTTCCGGAAAGCCCGCCAGAGGCGCCGGAAGAGATGGAGGCGATCTTCGCCGATTTCGAGCGCATCGTCCCCGGTGCCATGACCCATTGGCAGCACCCCAGGTTCTTCGCCTACTTCCCGGCGAATGCCTCGCCCGCCAGCATGGTGGCAGAGCATCTCGCCACGTCGATGGCCGCACAGTGCATGCTGTGGGAGACATCACCCGCCGCGACGGAGATGGAGCAGGTCATGATCGACTGGCTCCGTCAGGCGGTCGGCCTGCCGGAAGGTTATCGTGGGACGCTTCAGGACAGTGCGACCACGGCGACCCTCTGCGCCGTCCTGGTCATGCGCGAGCGGGCGCTCGACTGGGCTGGACTGCAGGACGGCATGTCCGGTGCGCCGCGCCTCAGGATCTATGCCTCGGCGCAGACCCATTCGTCCGTCGACAAGGCCATCCGGCTGTCCGGGATCGGACAGAACAACCTTGTGAAGGTCCCGATCCGCAAAGACTACGGCATGGACCCGGCGGCGCTGAAGGACCTGATCGATGCCGACCGCGCAGCGGGACATCTGCCCGCCGGGATCGTGATGTGTACAGGAGGCACGTCGATCGGTGCCATGGACCCGATCGCCGAGGTGATGGACGTCGCGGAGGCCGAGGGCCTCTACACCCATATCGATGCCGCCTGGGCCGGGGCGGCGATGATCTGCCCGGAATACCGCCACTACTGGGACGGTGCTGGGCGCGCCGATTCGATCGTCTTCAATCCGCACAAATGGCTGGGTGCCCAGTTCGAATGCACGGCGCATTTCCTGAAAGATCCGGCCTCGCTGATCCGGACCGTGGGGCTGAGACCGGAATACCTCCGCACGCTCGGCGAAGACGAGATCGTCAACTTCAACGAATGGTCCGTCTCTCTGGGTCGCCGGTTCCGCGCCCTGAAGGTCTGGTTCCTGATGCGCGCCTACGGGCTCGAAGGATTGCGGGCCCGTATCCGTGATCATGTCGCGTGGACGCATATGGCCGCCGATGCCGTGGCCGAGGATCCGGTGCTGGAGATCGTGACCCCGCCAATGCTCGGCCTCTTCAGCTTTGCGCATACCGGTGGCGACCATGCAACGCTCGGCATGCTGGAGGCGATCAACCGCGATGGCCGGATCTACCTGACCCAGACTTTGCATCAGGGCCGGTCCGCGATCCGCATGTCGGTCGGACAGTTCGACACGACGGAAGAAGATATAAGCCTGGCCATCGCAGTGATCCGCGAATTCGCCAGCAAAATCTGAGGAGGCCGCCATGACCCGCACCGAAAAAGTCGCCCGCTTTCGGGAGATGCACCAGCCAGGCAACCCGCTGGTGATGCCGAACCCCTGGGACCTTGGGTCTGCGAAGCTCATGGTCTCGGCCGGGGCGAAGGCCGTGGCGACCACGTCGTCCGGTCATGCCTTCACCATCGGGTTGCCGGATCTCGGCTACGTCTCCCGCGAGGACGCGCTGGCCCATGCCGCCGATATTGCCGGGACGGTTGATGTCCCGGTCAGCGGGGATTTCGAGAACGGTTACGGCGACAGCCCGGAGATCGTCGCGGAAACGGTCAGGCTCGCCGCAGAGGCGGGGCTGGCCGGTGTTTCGATCGAGGACATGAGCTATCCGGACAACCAGCCCTACCCGCTGGACCTCGCCGTTGCCCGTATCGAAGCGGCAGTCGAGGCAGCGAAGGCCGTCGACATCGTCCTGACTGCACGGGCCGATGGTTGGATGCACCGGGGCTACCAGGCCGACGAAGCCGTGCGCCGGTGCACCGCTTATGCCGAAGGAGGGGCAGATGTGATCTACGCACCGCTCGTAAAGCCCGAAACGGTGCAGGAACTCGCCAAGCTTGGACCGCCGGTCAACGTTCTTGCCGTCGGCAAGATGACCGCGCTTTCCGTCGCCGACATCGCGGCCATGGGCGCAGGCCGCATCTCCATCGGTGGTGCGCTCGCCCGTGTCACCCATGGGCTGATCCTGAATGCCACGCGGGAAATTCTGGGCGGCGACCTGTCGGCGCTGGGTGCGGCGGCGAAGGCGGGCGATATCGATGCGATCCTGGCGGGGCAGAGCACCGACTGAGGCCGCAAACCAAGTCGCCGCCCAGCACCCGACGATTTTTCAAAGCACCGCTCGGCAATCTGCGACGTCTACCAGCTGAGCGGAACCCGCCCTCGCCTGCTGCCGCGTGGTTTTTCGCAGCGACGTTGAACTGGCAGACACCTCATAAACGCCTGAAAACGACGCCTGTGTCGCATTTTGGCGGTTTTCGGTCCGATCCGGTGCGCGATCCTGACGCAGGGAAGCAGCAGGGCCGCCAATGCCGCGTACGACAGAGATGCTGAAACTCGTCTCGCGCACCATCGGTGCTGACCGGGGCCGTGCGGCCCGGGGCTCGCCTTCGTGATTTGTTGACAACTGCAGCAAAAGATCACGACCGCAAGCTCTTCGGGAGACCGCCATGAGCACCGAACCGACCCAAGACGTTACCCAACCCCAAGACCCCGCCCCGCGCCGCAGCCGCCGCGCCGGTGGACGCCAGGCCCGTCAGGCCCTTCGCGCCGCGCCGCTGGCCGAAGACATCCGCCCCGTCCGCGCAGGCATGAACGGCGGCACATACCGCCCGCTGTCAGATGCCGATGTCCAGCGCATCCACCAGTCCGCCCTTGATGCCTGCGAGCAGATCGGTTTTGCGGACGCGCCGCCATCCGGCATCGAAGCGCTGACCGGCGCAGGCGCGATTCTCGGCGATGACGGCCGCATACGAATTCCCCGCGCCCTGATCGAGGACATGCTGGCCAAGGCCGCCCGCGAGGTGACGCTCTGCGGCCAGGATCCCAGGCATGACCTCCATCTGACCGGCAACAAGGTACACTTCGGCACGGCCGGTGCCGCCGTGCATATCGTCGACGTCGAAAATCGGGACTACCGCGAGAGCACGCTGCAGGACCTCTATGACGCGGCGCGGATCGTCGAACAGCTGGACAACGTCCACTTCTTCCAGCGCCCCATGGTCTGCCGCGATGTGACCGACAATTACGAGCTGGACATCAACACGCTCTATGCCTGCGCGCGCGGCACGACCAAGCATATCGGTACATCCTTTGTCGGGCCCGAAAACATGCCCGGCTGCATCGACATGGTCCACGCGCTGGCGGGGGGCGAGGACCAGTGGCGCGCCCGCCCGTTCTTCTCGAACTCAAACTGTTTCGTCGTGCCGCCGATGAAGTTCGCGACCGAGTCGTGCCAGGTGATGGAGGCGGCCATTCACGCCGGAATGCCGGTTCTTTTGCTCAGCGCGGGACAGGCCGGGGCCACCGCGCCCGCGCCCATTGCGGGCGCCATCGTGCAGGCGGTCGCCGAATGTCTGGCAGGCGTCGTGTATGTGAACAGCATCAGACCGGGCCACCCGGCGGTGTTCGGCACATGGCCCTTCGTCTCGGACCTGCGCACCGGGGCGATGTCCGGCGGTTCGGGCGAACAGGCCCTGCTGACGGCTGGCTGCGCCCAGATGCACAAGTTCTACGGCCTGCCCGGCGGGGCTGCCGCCGGGATCGCCGACGCCAAGCTCCCTGACATGCAGACCGGGTGGGAACAGGGCATGTCCAACGTCATGGCCGGGCTCTCGGGCCTGAACATGGTCTATGAAAGCGTCGGCATGCATGCCTCGCTGCTGGGCTTCTGCTTCGAAAGCCTGATCCTGGGCGATGACATGCTGGGGCAGGCGCTGCGCTGCGTGCGCGGCATCGAGGTGACGGAGGAGACCTGCGGCCTCGATGTGATCCGCTCCGTCTGCCTGGAAGGCCCCGGCCATTACCTCGGCCACGACCAGACGCTTGGCCTGATGCAGACTGAATACGTCTACCCGGCCCTCGGCGACCGGACATCGCCAAAGGAATGGGCAGAAATCGGCCGCCCGGATCTGGTGCAAAAGGCCATCGCCCGCAAGCGCGAGATCCTGGACACCTGCTTCCCCATGCACATGGACGCCGGGATCGATGCCAAGGTGCGCGAGGCGTTTCCCATCCACCTGCCGCCGGGCGCGGTGGGGTTATAAGGGGCATCAGCGGATAGCATCCGCTCCCGCAGCGGAAGTGCGGTCCTAGGGCGGGCTGAGGCCCGACCTACGCCGAAACTGTAGGCCGGGCTTCAGCCCGGTCGTCGATGATGGGTCTAAACGCTAACCATCATGCAATTTCGTTTGAAAGGATCGGACGACGGCTTAGAGCCCAAATGCTCTCAAGCGGCATACATGGAGAAGTACTGCAGCGCGACTTGCTCATCTGCGAAGAGCGGGTGGTTACGGCCTCATGAAGTTTAGGGTAGAGTGAACTCATGAAATGCAGTCAATGTGAACGGCCAGCGCTATACAAATACGATAATGGGCTGCAGCTGTGCCTTTCCTGCAATGCGATCTTGCAAGAAAACAACTTCCGCAGCTTCTTGATGAACGCCGCCATGATGAACCATGCCATGGACGAAATGGACATGATGACGGGCATTCATCTTGGTGGCGGTAGAATCCCGATTAGCGCACTATCCCAAGCAATGAGTCGCCCTATGACAAATAACCATATTATCATCTCAAATTCATCCGTAGGCGTCCTGAACACTGGCGATCTTGCGAAGATCAACGCTGTCATAACGATCACGGAAGGCAGTGATGCAGAGGAGTTGGGCCACACAATCAAAGACTTTGCGCAAGCTGTGATCGATTCCGACAAGATCACAAAGGAGGAGAAGCACGAGGTAGGGGAACTGCTCGGTACCTTGTCGGAACAGATCGCCGGGAAACGCTCAAAACCCGTGATCGGAAGCGTTCTTAAAGGAATCGAGGAGCGGGTAGAATCCGTGAATGTGTTGTGGGGCTTCGCCGAGAAAATCGGCAAGCTACTCACAAATCTTGGAATAGCGGATTAGCGCTCTGACTCGTTGCTTCAGGTAAGATGGCGCCTAGGCGTCGAATGTCAGTTTTGTCAGC
>JBCCMP010000008.1:0-29074 GCA_039026295.1 Pseudomonadota bacterium | reverse complement strand
CCTTGTTGCAGCTGCGGTTCTCGCGGCGGCGCTCGACGGACTTGACGCCAAGCAAGACCCACCTGAGCCAGTGAGCGGTGAGATCAGACCGGGAATGGCAGCGCCGCTACCGCTTGAATGGGGTCAGGCGGTCGCGGAATTCGAACGTTCTTCGTTTTGCGCGGATGCTTTGGGCCACCGTTTTCGACATGTTTTTTCGGCCATGAAAAGACAGGAACATGCGGCGTTGCTGTCACGGGTTTCGGATGTCGAACATCAGATCTATCTTCGCAGGCTCTGAAAGCGGCTAGTCTTCTTCGGTCACAACACGGTTCCGGCCATTGCGCTTGGCGGTGTAGAGGCAATGGTCGCAGCGCGAGATAAGCTCTTCCGCCGTCTCGTTCTCGCGCAATTGCGCCACGCCGAAAGATGCGGTGATCTTGCCGAGTTTGGTTTGGGATTCCGTCAGAACAAGGCGTTTTCCGCTCAGCTCGCGTCGGATCCTCTCAGACAGGTCTGCCGCGCCGACCGACCTGGTTTGCGGAAGGACGATTGCAAACTCTTCGCCGCCATATCGGGCAGGCGTGTCGCGTCCCTTCACATTCGCAGCCAACAGGCGTCCGACGGCGCGCAGTACCGCGTCGCCCGCCGGGTGACCGTGGGTGTCATTGATGGCCTTGAAGTGATCAATGTCAGTCATGACCAGCGAAAGCGGGGAGCCGGTTTCGTGCGCTAGAGTTACTTCTTCACGAAGCGCGCGATCAAAAAAGCGGCGATTACGAAGCGAGGTGAGCGCGTCGCGTAACCCTGCCTCTTGTGCCTCCTCAAGTTTATCGCTGATCTGCCGGATCGCCGAAAGAGACACCTCCAGATTATCTGACAATTGCTTTGCATTCTCGCGGGCCTTGGCGCACTCGGCCATCAGCAACACAATCATTCGTCCAAGGCTCGCCGGATCGGTAACCTTGGACAGCTCTTGCGAGACCTCGCCCAGGGAATCTGCAAAAGTGTCGTTTGCGGAAAGGTGTGCAGACACCTCAACGATCATCGTGGACAGCTCAGAGCTGAGGCCCGACGCTGTCTCTTCCTGTTGCTTGCGTATCGTCTCTGGATAGGAAAAGAGCGTGCTGTGGATCTCAAGCACCTTGTAGAGGCTGAGGATACCATCTTCATCAACCGCCCGATTCACAAGGTCGAGGACTTCTAGCGGCTTTCCCAGCGCATAAGCGTAACAGATCTCATAAGCGTGGGGGATCGGAGGTGTCTCGTAGCTTTGCAGCAACTCAAACGCCTGATTTGCCACATTGAATGCAGTAGCATGGCCTGGTGACCTGTCGCTTCCGCCCGCACTCTGTGCCGCGGATTTAGATGCATCTTGAGAGTTCGTGGTCATATATTCGCAACGGGTGCAGTCCGAGATGGCCCAAACTGATCAACAGAGATTAGAGCGACCTTAACGTGGTGCAGGCGGGCACTATAAAGAACTGAAATTACCTGTAAAAATTGTGGCGTTTGCGAGTGTTTGTCGTCGTGAAACGGACTTCGCCGGAGCGATTTTAGCGAAATAGCCACGGGAAAAACTCAGAAGGTTAAAAGATGGCACGAAAACGCATGGTCCTCGAACTGGGCATGGGAACCGATCTTGGGGGCGAAGATTATACTAAAGCAGCGATCCGTGCGTTGCGAGATGCGCTTTGGCACAATTCGCTGACAATTGCCGATGCAATGGGGGTCGACCGTCAAGCCATGGAGGTCGACATTCTGATCGGAACTGGCAAGCCGGACGAGGTCGATGAAACGGCAGTGGCCGCCATTTTGCCGTACGGTACCGCCCGTGTTCGCGCCGTTCAGGGCGGCATGGACATTCCCAAAGAGGACGGCTCTCTGACAGTGATGGCGAATGCGGCCGTCGTTGTTTGGCTGGACCTGCCGGAGGCGTCGGCATGACCGAGACACATCTGAAGCGCGTCATCCTTGAAATGGGAACCGGTAACGATCTGCACGGGCAGGATTACACCAAGGCCGCAAAAAGGGCCGTTCAGGACGCTTTGCACCATTCCTCATTGGCTTTCTTCCGAAGTTTGCAGCTCGATCCCAACAGAATGGAGATCGAACTGACGCTGGCCGCGCAGATGCCTGAGCAAATCGATCTCGATGCGGTCGCAGCAACACTGCCCTACGGCACGGTCAAGGCCAGCGCAGTCTTGGGGGGGCTCAATGTACCGGACGATGAGCACGGCGATGTCGCAGTGATCGTAAATGCGGGAGTCCTGGTGCGTTATCCGCTTTGATGCGTCGCCAGCCAATTGCATCGTCGATGTGATTGAAACACTTCCCGGCTGTTGCTTGCCAGCCGACTGGACGATGGTTCGCCAAAACGTGGGAGGGAACTATGGCTGAAATTGCAACCGGCACCGAAGATCTTCTGGCTGAACGCCGGGGAGGTATCCTTATCCTGACAATGAACCGGCCGGACAGGCGCAACGCCCTGTCCAAAGAGATGCTCGGCGCAATGGCGGCCCAATTGGAGGAGGCCGAACTGGATCCGGAGGTCCGGGTCGTTGTACTAACGGGGGCAGGCGGTGCCTTCTGCGCCGGGGGCGATGTTAAAGGGATGGCCGAAGGGGCTGGGCAGGATGTCCCCATCGACGTGCGCATTCACCGCCAACGATTGAGCCAGCGCGCCACTTCCGGCCGGCTCCACACCATGCCCAAACCGACAATTGCCGCGATCCCTGGTCCTGCAGCGGGTGCCGGCCTTTCGCTGGCGCTGGCCTGCGACATGCGTGTCATGGCAGACAATGCCATCATGACGACAGCTTTTGCGAAGGTCGGTTTTGCCGGAGACTATGGGGGCACCTGGTTCCTCAGCCAGTTGGTCGGAAGCGCCAAGGCAAAGGAAATGTATTTTCTTTCAGACAGGATCGACGCTGCAGACGCAGATAGGCTGGGATTGGCCAACCGCGTCGTTCCCGGCGATACCCTGATGTCAGAGACCTTGGCGCTGGCTGAGCGCCTGGAGAAAGGTGCACCGCTGGCTTATCGCTACATGAAGGAAAATCTCAACCGCGCGATCGGCGGCGAGGTGATGGAGTGCATGGATCTGGAAGTAACCCACCATACGCATACTGGGCTTTCGGAGGACCACAGAAACGCGACGAGGGCTTTCGTTGAAAAGCGGCCGCCGGTTTTCACAGGTAAGTAACTTTCTGACAGGCAGTCCTCAATCGGCTTGTTCGGAGGCATTGAGCCGGATCCTAAGAACCCCACTGAGCGATTGCGGGCGTTTTGATGTCACTTTATCGTCCCGCCACCGGGCAAGTGTTCTGACTGGGGGTCACCGTGCTGCGCCATCTCATCCTTACTGTTGCCGTTCTTTTGGTGACACTACTCGTTCAGATGCCGGCGACAGCACAAATGCCGACATCAGCCGCAGAGGCTGAAACACAACTGGATGCAAATGACCTGACCTCGCCCGAAGCCGTCCGCGAGATGGTATCGCGTCTTTCTGACATCGAGGTTCGTTCGCTGCTTCTGAAGCGCCTTGACGCAGTTGCGGCCGCCAACGACGCGACCCAAGATGGAACCGGGCTGGCGACATTTGCGCGACATGCGACTTTAGGCACGTACGAGTCCGTTCTCATTGCAATCGAACGGTTGCCGGTGCTCTGGACGCTCCAACTGCAGAGCTTTTCAAATTTCATGGAACGGATCGGCGGCGCTTTCGGGCTGTGGGCGATGTTCGCGTCCATGGCGATGGGGATTGCTGCCGGTATCGTCGCAGAAATCCTGTTTAACCGCGTCACTCGACGGTGGCGTTATCAAGCCCCCACGGATGGATCGGCAACGCTGAAGCAATCAATGAGGTTCCTGCTCAGCCGTTTTTTTCAGGACATATTCGGTGTTTTGGTCTTCTTTATTGCAGCGCAGCAGTCCGGTCCGCTTCTGTCCAGCCTCGTCTTTTCAGATGACGATGCAAATTGGCCTGTGATCGTTCCGTACATCTGGCTGATCTGGACCTATCTGATCGTCCTTCCGAGGATCGCAGCCGCCGTGGGCCGCTTCATACTTGCCCCAGCACGCCCGGAATATCGCTTGATGCCGGCGGATGACGGGTTCGCATGGTTCTCGTATTTTCATCAGATCGGCCTCGTAACCCTGATGGCCTTTTCTATCGCCATCGTCGCCTTCAACAGTCAGAATGGCGTTGGGATGGGGGAGTCCCGGCTCGGCTTTTGGCTGAATCTCTTTGTCCACATCTACCTGATCGCCCTTGCAATTTATGGCTGGGACGGCTGGGTGCGTATGGCGCGGGGATGGGAGCCAGACCTTACCCGGGCAGAAGAGTGGGCAGCTCGAAACTATCCATGGTTCACAATTATCTTGTCCGCGGGAACCTGGATACTGGTGAATGTCATTGTCAGTTACGGAGCGTTCGATCTGTTGGCCAACGGGGCACATTATCAAATGATGTTCCTGCTGATTTTCTGGCCGTTCTTCGACACGCTGATCCGTGGATTGGTGCGTCACCTTGTGCCTCCTATGACCGGCGAAGGCGCGCTGGCCGAGAAAGCCTATCACTCGACCAAGCGCAGCTACATTCGCATCGGCCGGGTTGTGGTCTTTGCCATGGTCATCGTTCTGATCGCTCAGATGTGGCAGATTGACTTCCACGACCTTTCTGCGGGCACCGGCGTTGTGGTCGCGGCGAGATCATTTGAGATCATGATGATCGTCGCTATCGGTTATCTCGTGTGGGAGCTGGTCAGTCTTTATATAAACCGCAAGCTGGCGGCGGAGCAGACGGCGGCGGGGTTTGACCTGAACGAGGAAGAGCCCGGCGGCGGTGAAGGTGGCGGGGCAGGGGGCTCGCGCCTCTCAACTGTGCTCCCTCTTTTGCTGGGCGTGCTTAAGGCTGCAATCGTCGTGATCTTCGGCCTGATCGCTCTTGGCAACATCGGCATCGACATCACTCCACTGCTGGCTGGTGCCGGCATTGTCGGGCTTGCGATCGGTTTCGGGGCGCAGAAACTGGTGGCGGATGTGGTTTCGGGCATCTTCTTTTTGGTCGACGATGCATTCCGCACTGGTGAGTATGTCGAGGTTGAGGGCACCGTCGGGACCGTTGAAAAGATTTCCATTCGATCAATGCAACTGCGCCACCACAAGGGGCCGGTACACACGATCCCCTATGGCGAAATCCCCAAGCTGACAAACTATTCCCGTGACTGGGTGATCATGAAACTGAAGTTCACGGTGCCGTTCGACACAGATCCAAACAAGGTCAAGAAACTCTTCAAAAATATCGGCAAGGAAATGATGGCGATTCCGGAATACGCCGCTGATCTTCTGCAACCATTCAAATCGCAGGGCGTCTTTGACTTCGACGACGTTGGGATGATCATAAGGGGCAAGTTCATGGCCAAGCCCGGTCGCCAGTTTGTCCTCCGCAAGGAGATCTACAATCGCGTCAAACAAACCTTCGAGCAGAATGGCATCGAGTTTGCTCGGCGGGAGGTTCGCGTTGCAATTCCAGGCTTGGACGAGTCGAGCAGTCTTACTGAAGATGACAAATCTGCCATCGCAGCTGCGGCCACTCAGGCTGCGCAAGAGGTTGCAGAAGAGGTCAAGCCCTGAACCTGCTATGGGAGGCCCCAGCAGCGTTTGGGGTCGCTACTGGGGCCGGTATCCGGACCTCACCCCCGCGGACGGTCCGGAAAGCTGTGGCCGGTCCTAGGTGTTTGCCGGTGCAGCCAGAAAGAAAGTATCGAAGTAATCCCTCGGGACAGATGCCGTCGCCGACACGGTATCTTTTGCCGCTGATCCGGCTTTCGCAGGCCCGGTTTCATCAACGACTGGTTTAGTGGCGCCGATTGAATTTCCATCGTCGGCCGCAGTGAAAAGGTCGCCAGGGCGAGCGTTGGATGAACGTGCCTGCATTTTTTCGTCCTCTCTATAAGGCTGCCGGACTGATGACGTTAACGTAATGTGGCCAGATCAAAATGTCAATTTAACTTTTAAATAAATTTTTAATTCCGATGGTACTCGACCTCGTCCGGCCCCGTTCATGCAAAGGTTGGTGGTTTTCTGGCCTCTTCGCAGTGGCCCCGGCAGCGACTGGCTGCCGGGGCGCGGATCCAGCCCGAAACTGACGTTCGGGCCGCTTGCGGGGCAGTTTACTTCGCCGAGTCGATGTATGCCGCCAATTCGATCTCGTCCTTGTTCATCTTTGCCCAGGACGCCTTCAGTTTCTTCTCGAAGGTATCGATGACCTTCTCGTAGCCGGGACCGCGCTCGGCGCACTTCTTCGACTGGCGCTGCATCCAAACAAGGTGCTTCTCGTACTTCGACTGCATCTTGTCTGAAATTCCCATCTTATCTGCCGACGCATAGGCCTGCTTCAGCTTCAGGATCTGTCCGTCGATGTGCAGTTGCGTCGATTTCCAGGTGCTAAAGTAGTAATGCGCCTTGATCAGAACCGTCAGGCTGAAGACAACCTGCCCGCTGATCTCGGTCGCAACCGAATAGATCCCGCCCGACAAGGCCCCGAGGGCACCGTCAACAAGGCTCGCCAACTCAACAGCGGCGGCATCGCGCACGACATTGCCGACACCTTTCCCCTCTGCCGCGCTCTTAATGACAATGGCAAACGGAGAAATGAAAGATCCGACCACTGGGATCGGTTCGGTGACAAGGGCGGCTTCGAGCGCCGAGACGAACGTGGCCCAGCGCTTCTTGCTCATCGGGACTTCTTGCTTGATCCGGCTTTTCGATCCGATTGCCGTCTCGATAACACCTTCCATAAGGCTACCGACGCCGCCCAATGCGCTCACTGTGGTTTCCAGCTTCGAAGGACATTTCCATGCTCGGTTGCCCATGAAACGGGAATCTGCGATCGCCTTCTCCAGCGTTTTGTCACCGCCTGCCGATTTGGGAAGTTTGGTCAACGTCATGTCGACCTTTTTGGCCTGTGACGGGCTCGTCACGACATAGGCATCATCATGCCAATCTTCGTCGTCAAAATCATCCTTCGTGAAGTTGAAGTCGTCGTCGAACATTTTATCGGTGGAGACGAAGCTGTGCTTCGTTTTCTTTTTGAACGGGTTCTTGAACGTCCATTTCTTTTTCGGCTTTACACCTACGGCATCGAGTTCAACATAGCCGCCATCGGGGGTCTCGAAGGGCATTTTTCCTAGTCCTTGTGTCAATCGGTCTGAAAATGACCGCAGAGTTTGAAAGTGCTGTTTAAGTGAGTCGAATCGTACCAATATGGAATTTGATGTTCAATCTGATATTTAAATTTATACAAATTTGTATAGTTTGAGCGATGAGCTCGGTGACTACGGAGAGTCGGAGCAAAGAGCTGGTCTTGAAGGTCAGACGCCGAGCAATCGGCTTGTGACATCGTCAGTTAATTCCGCGGGCACGCCTGCCCAGACGGTGCGCCCCCGTTCCAGAATCGCACACTGATCAGCCAGGGACATCAGATCTTTAAGGGACTTGTCGACGATCAGGATCGACAGCCCGGACGACTTCAATGACCGGATCGCCGCCCAGATTTCTGAACGAACCGTGGGTGCAAGTCCCTCGGTCGCCTCGTCCAGGATCAGCAGACGCGGGTTCGTCATCAGAGCGCGGCCGATCGCCAGCATCTGCTGTTCACCGCCGGACAGAGAACTGGCCTTCTGCGTGGCCCGCTCCGCCAGTCTTGGAAACAGATCCGTCACCGTGTCCAGAGTCCAAGCTTGCGACCAGCGTGTCGTACGTGCTGCCGCCGTCAGATTTTCCTGCACGGACAGGTTAGGAAAACAGCGCCGACCCTCCGGCACAAGACCCAGCCCGGCACGGGCAGCGTGGTGGGATCTCATGGCACCCAGATCCGCGCCCTCCAGAAACACCGATCCGGCAGACAAAGGCGTCATGCGGCAGATTGTGCGGATCGTGGTGGTTTTGCCCATCCCGTTGCGCCCCATAAGGGCAACGACCTCTCCGGTCGCAATGTTCAGGTCCACCCCGAACAAGGCCTGGCTGGCCCCATAATGAGCTTCAAGACCGGTCGCTTGTAAAAGGTGCGCCATCACGCAGCCTCGTCGCCCAGATAGGCGGAGCGTACCTCGGCATTGCTGCGGATCTCTGCAACGGATCCTGAGGCGATGATGCGCCCGTAGACGAGGACGCTGATCCGATCAGCCAACCTAAACACCGCATCCATGTCATGCTCGATCAGCAGAAGCGGCGCTTCCGAGCGCAGGCCATCAAGAAATCCCGTGAGGCGCTGTGATCCTTCAGGACCCATCCCTGCCATGGGCTCATCCAGCAGAAACGCCTTGGGTTTCAAGGCAAGCGCCATCGCGATCTCAAGCTGCCGCCGCTCGCCATGGGAAAGTTCTGCCGCAGGTACGTCTGCACGATGCTCCAGCCCCACCCGCAACAGATGCCGGCTCGCAGGCTCTGCCAGCCGCGCGTCTGTCAGGCTGCGACGGAAGAAGCCAAAGATGCGCTTGCTTTGCCCCATGACAGCAAGCTCCACATTCTCGAGCGCCGACATCTCTGGCAGGATTGAAGAGACCTGAAAGCTGCGCGCCAGCCCTGCACGAGCACGTGCTTCCGGACCGAGGCTGGAGATATCGGCGCCGCAAAAGCTGATGCTTCCGCTGTCGGATGCGAGTTCACCGGCGATCTGCTTAACGAGTGTGGATTTGCCCGCGCCGTTCGGACCGATCAGCGCGTGAATTTCGCCTGGCATCAACGATAGCGAAACGTCATCGGACGCCTTCAATGCCCCGAAACTCTTTGAAATTCCACGGATGTCCAGAACTGGTTCACCCATGGCCACGACCCCCGCCCGCAAGGATGCCGATTATTCCGCCTTTGGCGAAGAGCACCACAGCGAGCAGCGTGAGACCAAGCAGGATCCGCCAATGTTCCAGAAATCCTTGGATGAAGTCCCAGAATGCGCCTTCCCGGGGCAGAACCTCTTTCAGCGAAGTCCCCAGCCAGTGTTCCATAAAGACAAACATCAGTGCACCTGCAAGCGGCCCGAACAGGCGACCGACACCTCCAAGAATAACGATGATCATGATCTCGCCGGAGATATGCCACGACATCATCGCAGGCGAGACAAACTTGATCAGGTCCACGTAAAGCGCGCCTGCCAAACCGGTTATCATGGCGGACAGGACGAATGCTGTGAGGCGGACATTGTACGGCTTGATGCCTGCGGCACTCACGCGACCCGGGTTTTGCCGGGCAGCTTGCAGCGCCAGCCCGAACCGCGCATTGGTGATCCGCCAGACCACGAGCATCGAGATCGCTAATGCCAGAACAGCGATCAGGAAGAAATGCAGGTTCGAATAAGGATCTGCGCCCGGAAACGCGTTGCGAGTGTAAATCGACAATCCGTCCTCACCGCCGTAGCGCGGCCAGGAAATCGCGAAATAGTAGATCATCTGCGCAAACGCGAGTGTGATCATGATAAAGTAGACGCCCGATGTGCGCAGGCTGAGTGCGCCAATCGCCAGGGCTGCGAGGGCGGCGGCGACAAGTGCGACCGGCCAGATGATCAACATCTGGTTCGTGCCCTCCAGCAGGAACGGGCTCTCGAAGACAGCAGTGTAGTCCTGAGCGTGACTGGCAAGAATGCCTGCCGCAAATCCGCCAATGCCGAAGAAAGCGGCATGGCCGAAGCTGACAAGGCCGCCATATCCAAGGGCCAAATTCAGGCCGACGGCGGCAATGGCGAAAATGACGACCCTGGTGGCCAACGTGATCAGAAAGGGTTCGTCGGCTAAAAGCGCATAAACGACTATAGAGGCCAGAATACCGGCTACCGCGACATTGGTCCCGTTTTCTCTGGTTGCCATAGTCATGACGAAGCTCTCATGACGACACACCGAACAGACCCTGCGGGCGCAGAATCAAGACCAACGCCATCAAAGCGTATATCAGCATGGATGCGAGAGCTGATCCGGTAGCAATGGCGGAGGATGGGTCCATGAAGGTCTTGAAGAATTCTGGCAGAAGAAACCGGCCAAGCGTATCGGTCAGACCAACGAGAACCGCACCAACCAGAGCGCCCTGGATGGACCCGATCCCGCCGATCACGATGACGACAAACGCCATGATCAGAACCGGTTCTCCCATCCCGACCTCAACCGATTGCAACGCACCAATCAGGGCCCCTGCAAAACCAGCCAGCGCTGCGCCAAGGGCAAAGACAATCGTATAGAGCCGGTCGATATCGACACCTAGCGCTGCGATCATCTCACGGTCTGACTCGCCTGCCCGGATGCGGGTGCCAAGACGTGTCCGGGAAATCAGCAGAAACAAACCAACAGCAATCAATATCCCGGCGCCGATGATCACCAGACGATAGATCGGATAGCCGGGGATGCCGGGTAACGCGACTGCACCCTGTAAAACCTCTGGGACATCGAGGAAGAGCGGGTTCGACCCAAAAATCCAGCGTGTGCCTTCCGAGAAGACAAGGATCAGCGCAAACGTTGCGAGCACCTGATCCAGATGATCTCGGGAGTAAAGCCGACGTATGACCGTCATTTCAACGACTGCACCTGCTGCTGCCGCGGCAGCCAGCGATGCCATAAGTCCGAGCCAGAACGATCCGGTCCATGATGCGACCGCTGCACAGGCAAAGGCACCAACCATGTAGAGAGAGCCATGGGCAAGATTGATCAGCCCCATGACGCCGAAAACCAAAGTCAGGCCCGCGGCCATAACAAACAGCATCATGCCGAATTGCAGGCCATTCAAGGCCTGCTCGAACAGAAGCGCCGCGCTCACGAAGCGGCTTCCATCGGTCGCACGCTGCCACGCGGCAACCGCGTCCTTGGCCCGGATTTGCGCAACCCATCGAGAGTCGCGCAGTCACAAAGGGCTACCCAGCCCACAAATGCCTGAGCGTCGTAAGCGTGGAGATCTGGGGTCACGTCAGGTCTCTATTGGCAAAAGAAAGGGGCCGCGCGCGGCCCCGATGTCTTGGCACTTCACAAAGCTTACATGCTGCACTGATCGTCGTAGGCGTTGATATGGTCCTTCACCGCTACGCTGACCGTTCGGTTCGTGAAGACATCGCCCTCCTTCACCACTTCGCGCATGTAGATGTCCTGGATCGGGTGATGGTTCTTCGAGAACGAGAAGCTGCCCCTCACAGCATTGAAGTCGGCCTCCCTCAATGCCGCTCGGAAAGCATCTTTGTCTGAAGGCGCAGCCTTGTTCATAGCCGAGATGATCAGGTTTGCAGTGTCAAAGCCTTGGCTCGCGTAAAGCGACGGGATCCTGCCATATTCTGCCGTGAAGCTGGCAACAAACGCCCGATTGGCGTCGTTGTCTGTATCCGGGGACCACTGGCTGACATTCTTGATGCCCAGTGCGACATCGCCCACAGCCTGCAAAATGCCCTGATCGAAGCTGAACGCAGTGCCCGTGAGTTCCACATCGACACCCGATTGCGCGTACTGTTTGATGAATGCGATGCCCATGCCGCCGGGCAAGAAATAGAACACGTGGTCTGCTCCTGACGCCCTGATCTGAGCAATCTCGGCTGCATAGTCCTTTTGACCCAGTTTGGTGTACACTTCGGCCACAACGTCACCTTCGAACGTGCGTTTGTAACCGGTCGCCATGTCTTTGCCGGCGGGATAGTTGGGCGCCAACAGGAACGCTTTTTTACGCCCCTCCGCATTGGCAGCGACCCCTGACGCCATGGGCAGGTCATCGTTCTGCCAACTGACATTGAAATAGTTCTGATGGCAGTTCTTGGTCGCCATGACTGACGCTCCGGCATTCGGTGAAAGATAGAAGACACCTTGTCGGGTGACCGACGTGGCTACCGGGATCAACAGGTTTGACCAGATAATGCCGGTCATCACGTCGACCTTGTCGGACTGCAACATTTTATCGGCAAGTTGCACGGCGATGTCCGGCTTTCGCTGATCGTCCTCAACGATGACCTCGATGTCTTTGCCGGATTGCTTTACCGCCAGCATGAAGCCGTCGCGCACATCAAGACCCAGTTGAGCGCCGCCTCCGGACAACGTGGTGATCATACCGACCTTCAGATCCGCCGCGGTGGTAGTTGTGGCGGCGAGGGCGAGGCCCGTCACGGCAGCCAGGAACGATTTCATTGTGGTTTCCTCCCAAAAAGGCATCCGAATGCCCGTGTCCCGTATCATTCACGGATAATTTGCCGCGGATCAATGCGGGTTTTGCGATTTATTTTAAACTTAAATCAAATTTCCCGGTGAGCGTGTGAGCAGAACTGTAAAGTTGATCATAAGCTGTACCACGCCAGTTTGGATTGTCCCCTTTAACCAGAATTGAGACACCGTCCGCTGGCGAACGGCTATGGACAGATCAGGGATTGTGGTAAATCTCACATACTGTCTGCGGCATCTTGGCATGGAATGAGCGTCGGATTGGGTGCGATCGCATATTCCGGGGGTTTGGGGGAGCTATGGCATGGGACACCATTGATTGGGCGAAGTCGTCCGATGTTGGCGGCGCGACCGAAGTTGCGGTTCTTACGCCAATAATCAACGGGAGAATTCCGAACGAGCGCCGGACCTATGAAGAGCGCCTGGCCGAGGTCATCGCCGGAATTGATGATCGGGCCAAGATGGGTCTGCCAATCGAGTTATCGCGCATCCCAAGTATCCACTTTGGTCGTCTCATCATTCTGCGCCCGGAGCAATTCCTGCAAGGTGCCAGACTTCTGGCCGAGGGGCCGGGTGGAGAAGATGTTGATCTTTTGAAGAAGGATGATGAAGGCGCGCCCGCGCCGCTTGATCCTTACATAGAAGATCCTGATCTGGCCGATAGCATCACGGCACAGATCGCGCACGCACAGCATATTCCCAACGAGGCCCAACGCCAGGCGGTGATTGGGCAACTCATGGCCTTGAAAGGCTTTGCAGAGCGACGCGGCGCACGCAACGATCCATCGCGTGTTGACTGCCCAAGCATGCTTCTTACGATTGTGTCTTTTGACGGCGATCTCAAAGTCTACATGCGTGATATCGCCGAAACGCTTGGTGCCGATTTCGACCGGATATTCGAAAATACGGTCGGTTACCCCGCGAGTGGAGCAGGTGAATTCGGCCAGTTCTGGCCATGGCTGCGCCGTCACCAGATACCAGTGCAACTGTTTATGCCGGTCTACCCAGATGTGAGCGTCGCCAAGATCAAGCACCTGGAACTGTTTAAGCGCAGATTCGACGCGCTGGTCGCAGAAATCGAGGACATGGACCGCGAGCATTTGAGAGCCGTTCGACGGAAGTTCGACGATTTTGTTGCTGAGAATTCACAGATCTCCAGCGGTTTTCCCAGCAATGGCGGATTGTACGACGGCTTTTGAGCGAGAACTCCGAGGAACATATTATGGCGCTAGGCACAGCCGATTCAGGCTTTCTACCGAGCGAACCGCTGAACAAACCCATAAACTGGCGGCTATATTTCTTTTTTCGAATTCTGCGTCCCGATGAGAAGCTTGATTCTGAAACTATCAAGCAGTTCGCGGATGCTGCGCACGATATGGAGGTCACGGCGGGCGACAAGCTGGTTCGTGACTGGCTCGGTCGGTCAGTCAAGTTCTCCAAAGACACCAGTCTTCCGATCCCCGGGCTCCGGAAACCGCCCAGGGCCATCGCTTTCAGAAATTGGCTTGCGCATCTGACACACGGGGGAGTCGACCCCGAGGGCAAGGCTGTCGCCGGCGGCCCCATTTCTTCCGAGCTCGAAGGCATCGCCAAGCGAAGGGGCAGGCAAGGCCCTCTGACCAATGAAGAGATCAATGCTGCAGATGTTCCGGACGGCCAGTTGACAACCGACCGGATCAAAGCCGGAATCCTCGATCTGATCCAGCAAAATGACGATCGCGGCGCCATAGCCCTGCTCGTGCGGCTGGTGCGGGACAATCTAGACTATGGCGCAGATAGTGACAGCACGAACTGGACGCTTCGCAACGTCTTCGACGCGGCTTTGGCGGTACTGTCCGAACTCAAAACTGCATCGGCAGGAGAGACCTTCGCCGGGACCAGTTCCATGGCGCAGATCCAGTTCCTAGCCCATAGCGTCAGCCGTTTTTTTGACTGCTTCAATAAAGATGATGCGCGCCGGTTATTGTCTCACCTGCAGCATGGCGAAGCGGGGCTCCAAGCGATAGAAGCCGCAGGTCAGCGCGCATTGGCGGGCGGGCTGACCAGTGTCGTTCTTTACGATTTGCTGCGTAGTATGTCTAAAGCGCCTCACTCGGGGCCGCCGAAAACGGCACTGCGCGAAGGTGATCCCGTCATCCGTCAACGTCCGATTGATCTGTGCTTTACTCAATCGGGCCTTGAAGCGCTGGACGTTGACAAGACGACACGCGAGTCGTTTCCGCAGGCGTTCAAGGAAGGGATGGCCGCTCGTGCCCAACGCCTCGGCGATATCGGCGACTCGGCACCCGAAAACTGGGAGGGAGAACTCGGACAGTCCAGCATTCACGGCTACTTCACCGGAGGGTTTCGGATCGGCCCCGCTTGGGAGGAAGATTGGGAACGCCTGCGCGGCCAGATCGATGCCTTCAACCAGAACGGCGAAGCGACAGGCAAGATCCTCCGCACCGTTCTGCAGGCCGTCTTCCAGCCACTGGGCCTAGAGATTCTTCATATCGAGCTCGGACAATACCCGTATGAGCTGGAAACAGTCCAGACTGTCGATGGTCCTCTGCAGCGCGCCAAGTCGGTCGCCGAGGCGGATCGCCGCGAGCACTTTGGCTTTCGCGATGGCATCAGTCAGCCCTACGCGAATATGATGCTGAAAAAAGCCCCGAATGGTGGCGGTATCCCGCTGGCAAACGGGTCATGGCGCGCCCCGGCTGCGGGTGAAATTTACCTTGGGCAGACGGACGAAGATGGCAACAAAACCCTGCAACCCTGCAATGGGGACCTGCGCCGAAACGGTACCTTCAAAGTCTTCCGGAAACTCGAGCAGGATGTCACGGGATTTCGGACGTACCTCGAAGGTCAGCACCCGGACAGCAAGGGAGAGCAGGAGCGTCTTGCAGCGGAAATCGTCGGACGATGGAAAGACGGTCGGGCACTGACGAAATCTCAGACTCCCAAGCCGATTGCAGATGACAGTGATCCGGCCGAAATCAACGACTTTCGGTTCCTTCCTGAAGACGCAAAGGGGGGCAGATGCCCGCTAGGCGCACATATCCGTCGCTCAAATCCACGCGATATAGCGGACGAGGCAGAGGCACGGCGCCATCGTATTCAACGCATGGGGATCGCTTATGGGGGGGCACTCATCGCAGATACGGCCAACGCAGACGAGCGCAAGCGGGGCCTGCTTTTCGTCTGTGCAAACGCCCGGATCGACATGCAGTTCGAGTTGATCCAGGGCAAGTGGATCAACAATGGCGAATTTCTGGGACAGGCAGGACTTGGCAAATGTCCTTTGATCGGAAACTCCACAGGCCAGCAACACGACGCCTTCATTCGCGCCGGTGGTCGTTCGCGGGCAACGAACCTTCCAGCTTTCGTTACCACGCGCGGTGGTGATTACTTTTTTGCACCAGGTGTTGATGCGCTGAGAATGATAGCGGGCGACTGCAAATTCCCCGCAGATAAAACTGACTTCGACGACTATTTTGCCGGCGGCTACAGCATGAACCGGGCCCAGATTAGGGACCTGTTCGATGAAGAACGGATGCAAGCATACGGTAAGCTGCTGGCCGAGCGGGTCGTGCCTGCGATCAGGGTCACGATGCCGAGCGCCAAGGACCGGGATGAACTCGGTGCCCAGACACTCAATGCAAATGCACACGGGTTTGCGGATGATGGGCGAAAGTTTGCTGCACCCATACCGCGTCCGAAAGATGACAATGCAAACAACCTCGTGTTCTTTGCCGATCACAGTGCCGTATCATCGATACTTCGTGGGGATGATCCGGGCAAACCGGCATTCTCCCGTGAGCCTTACGCCGTGGCATCCAGGGCAATGGCACGCGGTGAAACGCTTCTCGTTGGGACGGATCCCAGCAACGGCTCAGACACTCCAGGTGATCGCGAACGCCTCGCGGAGATTTTGGGCCGTGCCTGGAATTGCCTGAACACAGAGTATGCGGCGGGCTCGCTCACCGGTGTCGTCGATCATATGCGCAGTGTGACGGCACAGGCGATTGAACAGCAGTTGCAGGCTGGATTGGCGAAGGGGCGGATTGATCTTGTCGGCGGGCTTGCAGCGCGTACGGTCGAGGCAGTCGTTACCGATGTCTTTGGTGTTCCGGGCCCCAATCGTTTGGGCCGTACGCCTTTTGGTATCATTTATCCACGTGAGCCGCAGGAAGATGGTCGGATACCACCGCTTCCGGACGACTGGCGGCAGCTCGGTGTCGATGAGCTTCTCCGCCACCTTGATCCCGCGTCAAAGAAAGATCAGGGATTTGTCACGATGCGGGCGTGGTCCGTTGTCTTGCTCTTGGCGCTGGTTGGCAATGTGAAGGCGCAGAAGAATCTGGACGAGTTTGCCGCACGCGCGGTGGTTGAATTCCGGGCGTATCTTTCCAAACTTTGGGATGAAGCGAAGGGTGCAAAACGCACGCCCCCGAAAAACTTTCTAGATGCGCTGGTCGCAGTCGAGCCGGAAATCAGGGCATCCTGGGGTTCGGCTTACACGGAACAAGTCTACACCAATTATGTGATGGTCCTGTTGCTTGAGATGGTCGGGACGGCAATTGCTGTGATCCCGAGGACGTTTGCTGCAATTCTCGAGGTCGTCTTTGAGCACAGGATCGATTTGCCCAGCGTTGTCCCGGTGTTGCAGCAGGCTGGCCCATCCGGTGCAACGCCGAACGATCCAGCGAGTGGCCTTGCCCGCCTCGTGCACGAAGCGGAACGCTTGAATCCGAACTTCCCCGTTATGCTGCGGCGCTGCGCCTCCACCGGTGAATTGAACAACTTCGAAGTTCGCAAGGGTGAGTGGATCGCAGCCTTCATCGCAGCGGCTAATCTGTCAAAAACACCGGCGCGTCAGGATCCCGATCGTTTTTCACTCGCGCCGTGGTTCGAAGGTGAGGCCCGGCCGATGGACGAGTATTTCGTGTTCGGTGTTCCTCGAGACAGCGAGGCTGCACCGGGGCGACTGAACGGGTCGTGCTGGGGTCGCGACCGAATGGTGCTCATGATCCTCGAACAACTGGTCGCTGCGACCGGGCGAATGCAGGGCCTGCGTCGGCTTGCTGGCCCGGAAGGCGATGTTCAAAGGCTGCTGATTGTGCCTATCGGTCTGCACGCCCGGTTCTCGGCGCTGCATCCGTCTTAGGCTCCGGCGACGGCTGCGGTGGAGGAGGGACCGCCGCGGGCGGCATTGATGCCTCCGTTGGAACTTCCGCAGTTTCAGGTCCAGTATCTGCCAAAGGTGCAGGGTCCACGGCTTCAGGATTTGCCGTTTCTTCCGACACAACAGGTTTGCGCGGCGATCCCACTGATGAATTACCGGCCGTTTGCGCAGGTGATATCGGATTGGCGCGATCCTGTTGAACCGGCTCGGCAATGACGCTTTGGTCGGGCGTCGCGTTTGCAGACGATCTCTCGATGCGTTCAGGCACCCGCCCTGACTCTGAATCGTCCACGCGCTCTTTTTCAGGCGCAAGGCTCGCTGCCGTCTCTTCCCGTCGCGCCAAAGCTGTCTCGCGACTTGTCTCTCGATCAGCGCGTTCCTGTTGCTCGGCAGCTGCGTTCTCGTTCCGGGACTGCTCGACCTGCGCGGCCTCGGCGCTCGCAGCCAGCTTAGCCGCTGCCTCCGACGGTTGCGGCGGCCGGACATCCTTTGGGATGCCGTCGTCCAGCCAAAAGATTTCTTTTCCGCTGGCCATGATCCGGGCGATTTGGGTCTCCGTCAAATCCGTGCCCTCGCGATCGAGCCGCAGCGCCTGGACAGCTTCGATAAACTTCACATAGCGGCTGTCGTCAGACGGGGCGAACGGACGGTCAAGGACGGTCCGTTCTGCGCTCTGCACTTCCACAACCACGCGTTCTCGTGGACCGGAATCAAGCGCGCTTGATGTGCGCACCGCGGCGTAGACGCGGCTTCCCTTCTCGGCGAGTTCCGGTGAGGATGCAGCCTCGCGTGCTGACGTAACGCGGTTTGCAATCCCGTTTGCGGATGCGGTGACAGATACGATGGACATGTGCTTTGCGCCGGTTGCGCCCCAAAAGACCCGAGCCGTTTTCAGCGGCCTTGGGGTCTTCTGCCCATCGAGAACGTTGCGACTTGGTTTAAGTTTTGCCTTCGATGTGTAAAGAATTGCGCGGACTTCTGAAGATTTTCTTAATCCAGATCAGCGAGTTGATCTATTTGCACAGGGAGCTAAATAGCAGTTCGTACCATTCGGGATAGAACGATGCTCGACACGTCAGACTTTTCGAAACCTGCCGACAAGCGCCTTGAAGCTGCAGACGCGTCTCATCCGCGCATTCCAGCGCAGCGGGTTGGCATACTGCTGGCAAATCTCGGAACGCCCGACGGAACAGACTATTGGTCGATGCGCCGATATCTCAACGAGTTCCTGTCGGACCGCCGCGTAATCGAATGGTCACCGCTGCTGTGGCAACCGATCTTGAAACTCATCGTGCTGACAAAGCGGCCTTTTTCGTCCGGCGAAGCCTATCGCGGCATCTGGAATGAGGAGCGAGACGAAAGCCCGCTTCTGACGATAACGCGCTCACAGACGGATCACTTACGACAGCGATTGATCTCAACTTTCGGCGACAAGGTCATGGTTGATTTCTGCATGCGCTACGGCAATCCGTCGACCGAAAGTGTCATGCACCGGATGGCGCATTCCGGCTGCGACCGGATCCTGTTCTTTCCGCTTTACCCACAATACGCTGCTGCAACGACGGCGACTGCGAACGACCAGGCGTTTCGCGCATTGCAGGCGCTGCGTTGGCAGCCGGCGGTCCGAACGGCACCCGCCTACCACGACGATCCAGGGTACATTGCCGCACTCGCAGCTTCCGTTGAAGCCGCTTACTCCGAATTGCCCGAACGACCATCGGCGCTCGTCACCTCTTATCATGGCCTGCCGAAAAGTTATTTCATGCGCGGCGACCCGTATCACTGTCACTGCCAGAAGACCTCTCGTCTGCTGACAGAAAAACTTGGATGGCAGAAAGAAGATCTGCACACGACCTTCCAGTCACGCTTCGGGCCGGAGGAGTGGCTGCAGCCATACACAGTGGAATACGTCGCAAAGCTGGCACGCGAAGGTCACAAGCGCATCGCTATCATGGCTCCCGGATTTTCATCGGACTGCGTCGAGACGCTTGAAGAGATTAACGAAGAGATCCAGGAAGCTTTCCATGAAGCAGGCGGGGAGCACTTCCACTACATCCCCTGCCTCAACGACGATGCTGCGCACATCGATATGATCGAGGCGATCGTAAAGCGTGAGACTTCTGGTTGGCTGTGAGCCGAAAGTCCGCTCGCCTCAGCGCCACCGGTTCAAAAACATTGCGGCGGTTCGCAACGAGGCCGCGGCCTCACTAAGCGCAACCGAAGCTTCTTCGCAGGCCTCTTTGCTCTCAAGATAGCCGTCCGCGCACCGGATCGACATGCGCAGCGACTGCCGTTCCGCTTCGACTGACTGTTTGTACTGGTCGAACTGACCGCGACGTTGGATGCTCGCAAGACCATCGAGGACCTCGCTGCAACTGACCCCGGCTGTCTTCAGCGCTCGACCCAACGCCCTGTCACCGCCGGGGGAAAGACACAGTTTCCAGATTACATCCAGGTGGACTGCGGGGAAGAATTCGATCAGCCTTCGCATCCGCTCTGGCAAACACACGTATCCGTTGACGACGCCGTTCGGTTCCCAAAACTGATAGCTGTTCAGAAAACTATAACCCGCGATGCGTTGGCAGTTCTCTCGCGGTGCTTCGACAAAATCGCTCGGAAGTTCAGGCACTTGAGTGCCTTCGCGCAAAAACACCAAGGAACGAGAGCTTTCTAAAATCAGATTTCCGTCCGCGCTGAAGGGAATGATGGAAACCTGGGCACCATAGGGCAGGGGTGCCATACGCAAAAGCACGGGTCGTTGATCCATATCCAGCACCGCCTCGGCCGCGTCGCCGACCGCGTCTGCTTCGAAACTCTGGCTGTTGCCCTGTGGGTCGAAAAACGTACCGGTGTATCCGTTGGCGTCTGGCACAATGGTGACCGATGCCCCTGCGCCCTCATCGACGCCGAAATACCGACCGTTCAACTGATCCTCTGCACGCGCATTTGGAACAGCGCCAACAGAGATAATCGCAATAATCACCAATGCTGCTCGAAGCATCAGGTTCCTCCCCTAAACTGCCTCTTTCATACGCGCAGTCGACTTTTCTCATAAACGCCAGACGCAGCCGTATCCATCATATTCCTGTGTCTCGAAATCAAAGAGCGACGGGCTTTCGCGCATTCCGTTGATCTGCGATAATGCATTGAAACAACGAATGGGGATGCGAGGCAGCATGGACTGGGACAAGCTGCGGGTCTTTCACGCGGTTGCCGATGCAGGATCGCTCACACATGCCGGCGATCAACTGCATCTCAGCCAATCAGCAATCAGCCGCCAGATCAGAGGTTTGGAGGAACAACTCGGTGCGACCCTTTTCCATCGCCACGCCCGGGGCCTTTTGCTGACAGAGCAGGGCGAACTTCTATATCAGGCAACGTTCGAGATGTCGAAACGTCTGACCCATGCGGCGGCGCAGATTCGCGACTCGAAAGACGAGGTCTTTGGTGATCTTCGCGTCACAACGACCGCGGGTTTCGGGACCTCTTGGCTGTCTCCACGCCTGCCGGCACTCTTCAAGGCGCACCCGGACCTGTCCGTCAATCTGATCCTTACGGAAGAGACGCTTGATCTGGGCATGCGCGAGGCCGATGTCGCGATCCGTTTCGGAGAACCCACCCAGGCAGACCTGATCCGGCGCCCGATGATGGAAAGCAGGATGCGGCTTTACGCGTCACAAGACTATCTGACCCGTCGCGGTGCGCCCTCATCAGTTGCAGACCTCATCGACCGGCGCTTCATCAGCTTCAGTCCGGATGCGCCGCAGCCGGATGCATCTAGGGTGTGGGTGACGTCGAAATTTTCGACCGATCGATATTCGCATCTGACGATGAACAGCTATCTGGGGGTGCTGAACGCTGCCCTTGCTGGGCTTGGGATCGCGGCGTTGCCCGATTACATCACGCGGGGGTACCCGGAATTGATAAACGTGATGCCAGAGGACACGTCCCCCAGTTTCACCGTTTATTTTTGCTATCCGCAGGAACTCAGACGATCCCAACGCGTTTTGGCCTTCCGTGATTTTCTTTTGGGGGAAGTCGCGAAATTTAATCAGGAGGTCAAGAACACGGCAGCATAGAAGTCATTCTGGCATGCCGAATTTTCCGACAAATTTGAAACAAAGCTGAGAATCAGATAAAGTAAAAAAGAATGTTTTCTGACTAATTCGAAATTAAATTTTTTAGGGAGCGCCTCATGGCTGTTTTTGTCGACCCTGCAACACGTTTCAGTCAGCTCACCGCAACCAGCGATGCAGACACTTTCATTTTCCCGATTGATGGCAACACCGATGCAGTCATTGGTTTTGAAGCCGGAAGCGACAGGATTGACCTTAGTCTGGTCGTTGGTCTTGCGTTTGATGCCCTGTCAGTCCGGCAAGGCACAGGTGGAAAGATCAACATTGAAAATCCCACCGGCCAAACGGATGCCGATGGGAACGCTGTGATTGAGCGGATCGTATTGCGCGACAGTGCAAATGATCTTCGGGCGGCAGAAATGACGGCAAACGATTTTGTCTTTGCATCTGCGACGCAGCCCACGGTTCCGCTGACGAATGTCATCACCGACAGGCCCTCGGCATTTAATCAATTGATCGGAACCGAAGCGGGCGATGTCTTCACCTTCACGGTCGACGGCCGCAACGACGGTCTGCGCGGTTTTGACGACGGGGTCGATGTCATCGACCTGAGTGCCGTGCAAGGGCTGACCTTTGACGCGCTTTCGATCACGAACGCCGTGAACGGCGCTGTCTACATCGACTATGCCAACGGTCAAACGGATGCCGAAGGCAACCCGGTGACCGAGCGGATCTGGATGCGCGACAATGAACCCGGCTTCAGTGCTGCAAGTCTGACCGCAGAAGATTTTCTATTTGATCCATTCTCGCCGCCGCCTGCGCCGAACATCGTGATCGATCCGACAACGCGTTTTTCGCAGCTTCAGGGGACCGAGAATGCCGATGTTTTCGTCTTCGGCCTTGATGGCCATTCCGACGCGATCGTCGGCTTCCAGAACGGCACAGACCAGATCGACCTTTCGGCGATAAAGGGGCTAACTTTTGCTGACCTTGGCATTCGTGACGGAAACAACGGCAGGGTGGTGATCAGCTACGACACCGGTTTCGATGACGGCAACGGCGGATCTGTTACAGAACGTGTCGTGCTGCGTAATAATCACGAGGGTTTTTTCTCGGGCCGTTTGGATGAGGGTGACTTTATTTTCGGATGAAGATTGCCCTGTCTCATCGGTCGGTGGTGAAGGCTCAAACTCAGCTATGTGATGCATGCTACACCAGCATTGCGATTTGCGCATATCTGCTATGCCAGCAGGCATTAGTTGCTGACCTTGTCTTGGATGAAGCGCGGCAATAAATCTGTTTACGAAGCACCGCAGTGCTTCAGGTTGTGATACCTCCCTGTTGAACTGGCCGGGCCATGAGCCCGGCTTTTTTTATCCGGTTTTGGCACTTCCGGACCCTGATCTACAGAAAACAGTAATTCACACGCAAATTTTTGCGTGTTAACTACATTTGTGGGGACAGAATTGCGGGTGGTTCGGCCAAGGATTGATCGCAGGTCTTTGCCGAATGATGAGAACACGGGGTAGACATGGCGCGGGACGTTCTTTGGAGCTATCTGTTTGCCGGTGCGATAGCTGTCTTGATGTTTGCGTTGTTGTTGATCCGCAGCACTCCGACGCCCGTTTGGGTTTTTATCGTTTATCCTGCTGTCGGCGCCTTGCTCGCCCATGTCGCCAGCCGCACCAGTCCCACGGTGGATGGGATCTCCAGAATTGAAACAACCACAATCGCGGCTGCCTGCATCGTCGTATTGGCCGGGCTTGTGAACCTGCTCTTAGTGGAAATTCTCTTGCGCGAGATGCTCTCGGGCGAATTCCTGCAGGGAACCCTCTTCCGACAAGTCATATTTTTTGCGCTGCCGTCAATTTCAGTTCTGCTTTGGTGGGCGCTGGAGCGGCGTTTGAACCGGTTACGTAACCGAGCCCGGCAGAGCGATGAACCCGATGATTCAGATACGCCGCCCCACGGCGGCCCGGCGAGCGGCGTCGGAGGTAAGGTAAATGCAGGCGGGCAGCCATCGTTGGGACGGCCAATCGATCTAAACGATGGCTATCCGCAATCTGCTTGAACGCTAGGCGTGGCGTCAGCGATTGCACATCAGATTATCGTCAGGCCGTAATCGATCACCGCCACAATCGATCACCCTCGTTAACGTCCTTGTAGAGGTGTGCGACCTGATCACCGTATCCGTTGAACAGCTGAGTCGGAATCTTGTCACTGGTGCCGAGCACGCGTTCCGATGCCTGGCTCCAGCGCGGATGCGGGACCTCCGGGTTCACATTGGCCCAGAAACCGTATTCCGAGCGCTGCAATTCCTCCCAGAAGCCGACCGGCCGCTGATCAGAGAACGTAATTCGGTTGATCGACTTGATCGACTTAAAACCGTACTTCCACGGGAGATGTAGCCTCAGCGGCGCGCCGAACTGTTTGTGCAGGACTTTGCCATAGGCGCCGACCACCATCAGTGGCAGTTCATTCGTCGCTTCAGCCATCGTGACAGCTTCGGTATACGGCCAAGGGTACCAGTGCTGACGCTGCCCACGGGCCATATCCTTGTCCAGGAAGGTCTGGAACGTCACGTATTTCGCGCTGGAAAGCGGTTTGGCGAACTCCACGAATGACGCCAGCGTAAATCCGATCCACGGGACCACCATTGACCATGCCTCGACGCAGCGGTGGCGGTAGACCCGCTCTTCGATCGGCATTTTGGCGATCACGTCTTCAATGCCGATCTCGAAGGGTTTCTCGACCATACCATCGACGGTGATCGTCCAGGGGTCGGTCTGCAGGGCTTGTGCGGCCTGATGGATCTCTTTGTGCGACCCGAACTCGTAAAAGTTGTTGTAGGTGGTGTTTGCCTCTTCCGACGTTACGGTCCGGCCAGCATCCGCATAGGCGGGGTTAAGCGGGGCCTTCGGGTCCCATGGGCTTTCCGCTTCCGCAACAGCGCCAGAAGCGATGCGCGGCACTGCCGTCGAAGCGAGCAGGCCCGCGCCCAGACCGGCAAGCCATTGGCGGCGGTTCAGGACGATGTGTTCCGGTGTCACCTGATTTTCGCGGATCGACCATTCCGGGGGAGAGATATTGTACATTCGCGCACTCCGTTCCTTTGTCCCACATCTAAGGCGAAACCGTAACGCAGACAAACAAACGGTTTGTCACAACAGGGTCAGAGATGTGTCAGCCGCGCGAAAACTCGTTTTCGGCATACCCTTGCAGGTAGAGAAGCGCTGTCAGATCACCGTGGACAATGGAGGCGTCGGCATCCGCCGCAACAATCGGCTTAGCATGATATGCAACGCCGAGGCCTGCTGCCGAAATCATGGCCAAGTCATTGGCGCCGTCACCGACAGCCATGGCATCGGCGGCAACGATGCCCTGCATTGACATCAGCGCGTTCAATGCATCCAGCTTGGCTTCGCGCCCGAGGATCGGTCGTCCAACGGTCCCGGTCAGCGCTCCATTGGCGATTTCCAAGATGTTGGCGCGATGCTCGTCAAACCCTGCAGCGGCCGCGACGCGCTGAGTAAAATAGGTAAACCCGCCAGAGACCAGCGCCGCATAGGCCCCGTTTGCTCTCATCGTCTGGACAAGAACGCGTGCACCGGAATTCAGGCTGATGCGCTCGCGCCACACATCTTCCAGCCGTTTTTCCGGCAGGCCTTCCATCAACGCAACGCGGGCGATCAGAGCCTCGTCAAAGCTCATTTCCCCGCGCATCGCTGGTTCGGTGATCGCCACGACCTCGTCGCGCACGCCTGCATAGTCGGCGATCTCGTCGATGCACTCGACCGGGATCATGGTCGAATCCATGTCGGCAATCAGCAGCCGCTTCCGCCGATTGGCCGCGGGCAAACAATTGACGTCGGCGTTGTCGACGGCTGCCATTACCGGGCGGTCCACTGGGATTTCGGCAGCGCTGTCGGACAGGCGGCGCGGCACCCCGCCAACCTGCGCGATGGCATCCGTAATCTGATCCCCCGACAGACCCCGTTCTGGGTCTGCGGTAAGTAAGACGACGTGACTCATGGCCCCGGATCAGACCTCCCGGTTCAGACCCCCGGATCAGCCCGCCGCAACCTCGCGTGACGGGGCTGCTGCCTCCAGTTCCTCGGCGATCAGAAACGCAAGCTCCAGCGCCTGGCTGGCATTCAGGCGCGGATCGCAGGCGGTATGATAACGTGCTGACAGATCCTCTGACGTCACATCCTTCATTCCGCCCATGCACTCGGTCACGTCCTGGCCGGTCATCTCGAAATGCACCCCGCCGGGGTAGCTGCCCTCGCCGCGGTGGATCTCGAAGAACTCGCGCACTTCGCGCAGGACCTGATTG
Organism: Pseudomonadota bacterium; assembly: GCA_039026295.1. Taxonomy (GTDB): domain Bacteria; phylum Pseudomonadota; class Alphaproteobacteria; order Rhodobacterales; family Rhodobacteraceae; genus Thermohalobaculum. Next base: position 3,343 of record JBCCMP010000008.1, on the reverse strand, counting down.
AAGGGCCGGGTCTTGTAGCCTGAATCTGATTTGATCGTATTCCCATGCATCGGATCGCAGGACCAGACGACATGACGCCCCTCGCCCTCGACCGCCTTGATCCATCCCGGCAGGTGATCCGCCACCTTGCCCGCGCCGGTGCGGCAGATCAGGGTCAGGCGGCCCGGAACATTGCCCGGGTTCAACACATCGATCAGCTTCAGCAGTTCTGAAGGCTCCAGCGATGGGCCACATTTCATTCCAACCGGGTTTATGACACCGCGGCAGAACTCGACGTGCGCATGGTCCGGCTGCCGCGTCCGGTCGCCGATCCAGATCATGTGGCCAGAGCCTGCGACCCAGTCACCTGTCGTTGAATCCTGACGGCAGAGCGGTTCTTCATATTCCAGAAGCAGCGCTTCATGGCTCGTGTAATAGTCCACCCCGCGAAGCGGATGGGCGTTCTCGGCATTCAGGCCGGTCGCGCTGATAAAGTCGACCGCTGTCTGAATGCGTTCTGCCATATCCATGTAGCGCTTGGCATTGTCGCCCTGAGCGAAGCCGAGATTCCATTTGGCCACCCGGTCCAAATCGGCATAACCGCCACCTGCGAATGCGCGCAAAAGGTTCAATGTCGCCGCCGACTGCAGATATGCCTGCGCCATCCGCTCCGGATCCGGGATCCGCTCTTCCGGCGTGAAATTGAAGCCGTTGATGATGTCGCCCTTGTAGGACGGCAGGTCTATCTCTCCGACCGTCTCCATCGGCGAAGAACGCGGCTTGGCGAACTGTCCGGCCATGCGGCCGACCTTAACAACGGGCTTGCGGGCACCGAAAGTCAGCACCACGGCCATCTGCAGCATCACCCGGAAAGTGTCACGGATGTTGTCGGCAGAGAACTCGGCAAAACTCTCGGCGCAATCACCGCCCTGCAGCAGAAACGCATCGCCGTTCGAAACCCGCCCAAGTGACGCCGTCAGGGCCCGCGCCTCGCCTGCAAAAACCAGCGGCGGATACTTCGAAAGCCTCGAAGTGACACCCTCCAATGCTGCCTGATCCGGATACTCCGGCATCTGCAGCCCGGGCTTGTTGCGCCAGCTCGTTTTCGTCCAGGTTCCGGTCATCGTCCTGTCTCCGATTCCGCGTCAGGGCGCCGGATATAGCCGAGCGCCTTGCGTCTGGCCAGTATCACCCGGAACTCTCGACAATTTTAAGAAATTAGTCGCTTGACGTGATTGAAAAGTCGGCAGAAAGGTCGATTGAAGGAAACACGAGAGCCACGGGCTCCGGAAAGGGTTGGGAAAGGCGCACGCTGCATGACCGAGCAGACGTCACCGGACACGGACAAGCCGCGCGAGTTTGTCTTCCTGTTGACCCAGGAATTCTCGATGATGGCGTTTGCCGCGGCGATCGAACCGATGCGCCAGGCCAATCGCATGTCCAGGCGCGAGCTTTTTCGCTGGCAACTCGCTTCTGAAGGCGGTGGTAATGTCGGTTGTTCAAACGGCTGCACGCTGATCGCCGACATCGGATTGATCGATTTACCACGGGACACGACAGTTGTCGTTTGCTCGGGCCTTGGGTTGCGCGAAGCCACAACCCGGCCTCTGCTGGCATGGCTGCGGACACAGGCGCGGCGCGGCGTGCGCATGGGAGCCGTCTGCACCGGTGCCCATATTCTTGCGAAGGCCGGGCTGCTCGACGGTAAGCGCGCAACGATCCACTGGGAGAACCAGGCCGCCTTTGCCGAGGAGTTCCCCGACACCGAGATGTCGAACCTGCTCTATTGCCTGGACGAAGGCGTTTTCACCTGCGCTGGCGGAACCGCCGCTGCTGACATGATGTTGCAACTGATTTCTGAAGACTACGGCCCAGATCTGGGTGCGCTGGTCGCCGATGCCATGGTGCATGCACCGATCCGCAGCGACTCTGACGAGCAGCGCCTTTCGGTGCCAGCCCGGATCGGCGTGCGGCATCCCAAACTGGTCAACATTATCCAAACCATGGAGCAGAACACCGAAGAGCCGATCAGCCCGTCGGAGCTTGCCAAGGGCGTTCACATGTCGACCCGGCAGCTCGAGCGGTTGTTCCGGCGTTATCTGAATCGCTCACCCAAGCGGTACTACATGGAACTGAGGCTGGAGAAGGCGCGAAACCTGCTTCTGCAGACCGATATGAGCGTGATCAATGTCGCGCTCGCCTGCGGCTTCACCTCGCCGTCGCATTTCTCGAAGTGCTATCGAAACCATTTCCAGCGCACACCGTATCGCGAACGTGGCACACCTGCCGAGCAACGCGCCCGCGCCTGAAATGTCCGAAAGACCCCTGCCACCAGGCCGGGTCGATTTCCCGGTCTTCCGTGAAATTACCACCCGCTGGGCGGACAACGACATGTACGGTCACGTCAACAACGCGACCTACTACTCTTTCATGGACACCGTCGTGACCACGCATCTGTTGGATGAAGGCTTTCTGACACCGGCCCGAAGCGCTGTGATCGGCCTGACCGTTGCCTCCAGTTGCACCTACTTCGCGCTTTTGGCGTATCCGGACGCAGTCACCGGAGGCCTGCGGGCAGGACGGATCGGCGGATCCTCCGTCACCTATGAGGTTGCACTGTTCCGGGGAGACGCTGATATGGCAGCGTCGCTCGGCTCCTTCACCCATGTCTATGTGGATGCAGCAACCCGTAAACCGATCGCGCTCCCTGCCGCCCTTCGCGCGATCGCCGAGGCATTAGCAGTCTGAGGTAAATCGGCGAGGCGGGGTGAGAGCTTTAGCCTTCGACCGCTAGCGAAAGCGGGTCTCGCTGATGCTAAAGGTCCGGCGGTTCACACGGTGGAGCCATAACGTGATCCTACTGGGAAGCATGAATCACACATAGCCCGAATTGAAAATCCCTGCTTCAGAGTTTCGTCAAAACGCTTTAATGCCTAATGGCAGTAAAAATGGGGGTGGGACTGGACTCATGGCTGCGTTGTCTCGCTTGGATTTCCGTTGGCGGCGGAAAGTAAAACGAAGGCAAGACCGACCAAGCGATAAAAATAACGACGTAGACTATCTCTCGTATCTGATCGAACTGGCTCATCATCAATACTCCGCCGATCATGATCACAGGCGCTCGCCCACAAAATCAACCGGAGAATTCTGTTGCGGATTGGACCTAGTAACAGGGGAAGGTCAGTTGAAGCGGATTGAAGACGACTTTCTTCTGCGTCGTGTCGTCCTTAGGACTGAGCGTCTTGGCGGTGGGATTTGATCGGCATTTCCGGGCCTTCGATATTTCGAAGACTGATTTTGGTCGTTCTTTGCATGCTTCAGCCGCAAATGCAGCTAGTGGCCCAGTTCGATCACCTTGGAGAAT